>CAZNMS010000349.1:0-9312 GCA_964573505.1 uncultured Planctomycetaceae bacterium | reverse complement strand
CAGCCGGTCCAACACGAAGCCGACCAGTCCGATCGTGAGGATGCACAGGATGATGTGCTCGTAGATGAGGCTGTTGTATTCCTGCCACAAGAAGCCCCCGACGCCCGGCGTTCCGATCAACATTTCGCAGGCAACGATCACGAGCCATGCAATACCGAGACTCAGGCGGAACCCCGTGAACATGTAAGGCAGCGTCGCCGGTAGCAGCACTTTGAAGAGCGTCTTCGTGCGCGACAGTTTCAAGACGCGCGCCACATTCAAGTAGTCTTGTGGAACAGCTCTTACACCGACCGCAGTGTTGATGACCGTCGGCCACATGGCACACAGCGCGATCGTGAAGAGAGCGGCGGGCTCTGACTTCTGAAAGAGCACCAATCCCAGCGGGAGCCATGCCAAAGGCGAAACGGGTCTCAAGAACTGAATGATCGGATCGAACATCAGCGTCAGCCGTTTCGAACTGCCGAGCAAGAACCCGACCGGAGTGCCGATCAGCAGAGCGATCGAGTAGCCCTTCATCACTAACACCAGCGAGTACCAAGTGAAGCGCACGACTCCTTGATCAAGCTCGCCGCGTTTCGCGAGCGGCTCCATGACGTAGAGCTTGCTCATCTCCCATGTCTTCAGCGGCGATGGCAGAGTCTTCGCCCAAGTGGCGCTCGACATCGTCCACAACAGCAGCACCGCCACAACCCCGACCAAAGGCAACAACAGCCAATCGCCTTTGAAGCTCTTTCCGTCTCTCATCATGTTCCTTCAACGAAAGCAGCCATTCGTCCGAAAATCGGTCCCCATCGCGCTTGTCCCGATGGTTATCTGCCTCACCGCTACTGAGCCGAAAGAACGGCCGTAGCCATGAGGCAGATAACCACCGACACAAGGTCGGTGGGGCAAGAGCTTGTTTGCGAACCGAGCCTCACTCCGACACCCGCATCGCAGCACTTAGCCCGCATCGCGACGCTGCAATTCCACAAACGCGCCGGCCGCCGAGAACAGCGCCACCGACAAGCCAATCAACGGAGTGATCAACGTCTTCACGATGACGACTCCATCAACGCGCCAATGCAACCAGTGATCGCCTTGATTGACGACAACCTGAATCGCTCCGACCGTCAGCCCAATGACCAACGACCGCTTCCAGACGCCCCAATGCGTCAGCGCTTGCTTCCAGAGTTCCCATGCAGACAACTGAATTGGCATAGTTTCCTCATCGCTTTCGTCGCCGCATATAGACTTCAGAACTTTCGCTGTGCGCTTCGCAACGAGCCTGCTTTCGCGCCACAGGGGCGCGATTCGATAACCCA
Source organism: uncultured Planctomycetaceae bacterium (assembly GCA_964573505.1). Lineage (GTDB taxonomy): Bacteria > Planctomycetota > Planctomycetia > Planctomycetales > Planctomycetaceae > AM-0621. The sequence continues at coordinate 8,011 of CAZNMS010000349.1, read as the reverse complement.
GTCCGATAGGACTGGGGACACGCGCCGCAACATTGCGGAAGCCCCAACGGGGCGAGATTCGGAACCCGCGCGACATTGATCGAACACTTGAACTCGTACCGGACTTGAACCTTCATGCTGGCCATCGAATCGCGCCCCTTTGGGGCTCTTTAACCTGCGACTTCAACCTGCGTTGCCAACTCGGTGATTGGAGAGGACCAAGTACCTCGCTCTCATTCAGTCGATCCGCCTTTGATGCTTTCTCCGCACCGAATTTCGACGGCGTTTTCACACCTTGTAGGAGGACGTCATCCCGCTGCGGCTCGGGATGGAATCCCAAGCTACTTGCGCTCCGCCATCAGCCTTTGAGATTCTTCACAGCGCACGAAGTCGCGTACTTCTCCGGGTCGGTCGGATCGAACGTCACACCGTCAAACAGCGTCTCGGGATCGTTATTGAGTCCACCGTGCGCGTAGCCGATCTCCTTCATCGCTTCTTCGTAGAGATCAGTTCGCATCACCTGCTTCGCGACGCCCTCGTAGTCGGGCGCTCCTTCGACCATGCCCCAACGGCGGAACTGGCTCAGCCACCATTTCACGTACTTCGGCTGCGGGTAATTACAATTACGCTGGCTGAAGATCATATAGTTCGGATCTTCGAGCTTTCGCCCATCACCATAGTCGTAGTGCCCTTGCATACGGCCGAGGATGATTTCCTTCGGACAATTGATGTAGGTCGCCTTCGAAACGATGTCGCATTGCTCCGGTCGATTGCCGAGATCGTCGAGCCACACACTGGCTTCATGCAGAGCTTTCAGCACTGCCTTCACGGTCTTCGGATTCTTGTCCGCAAACTCTGCCGTGAACGCGCACGCCTTCTCGGGATGATCCTTCCAAATCTCCTGAGTTGAGACCGACGTGAAGCCGATGTCATCTGCGATGGCGCGTGCGTTCCACGGCTCGCCGACACAGAAGCCGTCCATCTTTCCGACCTTCATGTTGGCCACCATCTGCGGAGGCGGCACGGTCGAGAGCGCGACGTCTGTGTCAGGATTAATACCCCCTGCTGCGAGGTAGTACCGCATCCACATCGCATGCGTTCCCGGCGGAAAGGTCATCGCGAACGTCATTGGAGTTCCCGCAGCCTTCGCCGCATCAACGAACGGTTTCAGTGCCTTCGGATCGCCTGCAACTTTGCCCTTCAGTTCATTCTTCAGAGAGATCGCCTGCCCGTTTCGATTGAGCAGCCACGGAATGACCATCGGCTTCTTCGGAGACCCGAGCAGTCCCATCGTCGACGCGATCGGCATCCCGAGCAGCATGTGCGTGCCTTGAATGTCGCCGTTTGAAAGAGCGTCTCGAATCGCCGCCCAGCTCGCGCCTTTGCTGATCGTCGAGTTGATGCCGTACTTCTTAAACAACCCCTTCTCATGAGCGATGACGAGTGGCGAGCAGTCCGTCAGCGCGATGATGCCGAACTTCAGATCGCTCACTTCCGGAGCATCACTCGCTGTGATCGTGCCTGCTGTCGGTGAGACTTCGAGTTTCGTATCCGCCGACGGTGCCGTTGAAGGTGCCGACTCACCGCCGCAACCGGAGAGCAATGCCGCTCCCGACGCTGCCGCACCCACTGCCAGAAACCTGCGTCGCGACAGTCGAGATGTCTCGATCAAGCCAAAACGTGAGTTCGTCAAAGACGCCATTGAAGTCCTTCTTTCAATTGAATCATCCAGTTGTCGATCAGCAGAAGCTGCAACCCGTAGCTTGACTCTCTGAGTCGAGCCCTCTTCCAACACCGCGCTCGACAATCCGAGTCGAACCTTCCTCAAACACACTGCTCGACTCAGAGAGTCAAACTACGAGTCACGAGCCACTTCAAAAATCCCTGAACTCAGGCGGGAGCACGTCCCATGCTCCCAGATGCACCTGCCTCAGAAGTTCTTTCACTTCATTGATGGGGATCTCATCAATGGGGACATCCACCAATTCATGCACGACATCGACAAAGACCCGTGCGATGTCATTTCGATTCCACAGTGTCTTGCGCTCTTGCCAACTGAGTTCGATGATGTGATTTCCGGCTCTCAATCGAGCATCGAGATAAAGCGACTCCCAGTGCGCTTCCTCGGACTCTGAACCATCAAGACACATCGAACTCGCAAGGCCGATCTCTAGTTCCGTCATGAGCCGTTCCTTTGCGGTTCCAGCTTTCGCGAGCGCTGCGGGCTGCTAAGGCAATGAGTGTGCCAGCACCGGAAGCTCTGCCTGCGGGCGCAAAAAATGCGTGGGTTGCCACGCATCTCAACGAGGGACTCACTGATGCAACCGCCGTTACACCGGGTCGCACAGCGGCAAAGGAGCGATCACACCCGCCCTGCTCCGCAGTCCTCTGCCACAACATCGCGCGGCAACGCCTGACTCAGAGGCAGCCAAACTCCGGTAACGAGCACACCGCACTCAACGGCAACTGCTCGGCGAAGAATTTGCAGAGAGGGAATAATTCTGACAGCCAGCGATTCACCCGCAGGCGATGACGGTTAGTCGCCTTTCGCTCCGAGGCAGTGTTTAAATCGCCCCCGCGACCCAGAGGGTGCCCCGGCCTCGGGGGTTTAGCGGCCTCTGCGTTACTCGAATTGCCCCTGATTTTAAGTAGCGCAAACGCCGTTGAACCCCCGGCTCAAGACCGGGGGCGAAACGATCACCCCCTCTCCGCGAAAGGCAGCTTTTGCGGAGCAAAAGCCGACAATCCCCTTCGCAGAGCGAAAGGCGACTCTCACTCACCGACTCACGCATCTCTTCCACAAGACTTTGCCAATGCCGCGTCTCACACATCTCTTTCAACATCGTGACCGCCGTTTACTCGCGATTGCTCTCGCGCTCGCGATCTTCGCATTGGATGCCGTCACGCCATTGGGAGTCGCGTCGGCAGTGCCGTATGCAACGGTCATTCTGCTGACGCTCAGTCGCCCTCAGCCGCGCTTCACGATCGCTATGGCCTGCTTCTGCGCGGTGCTCACGATTCTCGATCTCTTCATCTCAGTCGGTCCCGGCAGCACCGAGTATTGGAAGGTGCTCGTCAATCGCGGCCTCGCACTCTTCGCGATCGGAGTCACGACGACACTCGGCATTCAGCGCAATCGAGCTGCCGAAGAAGCTCGACAACATCTCGATCTCTTAGCCCGAGCACAGCGAGCACAAACGATCGAGCAACTCGCAATGGCGATTGCGCATGAGCTGAATCAACCGCTTGCCGCGTGCTCGCTGCAGGCTGAAGTCGCGCTCGCAACGCTCCCCGCATCGTGCGATTCCGTGCGACCGATGCTCGACGATGTTGTTGAGCAAGCTCAGCGAGCGAGTTCCATTCTTCGCAGCTTGAGAGAACTCGTGCAGAACCGTCGCAGCGACCGCTCAACGATCGACCCGAATGATCTCGCGCGCGCCGTTCTGAAGTGGTTCGACCCAACAGCGAGACAGCATGCCATTCAAGTTGAAGCAAAGCTGGCACAGCACTTGCCCTCGCTCATTGTTGATCGCGTGCAGATCGAACAAGTGCTGATGAACCTCTTGCAGAATGCATGCGATGCACTGACTGCGGGCAATTCCGTCGAACGAACAATCACACTCACAACATCAGAAGCACCGACAGCAACCGACGCAGTGCAGTCGTCATCAACGACCGATCTCCGGCCGCGCACTCGGAGCATCCAGTTTCGAGTCATCGATACTGGTCCCGGAGTGACGACCGACATGCGCTCAAAGCTCTTCGACAAGTTCTATACGACGAAGCCCAATGGAATGGGCATCGGACTAGCGATGAGCCGCAGCATCGTCGAGGAGCACGGCGGCCGTATCTGGCTCGAAGAGACGCCTGCATCAGCCGGTGCCAGCTTCGTCTTCGAACTGCCGACTCGCTGACTGCCGCTGCTGACTCAACTGGAACCCAATGTCTTCCATGATTCACATCGTCGATGACGATCCCGCCGTCGCTAAGGCACTCGGTTCCGTCGGCGATCTGTTGCGCGTCCCCGTCCGCAGCTTCTCATCGGGCGAGCAGTTCCTCAGTGCCGTCACTCCCGATGCGAGCGGCTGCTTGCTACTCGACTTGATGTTGGCCGGACAATCGGGGCTCGATGTCTTGCGTCAGTTCCGCAAGCGCGGAGGCACGATGCCCGTCATCGTCATCAGTGGTCATGCAACGATCGCGCTCGCTGTCGAAGCAATGCAGCTCGGCGCATTCACTGTGCTTGAGAAGCCATTCCGCTTGAACGACCTCAAAGAAAAGATCGAGCACGCCTTTCAGCTCGATCAAACGCAACGAGCGGCCTATCGCGAGCGTGACGAAGCCCGACTCCGCATCAATCGCCTCACGCCGCGCGAGTACGAAGTCTTAGAGCTGCTCGCCAAAGGTTGTTCGAACAAGCAAATCGCCGCCGACCTCGGCCTCTCACTAAGAGCGATCGAAGACCGCCGAGCCCGCCTGATGAAGCGCCTCGAAGCAAAGTCGATCGCCGAGATGCTGACCGTACTGCAACGCGCCGAGCTGACACTCGACTCGAACAAAACCTGAGGCACATGCTGTAGCACGAATTGCACCCCGCATCCCTCAGATTGGATCAGCGAAGGCCGCATCAATCTCGAACGGACGAACGCCGAGACTCAAACTCGCAGCCATCAGTCCGGTTTCGGAATGCTCGCGACCGAGTACGTGCTGAAGCTCGTGCGCGAGCACCGTCCATAGGTCGTAGTGATTCGCGGTCACCTCATTCCGATCGGTGCTCCATTCGTAGCCCGCTCCGTCGTCGTCGAGCGTGATGCGGTTCGCCTCTGTCGTCCCGAGAGCACCGAGCCCATTCAAGTCCGCGATCTCAATCGGAATACTCAAGAGCTTCTCTCGATCTGCCGACGAGAGAACGCCACTCGGAGCCGCTTGCACGAGCGACGTTCGAATGTGCTCGGCGATTGCTTGCAACTCCGCTCCGGTCAAACCGGGTGTAGCCGTTGTGACAGGCTCTTGAATCCGCATTGCGAGCAACGGCGCGCCAGCTGGGAACGCACTGACTTCTGCGATGTCGATGCCATTGAGGCCCCATCCGTTAGCCGTGCCGCCGATGTCGTCGATCGTGATGTCCATAAAGCCGTCGGTGCTGATCGCTCCGGCGAAGAGCACGCTGCTATAGACGCTGTTCGTGCTCGCGATCGACTGCGCTGCAACGCCCTCTGCGGTCAGCACGAGATTGTCATATGCATTGCCGTCGAGCCCGATGCGATCGACATACACGCGGACGTTGTACGGCACGTTCGGCTTGACCTCGACGCGATAAGTGCGCGCCGGGTCCGACATCAATCCTCGATGCCCGTCTTGATAGAGCGTCGTTGTCGTCTTGTTCGGTGCGCCGCTGTTGTTGAAGACGCTGCTCGGTGCCGTCAGCCAACCGAAACCATCATTCGCGACGGTTCGAGACTCATAAGCATTCAAGAAGCCCGCTGCGGTCGCGCTCGTTGTTGTGCTCGTCAGCCCGGTGTTGAAATCGAGTCGTCGCGCTGTCGGCACAGTGAACGTCACAAAGTTCGGCGACGTAACGCGGTGCGATCCGTTGATCGTATGCATGTCGATCGTCGCTGAACCGGCACGCGTCGCCGCTTGCAGGTTGAACGCCACTTGTCCGCTATTCACGACCACTTGCACGCCAATCAGATTCGGGTCGACATCCACTGAAGTGATCGCGCCGAGCGACGTTGAAACGGTGACCTCAGTGCCATTGGGAGCGTTCGTCGTCGCTGTAATTGAAGTGACACTCTGCCCGTTCGCTTCGAGCGAGAAGTTCGCGTTCGGAGTAATCGAGCCCACTGAGGCGAGCGGTTGAATTTCCATTCCGCTGATCGACCAATGCCCGTTGTAGAGATTGCTTTCATTGTGCGAGAACGTGAGATCAAGCAGCCCATTACTCACCGTCGCAGTAAAGCTCGCCTCGTAGAACGTGCCCGATGCGACCGCGACGTTCGTCAGTACTGGAGCGCCATTCGCAACGACTGACAGACTGCGATTGCTCCCCGCTCCTCCGAGATAGGAATGCACGCTGTAAGTGCCATTTGGCAGAGCCACTCGAAACGTGCCCGGCGTCACCGCGCGATTGCTATCGAGCAACAGAGTCGGCAGCGGCTGCCCATTGCTCGATGCGAGGTAGTAGCCCTCAGGCGCGGACAGCCATCCGTAACCGCGCCCCGCAGTGAAGAGGTCCGTCTCAACCACTCCGATGTAGCCATTCGGGTTCGTCGTCGGATTGAACGGGCTATAGGTCGTTGACGTCAGCGTGTTGAAGTCAAAGTTGCGGGACGTCACTGCGCCGTACTCGACCGAGACGCGGCCCGTTGCCTCACCGCTCGGAGTCAGGAGATCAACGATGCTCACTCCGCCGCCCGAAGGCCGCTTGATCGACAGCGCTGCTTGACCGCTGCTGTTTGTCGCCACTTGAAAGCCGACGATGCGCGAGTCCGCATCGGTCCCAATCAACGTGCCGAGCGACGCATTCACTGTCACGAGCGAGTTGATCGGGCCATTCATGATCTGAAACGTGTCGACGGTCGCTCCGTCTGCCGTCAGCGCTCCCGGCACCGCGAATGTCATCGTCAGCAGCACCGCCGGTTGAATGACGATGCCGTGCAGTCCGATCTGATGATTCGAGTCCGTCGTATCGACGAACCGCAGATTCAAACTGCCGTCAGTCACCTGCGTGACGAAGCTGATGTGATTCGCCTTTGACTCCGGAGTGGAGAGGTTGCTTGCCAGTACCTCGCGCGTATCTGCGTTCTCGATGCGGAAATTGGTGTTAGGAAAATTCCATGAGCCGTAATCGATTGTCACCAACAAGAACCCATTGTTGACCTTCGCGCTGAATGTCTTCGCTTCGGCTTCTGATCCCGTCGTGAAGTTATGCCCGTCGCTGAAGAGGCTATTCAGCGGACCAATCGCCGGCGGGCCGTACGCGAAGCCATTGACGTTCGCGTTCCATCCGAACGTGCCGGGCGAACCGGGTGCTCCCGTCGCCGTCGCGCTGTAAAGAGTATTCCATGGAACGCTGATGAAGCCCGTTTGAGTCGCCGTCGTGATGCCGCCGGGATAAGCGTCATTGAGATCAAACTTCAGCGACGTCGACGACAAGCCGCTGATCGGCAGCGTCTCGATGCTTTGCAGTGTGATCGGCTTATAGGCCCCGCCATTCACCGTCAGCACATTGCCCGCCGTTGTGAACGTGTTGCCGAACGCGTCGAGATCGAGCGTATCTCCGGGCGGAACGCCGATGCCCCCGAGCGCCGGGGCACCGCCATCAATCGTCAGCGGCATGAGTACCGACGGTTGCACATGAAACGTGTCGTTGCCGTCGAGTCCATTCAGCGTCAGAGCCTCAATGCTCGACGGCACAATGATCGCCTCTCCGCCCGCCGGTCCGCGTGAGACCGTCGCGTTGCTCGCTGTCGACTTCAGAGTCAGCTCATCAATGCCATTCGTCCCACTCACTGCGAGCATGTCGGCACCGCCCGCGTCGCTGATATTGATCGTGCCAACGTTCGCAGCGCCGGTCGGATAAGCGACGAGATAGCTATCGCTGTCGTCTCCCCCCGTCAGCGTGATGCCGGTCGCACTCAGTCGGGCAGCGATCGTCAGCACCGCGCCGGCAGCGTCGCCGTCATTCGCATCGCCGATGACTTCGAGCATCCCCGCCGCAGAGACGATCGACGTTCCCGTCAGCGTCACATCGTCGCCCGCTCGCAACGAGACATTGCCACTCGCTGACGTCAGCGACTGCCCCGCCGCGAGAGTGAGATTGTCCGTCGCTGCCGTCTCGTTCGCGCTGAGCAAGATGTTGCCCGTCACTCCGTTCGTTGTGACGGACTCCTCAATCATCAACGAGCCATTGGCGCGCACGTCGACATTGCCGGTCGTCGTTGTGATGCCGATCGTCGTGCTGATCCCGCCGATCGAAAGCGCTCCGCTATTGAGCACAGAACACCCGCCCGCCCCGCCCGCGCCTTCC
>CAZNMS010000348.1:0-9335 GCA_964573505.1 uncultured Planctomycetaceae bacterium | reverse complement strand
CCGCTACCACTGCGAGCGAGTAGCGGGTCAGTCGTGACTCCCGTCCGGGCAAGCCCGCCGGAGACCGCGCTGGAATGCCGGTTACACCCAAATGAAAACGGGGCGACGAATTCACGTCGCCCCGATTGGGGCCACTGGAACGGCATGAGCGACTGCCCCACACAATCGCTCGCGCTATGTAAGTAGAAATACCGTAGCTTGACTCTCTGAATCGAGCCCTCAACGAGCAACTCGCTCGACTCGGAGAATCAATCAAGGAGTCTGTCCGCGTAGCCGTAGCATGGGCTTCCAGCCCGTGCTGTATTTACTCCTACAAACGAATTCGAATCGTCATGAAGACTGCACGGGCTAGGTCACTTGAGTCCGAGGATCTCGAATTCTGTGTCAAGTTTTTTGGTCGCCTTTCGCTCCGCGAAAGTGCGTCTTTGAACGCGTCTCGGCAGGTGCGGTGTCTCTTCATTGTGACGCCGCATAAGACGCTCTTTCGCGGAGCTAAAGGCGACCATTGGTCTGAGGTGCAACCTCGCTAGAAGTCCATGCTACGACGACGCGGGCAGGCATTCTCAGACGCGCCAGCCGGGGCGGTTTTCGAGTTGCACCCATTGATTGAGTTCGGGCAGGTTCGTGACCTTCATGTTCGGGCCGTCCCACTCGATGGTTTTTCCGGCTCCGGCTCGTTGGGCCAGATTGCCGAGCAAGGTGAACTCGGTCAGCCGCGCGGAGTAATCAAAGCCTGCTGCCGTATCACTCCGGCCTTCGCGGATGGCTTTCAGGAAGTCGCCCGCCACTGCGGAGACGCGCGGCAAAGTCTTCGGCGGTTCGGGAGTTTCGAGCATCTGCTTCTTCGGCACGATCCGCAGGCCTCCGCCATACGTGCCGGTAAAGAGAATGCCTTTCTCGCCGACGTATAGAGTTCCGTTCGGCTCGAACTTTTCATCGGGATATTTCTTTTGAAGTTCGAGCAACAGCGGCGGCACGTTCTGCTCGCCCTTCATGCCTTTCGGAGACGCCTTATTGCCGTCGCCCGGATCACCGGCGCCGATGCGCCCGTCGTACCAATAGACCTTCACTGCCGGCTGATCACCCCGAGCCGGGAAGTCCCAACGAATGCGAGTGCCCGTTGTGTAACGTTCGTTACTCCCGCCAAACATCTGCTCGACTTCAACGCGTGTCGGATGCTCAAGCTTCAACGCCCAATAGACGCCGTCCAAAACATGGCAGCCCATGTTGCCGAGCGACCCGTTGCCGAAGTCGTACCAACCGTGCCACTCGTGCGGATGCAGGTCCGCATGAAAGTCTCGATACGGAGCAGGCCCGATCCAACTTTCCCAATTTAGACCGGCCGGAACCGGCTGCTTCTCGGGTCGAGGTCCGATGCCGCCATTGGCTCGATTGGACCAACTATGCGTCTCGGTGATGCGTCCGACGGAACCGGCCCAAACATGCTCGCACAGCCGCCGATAGCCTTCTTCGCAGTGACCTTGATTACCCATCTGCGTCGCGACCCTGTGCTTCGCCGCCATCGCTGCCATGGCCCGAGCCTCACCGATCGTGTGACACAACGGCTTCTCGACATAGACGCCTTTGCCCATCTGCATCGCGATCATCGCCGGCAGCGCATGCTGATGATTCGGAGTCGCGATGAAGACTGCATCGATCTGCTTGCCGAGCTTCTCGAACATCGGTCGATAGTCGGTGAAAGTCTGCACGCGAGCCGGATCAGCCTTCTTGCTCTCGGCCAGTGCAAGAGCCTTCTTCAACCGCTGCTCATCAACATCAACGAGTCCGATCAAGTTCTGCCCGCAAGCCGTCGCGATATGAGTCGCCCCGCGTGCTCCGCAGCCAATCACAACGCAATTGAGCTTCGTCTCCGCCCCCGCCGCGAGTCCCGATCGCATGACGTAAGGAGCCGCAAACACCCCGCTCGCAGCAACGGAAGCCTGAGCCAGAAACGAACGCCGATTGAGAAGCGAAGCCATTGAGTGAGTCCTCAAGAACAAGAGTTGTTGTTGCGAAGCGTCGTTACTCTATCCGATGGCAGAAGCACTCGACTGTAGTCGCATCAAAACGAACTGCGATGGCAGCGATGCCCGTTATTAGAAGCTGATTCGACAGCGCACCTTCGCGTTTCCGTAGCCGAAATCGTCAGATTTCGGACGCTTGAAATGCCTGAAATCTCACGATTTCAGCTACATGGTGCGCTGTCGAACTAACACTTCAGTCTATGCCTTTACGGGGAGTTGAGTGCTTAAGTCACTGAGGACATACCGCCGCCACTGCAATTCGCCCTTCATTCCAAAATTGAGTAAGTAGCCGACTGTCGACCGCGAGATTCGCATGTAATTAAAGAGCTGTGCTTCGTGCTCGGAAATCAAAGCAGCGACCGCCTTGAGTTCAACGACAATAGCACCGAATACAAATAAGTCCGGTTTGAATTTGGTCGTAAGTTGTCGCCCCTTGTAGGCCAAAACTAGCTCCGGTTTGGTTTGGAACGGAATGCCTTGAAATTCCAATTCTAGTTCGAGGCATTGCTGATATACCTCTTCCGCCATGCCATGGCCCAATTGGTTGTAAGCTTCGAACGCTGCTCCTATTAAGCGATAGCCTTCATCTTTAAACATTGCTCGGCCTTTTCATCCGGCAATGACAACAGAGTGAGGAATACTAATCTTCGCTAATTTTCACTAATAAAGTTAGGATTGTTGGGCTGAAATGTCGCGACGAGCCCCTAGCTAGGCAGCGTATCTTCGCGTTTCCGTAGCCGAATTCGTCAGATTTTGGACGCTCGAAATGCCTGAAATCTCACAATTTCAGCTACACATTGCAGAGCTAATTCGGTTTGTAGATTTCGAAGTCTTTTCGAATCACCTCGACTCCATCCGCGTAGACTCGTTGCGTCCATGTTCCGGGCACGAACTCGAATTCGCATCCCTCAAGAAAGTACCACAAAAATGGCACTTCCAATGACTGTTGCGACTGCAGTTGAAATTCTTCGGTACTACCCGTTGATTTGGTCCCGTCAGGCGAGGTCAATTCCGGATGCTCGATCGTGTATCGGAATGTCTTAGCCCCGGTGCGATTGGGGTTCCTTAAAGACGCCCGAAATCCCCAGTAACTGCCGTCTATCGCCGGAATGCGAGTGGTTGTTTCGCGATGCTTAAGCCCTTCTGTCGACATTACCTCAACGGGCACCCCTAATTGCCATTTTCCTTTCGTTACAACGACGGCATCGTAAAGACCAAAATCCGTCACTTCCGCGACATTCTTCTCTGAGCATGACGCAAGCATGATGCTCAATAAAAGAACTAGAACGCTTCCGACTCGTGCCACTTCAATATCCTTCAATATTATTAGGTAACCGGCATTGTCTTTCCGGTCTTTATTAGCGTTGATTAGAGAATATTGGTGTTCCCAATCTCTCTTCTACTTCATTTCCAATCGAACGTTTCGAAACCGGACTTCGGTCGCTCCGCCCGAGTGCAGTTGCAGGCCGATCAGGCCCGACCGGGCTCCGGGTTCGTCGGTTAGGTCGACGCAGAGTTGACCGTTGAGGTACGTGCGGAGGCGCGGGCCGATGGCTTCGACTTCGTAACGGTTCCAGTCGCCGGGCTTCAGGTGCTGTTCACCGCTCTTGTCCCAGAGCAAGGCGCGGCCATGCTCTTCGTAGAGCTTGCCCCACCAGCCGGGGCCGATGTCGGCTTGATAGCCTTTCATGTGACCGTCCGGCTGAACCTCGCTGCGGAATTGGATGCCGCTGTTGCCTTCGTTCTTCACCAGTTTCACGTCGACGCTCAGCTTGAAGTCGGAGAGCAGCATGTCGCTCTTCAAGAACTCGTTGTGCTTGAGGCCCGAGGTGCGACCGACGAGTTCTCCGTTCTCGACCGACCATAGGCTGAGATCGCCGGTCCAACCGGTGAGATCCTTGCCGTTAAAGAACTGACTGATGTTGCTTTGAGTGGCGGCGATCGGCGTTTGATTCGGGCTTGCGAGATACGCGACGAGCGACCGCAACTCGCGCTCGGTCATCTGCATGAGTTGATTGTCGGGCATCAGTGATTTGTCGCTGACGACGCGCTCTTCGATCTCGTTCTTCGGGATAACGACTGTCTCGGTTGCCGTTGCCAGTGTGAGTGCTTGAGCGTCTTCCGCTTTGACGAGCCCCGTAAGCACGCGACCGCTTTTCAACGCGATGATGTGAGCTTGATAGTCCTTGCCAACCAGCGCGCTCGGGTCGATCAGGTTCGACAGCAAGTAATCGAGATTCGCGCGGTTCGAACCGGTGATGTCGGGACCGATCTTTTGGCCGACTCCAAACAGGGTGTGACAATTCTGACATGTCTTCGCAAAGACCGCTCGACCGAGCGCGACATCCGGTCGGTTCTCGGCCTTCGGCTTCGAGGTCAGCAGTTTCTTCAAGCGTTCGATCTCTTGAGCCTTGTCTTCGGGAGTGTCGCGCACGACGCCCCAAACCTTGCCGATCCGCTCGTTGAGCGCCGGCTGCTTCAAGTTGCGAAGTTGAGTGATGAGATCCGCCGTCAGCGCGGCTGCGGGAATCTTCTTCTGCTCAATCGCAGCGAGTAGCGAAGTCGCATACGTCGGTCGCGAACACAGCGTCGCCAACGCATCGCGTTTGAGATCCGAACTCAGCTTGTCGAACGCACCGAGCAATACTTCGGGCGTCTTCGGATCGTCATAAGCCGCGAGCGATCGCACGGCCATTGCTCCGAGCGCCGGGTCCATCACAACGGACTGCAATGCCGGAGCGAGATCCGCCGCTTGCGCCCGCACGAGCGATTCAAGAGCGTTCTGCCTGAGCGATGCCGGAGTCTTCGCATCGATCAGCAATTTGCGTTGTTCGGCCAGTGCGTTTGGATCCGCAAACGTGATGGCCAATGACATCGCCATCGAACCGACTTCGCGATCCGGATTGGTGATGAGCTTCGGAAACACTGCCGACCATGACTTCGGCATCTCGACCTTGCGTCGGCCTTTCAAGCCTTCGTTCATCTCGCGCAAGACGACGAGTTGCTCAGCACTCGTCGCGTCCTTCGTCAGCGTGCGGTCGATGAGCTTGTCGATCACAGCGGTCTCGCCCGTTTGAGCGAGTCGACGGATCAAGAACGCGCGCACGGTCGGCACTTTCGCAGCGGCCAGAACGTCGAGTGCTTCATCCACTCGATCCGCAACGAGCGACTCGGCCGCATACCAATAGAGCAGCGGCAAGTTGTGATCGTCGGAGTCCTCGGCATGCGCGACGAGTGCTTTGATGATGCCCACTCGATCCTTGAGCGGCAGTCGCAGCGCAACGCTCGCGAGGTATTTTCGAACGACTGGCGAATCATCCGTTTGAGCGAGTTCCACAAACCGATTCAGTATGCCAGGAGCCGCAGTGCCGGGTTCGCAGTGCAGTTGAATCGCCCATGCTCGCACAAACGGGCTCTTCGCATTGAGCGCCGCCGAGAGCAGCGCCTTCTTCAACCCGCCCGTGACATGCAGCGCCCACAATCCGCGCAACTGACGCGTCTCATCGGCATGCTCGTAAGCAATCGGAGACAGCGCCGCATGCACCTTGCGCATGACATCGCTCGTCGGCCCCGGAGGCTGCGCGGCCGCTCGCTCTTGCAAGATCCGCCGAGCATGTCGGACGTACCAATCATTCGCATGCAATTGAAGTTCGATGAGTTGCTCATTCGTCGCCGTCTTGAGATCGCCGCCAAAAATCTTGGAGTGCTCCGGCTCGACGGAGCCCTCCGACTCTTGTCGCTTGACTGTCTGAGTAGATTCCGGCTGGATCGCAGGCACAGGCACGTTCTTGCTTTCTGAAGGTACTTCCTGCGTAGTCGTCTCTGGCGACGAGAGCGTCTTCAACGATTCGCGCTGAGTGCCGCTGAGTCGGAGGGCTCCGTCAAGCCGGAGCACTCCAGGATGCGCTGCTGCCGCTTTCTCGTTGCCGACATACGAGACCTTAAAAATCCGCCCGTTCGTGCGGTCGTGACCGGCGGAGTTGCCGTGATGGCATTGGTTCTTGTCGTACCAGTCGATCATGTAGACCGAGCCATCCGGGCCGTAAGTCAGATAGAGAATCTGCGACCAAGCATCGTTCGCCAGCAAGAAGTCCGGGGCGCGATCGCCCGAGTATCCCGAGCCGACGGCCTTCAGCACGTCTTGATTGATGCGAGCTCCATGAATGTTGTTCATGAAGATCTGATCGCGGTATCTGTCAGGAAAACTCCCCCCCAGATAGATCATCGCTCCGGCATGAGCATGTCCGCCTCCTGCCGAGTCCGACCGACCGTTGCCGCCGTGCGCGGTGCCGCCGACATAGTGTCGATGCACGGCGATCGTCTTGATGTCGTCGTAAGTGAAGGGATTGAAGTGCGGTCCGGCTTGCCGTTGATAGCGTGCATTTTGAATGACATGCCATAGATGAGGAATCACGCAAGCTGTCAAAAACGCTTGCCCGCGATCGTTGAAATCGACGCCCCATGGATTGCTCGTGCCGTGCGCGAAGACCTCGAACTGATGCTTGACCGGGTGATAGCGCCAGATGCCCGCGTTGATCTTTTGACGCTGCTCGTCCGGAGTGCCGGGCTTGCCGACATTTGAATGCGTGAAGACTCCGTGACATCCATAAAGCCAACCGTCCGGCCCCCAGATGAATGAGTTGAGCGTCTCGTGCGTGTCCTGCGAGCCCCAGCCGTCGAGCAGCACGACGGCCTCGGGGGGAAGTTGAGGAGTAGAGGAGTTGAGGAGTTGAGGAGTGGGGCTAGCGGAGCCGTTCTTCTCCCCCACTCCTCTACTCCTCTCCTCCTCACCTCTCCCCTTCTTATCCGGCACGTCATCGCCATCACGATCGGGAACAAACAACAAATATGGAGCCGCTCCGACCCATACTCCGCCAAAGCCGATCTCAAGCCCGCTCACCAGATTCAGCTTGTCGATGAAGACTTTTCGTTTGTCGAAGCGACCGTCGTTGTCGGTGTCTTCGAGAATGAGGATGCGATCTTTGGCTTGATCATCCGGCACGCGCGCGGGGTACGAGTACGCCTCGGCAACCCACAATCGGCCTTTGTCATCCATCGCCATCGCGATCGGCTGCACGACATCGGGTTCACCGGCGAAGAGCGTCACTTTGAAGCCGGGCGGAAGAGTCATCGCCTTCGCCGCTTCTTCCGGACTGAGCCCCGCGAACTTGAATTGATCCGCCGGAGTCGCCGGTTGCCCCTTCACCGGGCCAATCTGCTTGAGCCCTTCTTTGACCGGCTTGAACTCGTCAGCAAACTCGGGCCGCTTTGCATACAATCTAAAATCGTCGAAGTTCAGATGAGCCCAATGTCCCTGCTGCTGATCGACGAGCCGAATAAAAATCTCGCGTCCGAGTTGTGCTGACAGATCCACAACGCACGGTCGCAAATCCTCTTTGCAGTTGTTGGTTGCTTGAAAGATCTCGGGCTCAAAAACGGTTGTACGAAAAATTGCTTCTTCGTTATCGGCGCGGACGAGTTCCACTCGGCAATTGTCATAAGCCCCGCCCGCGACACGAAACGCGGCGAACGGTTGAGTGACTCGAAAGGGTCGCGAAGTGAGCGTCCCCATTCCGGCGTCCTGCACGACTTCAAAGCCGCCGATCCAAAACTTTCCGTCGTGCCGACTCTTCGAATCTCGTCGTCGCTTCGAGACGGCATTGCCTTCAATTGGCTGCTTGCTGAACGCGTTCCCGGTCGCCGTCCAGTCGCGGAGATCTCCCGTTTCAAAGTCGGTGTTGAGCGGCTTGCCATCGTTGCCTTTGGGGAGCTCGCCTACGACGTTGTTCGTAGGTCCGTCTCTCCGAGACGGACCATCCTCGCGAGCGGCACTCCCTTTCGAACCCGCGCCTTGAGCGAGCGCAACGCTCGGAGCGTTCTTCTTCGGCGCGTTTGCTGGCTCTCCAACCGGCGGCTTTGAAGCAGGCGCGTCCTGCGCAGATGCCGAGCCTCGGAGAGGCTCGGCTACAACGCGCGGTTGCGCCTTCAGCCACTCTTCCTTCGAGACCTTCTTCGTCTCATGCAGATGAATGAAGGTGCCTTTTTTATTACCCACCACAATGTCGGGCAGCTTGTCTCCGTTGAGATCCCCGACCACGACCTGCGTGCCGACTCCCGAATCGTCGTCCACAAACTGAGGCACCCAATCGACGCTCTTGTCCGCGTTCCTCACGAGCTTGAACCAATAGACGACAGCGGGCGCATCCGACTCAGCATCGCCCTTCGGTCCATGAGCCCAGAAGCGCTTGCCGGTCACGATGTCCTTCAAGCCATCGCCGTCCATGTCGACGAGCTCGACCGCATGCAACTGCGCGAACTTCAGCCCGTAACGATTCTGCTTCGGCTCTTGCCCCATGATGAGGTTCTGCTTGAAGCGAATCTCTTTGACCGTTTTGACCGAGCCGTCGTCGTTCTTTGAAGGCACATCAACGCGATACTGCTCGAACCAAGCGAGCCCAAAGCCATGCGCCTGCAAGCTCGTGATGACGTCATTCAGGCCATCGCCATTGACGTCGTAGACATGCATCTGAGCCCCATTACCCCACGGCTGAGCGTGATGCTTCCACTCGGGATCACCTTCGAGCGACGCCGGCTGCTCCCACCAACCGCTGCCGAGCAAGAAGTCGGTGCGACCATCGCCATTCACATCACCAAAGCCGAGCCCATGTGTGAAGCGCTGCCACGGTCCCTTCGCGCTGATCTTGTGAAAGGTCCACGGCTTTGTGGCATCGGCCCAATCGGGGCTGACATACCCCAAGAACCCGCCCGAGTGGCAGATGATCTCGGGCTTGCCATCGCCCGTGATGTCGCCCCATTGAGGCGACTCATTATCAACCGTCTCAAAGACCTTATGCCGAGTCCACCGTCCGCCTTTGTCCTGCGGGTTCTGATACCAAGACGCGTCTTGACCGGGGAATCCATAGATCAAGACATCGGTCCAACCGTCGTTGTTGAAGTCATGAGTGAAGGCAAAGAAATTGTCTGAGTAAGTATTCTTACTCCCCAGTCCCCCCTCAAAGCCGGGAATGATTTCTTCCTTCCCATCCGCCCCGACCTTCTTGAAGGTCACTTTGGGCTCATAGATCTCATGCTTGGTCTTGAAGTCCGGCCCCTGATACCAGAACGGCCCGCTAACGACGTCCATCGTGCCGTCGCGATTGAAATCGCCCAGCGTCGCCCCCTCGCTCCAGAAATGAATGCTGAGCTGCTGCTTCGAAAACGAATGCAGCAGAAAAGAGTCCTCAACCTGAGCCACCGCCGTCACGCCCCAAACCAAGAGCAACAACCACGAACGCCCCATAATCGCCCTCC
>CAZNMS010000347.1:0-9342 GCA_964573505.1 uncultured Planctomycetaceae bacterium | reverse complement strand
CCCTGCGCGTACTTTGCGATGCGGTAGTCGGCCTCTGCGTCGTCGTCGGAGAAATAGCTCGCTGCGACGACGATCATGCTGCGCACGGGCGGCAAAACGTGTTGCGGATGCTCGTAAGCCGCGAGTCGTCGCTTGATGTAGTGCATCTCGCCATCAAAGCCTTGCTCGACCCACTCGCGAAAGTGCGTGATCGAAGTCGGAGTCACTGCCGGTGCAATGCCGACGAGATCAAAGCCAATCTCGCGCGCCGCAGTTCGCACGGCATCCGAGAGTTCGGACAGATTGAGGCTTTGCTGTTTGGGGCTCGCTTGCAGCATGAGTTCTCAGTCCGAGATCGAGTGCAAGTCGTCGAGCGCCGTCGCACCGGCCGTTGAGTTCTCCGCGACGACGACCGGTCCGCCATTGTCGTTCAAGAGATGCTCGGCTTGCTCGAACGAGCAGAAGCGTTCGAGTTGTGTGAAGTAACCGAAATTACCCGGCTCACGCAGCGCGTCGGCGAACGTCCCAGAGTGCGTCAAGAAGTGCTTCGAGTTCTGAGCGACAACGATCGCTCGGCAGCGTTCGGCAACATCGAGCCATCCGGCGCGACACGCAGCGGCTCCTGCAAGCAGCAGGAACCGATGCGTCCCGAGTAACTGTTTCTTCTGAGCCGAGATTCGAGCGAGCCGCGCGTAAGCGAGCATCGCTGCTTCGTGATCGAACATTTCAAGCCTCGCTCCGACGAGTCGAAGCCATTCAATTTGCATTCAACAAATGCGGGCGTCGCTCAAGCAGCACGACCGATGTGTCGTCGTGACGGCCGCTGCCTTCGGTAAATGCATTCGAATCATCGAACAACGCCTGCAGTGTCTCGTCGATCGTATGTCCCTCGTTGCGCAGCATTGATGCCATGATGCCTTCGAAACCGAATTGCTGATGGGCTTCTTTGCGAGCTTCCGGGAACGCCTCTTCGAGACCATCTGTGAAGAGCAACAGTCGAAAGTCTTCCGGCAAGACGTTGCGATAGGTCTCGTACTCGGCCCACTCCGTCACGGCTAATGGCAAGCCGCCCGAGTCTTGATCGCCGAGCGGTTGAATCTTGCCCGTCGCGTAATCTTGAACGAATGGCGGCGGGTGTCCGGCTGAGGTCCACTGCAGCTCGCGCGTCTCGGGATTAAAGATCGCATACAGCAAGGTGATGAAGCCGCCTTCTTCACTGACGATCGTTTGCTCGCACAACTGCTTATTGATCTCGGTCACGAAGTGAGCAGTGTCGGTGTATTTCTGAGATCGAATCATGCGGACGAGAGTGTGCATCGTCATGATCGACATCGCGGCCTTCATGCCGTGCCCCGATGCGTCGCCGACGAGCAAGACGATGCTGTTATCCGAGAGCGAGAAGATGTCGTAGTAGTCGCCTCCGGCCATTGTGACTGCTTGCCCGCCGACGACCCGAATCTGCGACGGCTCATAGCGGCCGCGAATCTGATAGCCCGGCGGCGCGTCGATGTGCCGAGGAATCACGCTCTCTTGCAGCTTGCGAACGCTGTCGACTTCTTCGCGGAGCTTCGCGGCAAGCTGTTGCTCGCGAGCGGCTCGCACGGCATCAACCGTGCTCTCAAGAATGGCCTGCAACATAAACATGTAGTCGCCGCCGCCGTCGCGGATGACATAGCCACTCATCCCATTGGCCATGAAACGCACGATGCGGAAGACTTCTTGCGGCTGACACGCACCGACAATCGGAGTGTCGAGCCACTCGCGTTGCAGCAGTTGAAACAACTCATAGCCATCCTCAACCGTCGGCATGTTGATCGCGAGCAGCACGACATCGAATCGGTCTGCGGAACGAATCTGCTCCTTCAGAGCATCCAGTCCGAGCGCGGTCACAACATCGCTGCCATCGACTCCCAGATACATCGAGATGAGGTCGATTTCGGAGTCGTTATCCCATCCAACGAGAATTCGCATAACCGTCCCTTAGTGTCCGCTTCAACGCGGTGAATGTGCGCGAGACCGGCAGCAAAGCATCTTCGGTCACAGAGCTTTGATGCGCGTTCGCAATAGGCCCGACAGGTCGCAAAACGGCGGCGGACGATAGCGGTGCCAATTTGCCATTGCGACGCTCGGTGCAGCGTCCGAGCGATCCCTTAATTCAGCGGCAACCGGCCCGTTATTCGTACAAGAACTCGTTCTGTCGCAGCAGATACGTCAGCACGCCGCGCCATGCTCGCACGGTGTATTTCGGGTCGGGCACGGGCTGCTCGAGTCCCTGCCGGCAACTCCAATTCTCTTGCGGTTCAAAACGCTTGCGCTCAGCGGCGTCCGCAACGATGCTCGCAAAGAGCTGATACGAGCGAGTCACTTCCGGTGAGTCCGGCGTTTCGACGCGACCGAGAACTCGCTGATGCAGATGCACGAGTGCCGCGCGGATCTTCGCGTCGGCTTCGGGGGATGTACCGGGAATTACATCCGGCTCGATGTTCGGAAACAGCACGCGCTTCTCGGGAGCACGGCTGAAGTCGAGCGACGTCTGCCGGCACGCAACATCGTTCGCGAGGATGCGCTGAATCGCGCCCATTGCTCCGCTCGGATCCGTCGGTCGTTCGGTCACTTCCTTCGAATCGATCGCTCCGTAGAGGGCAGCGGTTTGCTCAGTCAGTCGGCCCCAGCGCTTCGTGAAGACCGCTTCGATCTTGCGTTCCACTTGCTCGGGAGAGAGCAGCCTCACGAGCCCGACATCATCCAATTCCGCGCGGCGCTTCGGATCAGTCGTCGCGCTCGAAAGTCCGTCGGCTCGATACCAGTCCGAGAGAGCAAGCTCCTTAAAGACGAGCTTCAAGTTGAAACCATTGGCCGAGAACTTCGTAGCCGCGCCTTCAATGAGCTTGCGCTGCTCGGAGAACCCACGTTGTCGAGCACCGAAGAGCGGATCGTCGATGTCTTTCGGCTGCAGCAGCACCTTGCGGCCAGTGAGGATGTAGTAGACGTGCTCGACCATCGTCGTTGCGAAGCGCGGGTCTTTCGCGGTCCGTTCGCCGAGCCATTGCAACGAGCGCCAACGGTCTTCGGTCGGCAAGTCTTCTCCTTCGAAACCGGCACCGAACATGTCGGTGAACCATCCTCCTTTTCGCCGTCCGTAGACGCCTTCGTCCGCGAACTTCCAATAGTCCTGAAACAGTCCGGCGACCGGATCGAGAGTCTTGTGACAGACGACGCACTCCGAAGCCTGCATCGTCGGGATCTCGTACTTCGCGGTGACAGCGGCGGCGTCAGAAACCCGTGCCGCGAGTTCGAGCACATCCACTCCGAGGAAGTGCTGATAGTACATCCGAGCCCGCAGCCGATTGCGGTTCGTCTCGGTCGTCGGATATCGGGTCAGATACTGAAACGTGCTCATGAGGCCGGCATGCGGATAGAAGCCGGTTGCCGATTCTTGATCGGTCTGCCGACTGCGTCCCTTCAGCGCCTTGAGCTTCACGGGGATGTATTCGTTCTTACTGTCGGGATCTTTGAACTTGTCTTTGACCTCATCCCAAATGCCGTAACCGCGAGAGGCATACGGCGAGATCATGATGTAGTCCGCCGTCACAAGTTCGGTGAAAGGTCGATCGTTGCGAACGATGTGATCGATCAACTGCATCGGCTCGGCGAGCAAGTTGTCGCGGTAGTCGGCAGCGAGCTTCCATTCGGCCCGCTGCCGCTCGTTCTTGTCGGCAATGTCTTTGATGAAGCTGAGATCGTGCTTCTGATACCAGTGCCGCGTCTTCTCGAAGTGCTCGTAAGAAAGGCATGTTTGATCGGCGTTCCCGTCGACACCGAGCGTCAAGAAGATGTCGTTAAAGCCCTCGCGCAGCCGCGAGTAGAACGCGTCTTCTTTGAGGACTTCATCAAGCAGCGCAGGCATTGCTTTGAGCCCATCTTTCGCAACCACTGCATGCTCGGCGTCGGTCGGCAATCGCCCGGCGAGAGACAACGTCACGCGGCGGAGCAGTCGTTGATCATCGAGCATCTTGATGCCGTCAAAGAATGGCGGTGCTTGAGGATCACGCGTCGCTTCGATGACGGACTTCGGAATCGGAGCATGCACGCGGCGTACGAACTCTTGCAGCACTTTGTGTCCCGCCGACTCCGGCTTCACGACCTGCTTGCCGCCGTGATCGAGCCCGCCAGTGACCTTGAGCAACAGTCGCGATTGATCGCCTTCTTTGAGTCGCGCCATCTTCGTAAAGGCGTCGCGGTTCTGCTTCGTTGCTTTCGCGAGTTCGTCGCCCGCGACCTTCTTCGGATCAACGAGCACGAAGCGCGAGTCCTCAGCGTCTCCTCCGAGTTTGTGACACTTCAAACATTCGAGCGCACCGACCTTTGCCCAAACTTCGTTCTCGAAGAACTCTTGAGTCACCGGTTGCGGAGCTGCCGACTCGTCCATTGCCGCAGCAGCACCGTTCAAACTGAGGACAAGCAACGAAGCTGAAAGCAATCGAGTCATAGCGAGCTTCCTAATGACGAGTGCTGTGAGATCAGCGAGTTGAGTTACGAAGGCGAGTCGCTCTTCGACTCGCGTCTGCTTGCCAACAGCATTAGTCCAATTCCCGAGCGAAGCACGCTGCGATCGTGCTTCATCCGATGCCGCGTTATGTCATCGGAATCCACTTCTTCAACACAAACGCCGGGACGAGCAACGCTGCGGTCACGAGCCCTAATGCCGTCTGCCCCGTTGCGAACACAACGAGCGTCGCGTCGATCATCACGAGCGACAGCAGCATCACGACGATCGCAATCTGCACGTTCTGAGGTGACGGCTCGCCGATCGCGGTGACGAGTCGTCGTCCGACGGTGAAGGCAATCATCGCGAGCACGACTAACGTCGAAGTCGGATCAATGAGCCCGGCATCGCTCTTCCAAACGTAAGTCGCAATGACGCCCAATCCGGCAGCGACGACGAGTGCCGCGCCGATGAGCATGCCGCGATTGCTCCATTTCGATTCTTGCTTCGCGAACCATGTAAGACCCGCTACATAGATGCCGAGCCCTCCGGCCACCATCAGCGGGCCGACGTCCCACATTGAGTCTGAGTCTTGAATAGCGGCGCTCGCTCCGAGCAGCACGTTGAAGAAGCGGCAAGCTCCCATTGCGACGGGGCCGAGCGGCGTCTTCTTCAAGATCTTGTCGTAGAGATAGATCGACGCAGAGAGCCCGCCGGCAACGATCAACGAGTCGCGACTCACGAGGCTCGCGAGCACAACTCCGGCAATGTTGAAGAGCACTCCGCAAACGATCGCGACCTTCAACGGCACGCGGCCCGAAGGAATCGCACGCAACGGTCGCTGCTCGGCGTCGATCGCGCGATCAAAGACATCATTGAAGATCATCCCGGTCCAATAGTGGCAGACCGACGCGCAGAGCAGCAGCACGAACGAACCCGTCGGAGTGAACGCGCCATTGACCAATGCGAAGCCGAGCAGGATGTCAGCGATCGCCGTGAAGACATTGGCAAAGCGAACGAGCTGCAAGAAACCGAGTAGCCGATCGCCGAGCGTGATTGATGACGACGGCTGAGGCGGCAACGGAATGGGGTCAGACATTGATGAGTCCTGAAAGCTGAGATGCAGACCGAGCGACTGTGATTCGGCCGTAGCTAATGCCGTCAGACTTCCGTCTTGGGTGCGAAGTCTGAGGTTGACGAGTTCCGCGACGGCCTTGCTGCTACTTCACTATGAAGTCGGGCCGCTCTTGAGCGAGGTCGCGTTCCCAATCAGCGAGATGACGCTTCAACTCGGCAAAGACAGCCGGCTGCTTGAACTGCAAGTCGCGGCGTTCGCTGATGTCGGCATCGAGATCAAAGAGCATCTCGACGTTGCCGTCTTGAATGTATTTCCAATGCGAGTGCCTCACCGCCTTCTGCTCGCGTCCTTTGCGATCAATGCGCCAACACAATGTGCGTGCTTGAGCGGTTTTCTCGCCGGTGACAACTGGCAGCAGGTTGATGCCTTCAAACGGACGGTCAGCCGGTGCATTGACTCCCGCCAGCGCAGCAAAGGTTGCCGTGAGATCCATTGTGATGCCGACTTGTCGAGTCACCGTTCCCGCCGGAATCTTGCCGGGCAAACTCATGAGGCACGGCACGCGAATGCCGCCCTCCCAAAGAGTCGACTTGTGATGAAAGAGGGGCGAGTTGTCGGAGTAACGCTCGCCGCCGTTATCGCTGCTGAGCACGATCATCGTGTTGTCGAGCAAGCGATGCTTCTCGAGCGCGGCGAAGATCATGCCGAGCCCGTCATCGACTCGCTCAACCATTGCCGCATACGTCTTCCGATCGCCGTCATACATGTTGGCCTTCGTCACTGAAGGCAGCGGTCGCCCCGGCGGTTGATACGGGCAATGAACCGCGAGATGCGGCACATACAAGAAGAACGGTTCGGCAGCATGCTTCTCGATGAACTTCGCTGCCCGCGCATTGATGAGATCAGTGAGGTAGCCCTCGACCTTCACTGGTTCGAGCCCGTCGCGCAGCGCGTATGTGCCGTCGTAGTACGAGTGGTTGTAGTAGTCGCTGTGACCGAGCAGTTCGCCGAAGTACTCGTCGAAGCCGTGCTTCGTCGGATTGAATTCATCTTTCAATCCGAGATGCCATTTGCCGAACGCACCGGTCGCATATCCGACTTGCTTCAACAGCTTCGGCAGCGTCGGCACTGAGGTCGGCAGACCGAGACTGTGAATGTCTTTCTCGGGCACCCACTGATCGCCCTGCCGACGAAAGGACTCTGCCGAGAATCCCATTGCCCATTCGAAGCCGACTCGTTGTTGATAGCGGCCCGTCATGAAGCCGCACCGAGTCGGCGTGCAGACCGGAGCGTTCGAGTAGAAGTCGGTGAACTTCACTCCGCTCTTTGCGAGCCGCGCCATATTGGGCGTGCGAATGTCTTTCACTCCGTAGGGCTCAGAGTCCGCGTACCCGAAGTCGTCAATGAGTATGAAAATGATATTCGGCTTGCGCGCGTCAGCAGCGTTCGTCGTCGAAAGCGAGCAACAAAAAGCAGCGAGCATCAACAACGCGAGGACAATCGGTTTCAAGGTGCGCTCCGTTAGTTTCACGTGAGACGGAAATACGACGGAGAAACGTAGCCGACCCTGCGGCGCGACGGCAGCAAGCGAGAGTCCGTGCTACGCGGACTTCAGCGCTCTGAATTTTGAAGCGACTGACGTAACGACTTCGGTTGTTGCCATCCGTGCGTCATGGCGCGACGAAATTCGGCTCGTCGATTGCGATATCATCACTAACATGTACTTTGCATTGCTGATGACTGCTTGCTGCTACTCGGTCAGTGGAACGTGCCTTTCGTGACCAGAACGAAGAAACTTACCAATAGCGAACGTCGTCAAACTGCGTTGAGCTTGCTTGAGTCGTCGTAGCATGGGCTTCTCGCCCGTGCTGAACGGCAACAGTCCAAACGAAAGCACGGACTGCATTTCCCCGCGACTTCGACCGACTCGTAAGAACATTGCGAATGCCTGAACTATGGCGAGTTCGGGGGGCAGAGCATGTTCCGTCAGTTGCTCGTCATATCCCAACGAGCCTGCGTAATTTTTGTGTCAGACTTGAGACTGTTCGTTCTGGCAAGCTTTTGGATGAGCAGTCTCACGCGTTGTTCTTTTTCTGTTTGTGTGGCTTATTGTCTGACGTAGGGAGCGATCACGGATTGGTTCTTCTGAAGTCTTCAGAGTCGAGGGCTGACTGAACCGGATCGTCCGAACTCACCACTCGGGACGACAGGTAACTGTCGAGGGAGTTACGAAATGTCTGATGAGAATGAGGCTGAAGTTGAAGCTTCAGTCGAGGCGCCTGCGCCTCCGGAGAAACCAAAACGGACCATTCATTGGGACGACGAGTTGATGACGACTCGCCAACTGATGGAGTTCTTAGGTTTGTCCCGCACGAAGATTTGGGAGCTCGTCAACAAAGAGCAGTTGCCGGCTTTCAAGATTGGCGGCGACTACCGATACCGTCGGTCCGAAGTTTTGGAGTGGATGGAGAAGTTCCGCGTCAAGCGGTAGTCCTGCGTCTGCAATGCTGAGCGTTCAAAGCCTGCTCGATTTCGAGCAGGCTTATTTTTTATGCGGAGCCGCTGCACCGGCGTCGGGCTCTTGCTGACGAGCGATCGTCATTCAGCTTGTCGGCGGGCATCTGTAAGAAATGTTCCGCACCGGATCCATCCTGCTTCCGACGTGCATTTCTTCTGCCATAGAAAGGCCGCAGCAGGATGGAGCGAAAATTCCTCGCGTCTAAGTTCGAGGAATCGCTCAGCTTTCACTTGCGGTACTCGGCCAATGCGGAGTAGTTTCTGCTACACCACTCGCATCGGGTCGAAACCGTTTGAGACGACAGTCACCGGACGACGTCACGGGAGCTTGCGTCGGGGTTTGATTTCTCGGTGAGGAATTCAAATTCCCGGCCATCTTCGAGCCGAGCATTCATGTCCTGAAAGGAAACGCGATGAATCTGTCTGACACACTTCGAGATGCGATCAACAACAGCGATCAGAGCTTCAAGGCCCTTGAGCGCGACACCGGGGTTCTGCGACAGAGCCTGATGAAGTTCTCGCGCGGCGAGACTTCATTGCGACTCGATATGGCCGACAAACTGGCGGCTTACTTCGGCATCGAAGTTCAAGCCGCAGCAAAGAAGGCACCGGCAAAGGCCGCTGCAAAGGCTCCCGCCGCTAAGCCCGCCGCCGCACCTGCTAAGCCTGCGGCCAAAGCGAAGAAGTCGAAGTAAGCGGCTGATCGCAACCTCGATCGCCTCGATCAATCCAGTAGCCACTTTCACCGACGCAAGTCGGAGGAAGTGGCTACTGGCGTTTTCAGAGCGTCAATCGCGCACCCGCTCCTATCCGAACGACGCCGTCATGCTCGGGATGCGTGCTTCGAGCCAGTCCATCACGCGGTTCAGCGTGAGTTGCCAGTCGGCTTCGTTCAGCAGTTCGTGATAGTGGCCGTCCAGCACGTCGAGGTGCTTGTCCTCGCTGCCAATCATCTGCATCCAAACTCCGGGGGCGAGCGGGTCAACGATCAAGTCGTTCCCGGCTTGCATCACGAGTAACGGCAGTCGCACGCCATTCGCGTGCTGCCATGCATCGGACAGTGCTTCCTGCATCTGAAAGAACCAGCGCGCAGTCACGCTGCGATGAATCAGCGGATCGTTCTCGCGCCGTGCGAGCACTTCAGGATTGCTCGTTGTGTGCTCGGCGGGGACGCGGCTGCGGAAGCGTGTCTGAGGTAATACTTTTGACATGAGCTTGCCGAGCAGCAGCGTCGCCGTATCGACTTCGACTTTCAGACCGAGCAGCGGCGACATCAACGTCA
>CAZNMS010000346.1:0-9352 GCA_964573505.1 uncultured Planctomycetaceae bacterium | reverse complement strand
TAGCTTGGGATTCCATCCCGAGCCTCAGCGGGATGCCGTTCCCCAACAAGGTGAGAAAACGCCGTCACCATTCGGTTTGAAGAAACCATCAAAGGCGAATTGACTTAAGCCCCAACGGGGCGAGATTCGAAACCCGCTCGGCAGTCAGTAAACGCTGAACTCGTAGCGGAGTTGAACCTTCAAGCCGGCTATCGAGCTTCGCCGCTTTGGGGCTTGTTGCCTGCCACTTCAATCGGTGTTCCCAACTCACAGAGGATCGCAACGCCGAGCCGAGCAACTGCGGGGACACCGAAATGTCTCGATGCTTTCAATGCACGTTTTCACAACGCTCGTATTCCTGCACTGCGAGCCTCTATCCGATCACGAAAACTTCATGTAGGAAAAAATGCTCGACAATCATCGCATTCGACATGACGGACCCGTCGCAAGCCACTGTAATCAGCATTCCATCAAGTGAACTTCAACGTCTTGAGCAGTGCTGCTTGATCGACTTTGTCCTTCGAGATCGTGATGCACTCGGGGCCATTGGCTTCGAGTAGCGACAGTGGCTGCAGGATGAACCGGCAGCGTTCGAAGTGCAGCAGCCCAAACAGCGGGGCGCGCGTCTTCGCTGTCTGCAAGGCGTTGAGTTGCTTGCCGAGTGCCTCGCCGTCGACTCCTGCCGAGACGACCCCATCGAAGCAGAGCGAGCCCGAGCGGATCGGATACACGAACTGACCGTCGCGGGCGTCAGGCTCGCGAGCAGCCAACTCCCAGTCGCTGAGCACCACTTCGTCTTGCAGTTCAATCTCAAGATCAAACGGCCCGGTCTCATGACGTTGGACTCGTTCCAGCAATCGCTCGGGCGACCAAGATTGAAACTGCTGCCACTCGGTGAACGGTTCGCCGAGCGTCACCGTGCTGGCGTCGGTCAATGCGACTCGTGCGCCGCCAAAGCCATCCGCCGTGAGCATCACTTTGCAGAGTTCAATGCGGCGTCCTTCCAGAAACGCTGCCGCTTTGAACTTCTGCTTTTGGGGAAGCTGTAAGAATCCTTCCGGGGGGATCTCGACGCCCGGCTTAAGCGGGAAGATGCAGGACCAAATCAATCGCGAGGGAACGTTGCTGTCTGAGGACTCATCAACGCGCCGCAAGCGGAACTCGAACGCGCAGAAGGAACCCTTCGCGACTTTCTTACCGACGCCCAACGTGACCACTTCCAGTCGCTCAACGGCCACTGCCGGTTGAGTCCACAACAGCCGATCCCAATCGGCTTCGTCATCGGCCGCGAGTGCTCGCAGCAGACCTTTCGCCAACAGCCATGCGCGGTTGAGGAAGAACGCCAATCGCTTGCCCGAGAACTCCGGTTGCTGAGTCACGAACCGACCGATCTCTTCGTTGGCCGCGCGGAGTGTTGAAGCCAATCTCAGCAATCGAAGCCGCGACGCTTCACGGAACGTGACATCGAACGTCTCGCGCGTCGCCGCACTGGCCGTCGTCAGCCCGGAAGCGAGCAAGTCCTCAACCGCTCGCGCAAGCTGCTCCAACTGTCGAGCGAGCAAAGCCTGTTCGTTCTGTGGCAGCTTCATTCAAAGTCCCCGTCGTAGCTTGGGATTCCATCCCGAGCCGTCTTGAGTAGCTTGGGATTCCATCCCGAGCAGTCTTCAGTAGCTTGAGATTCCATCTCGAGCCGTCTTGAACCGCAGCATCAACTCAGCCCCGCCGTCATCGCAAAGTCGAGCAAACCAAGAGTGCATCGCACAGCCAACAAGTCGCCCTCGACCGTACTACTAGCTCGCGCATGCTTTGTCGGGATTGATAGTCGCCTTTCGCTTCGCGAAAGGGATTGTCGGCTTTTGCTCCGCAAAAGCTGCCTTTCGCGGAGCGAAAGGCGACTATCGGCTGCGACTTCGCCGCATCGTCAAAACCGAGCCTGCAACCCGCATTACACCCCGCCGAGTGACGACCGCTCGCAACTCATCTCAAGCATCGTCCCCGCCGCCGCACGAGATGGAATCCGATGCGACTTCTGATTCGTCCGAGTCCCTCAAGCACGCAGCCAACGCCTGCTCGGCAACTTGCAGAGTCAGCACGCGCTCGAAGACTCGCAGTGACGCTTGCGTCTGCATGAGCGCCGAAGCTGCCGAGCGATCATCGTTCTCGATGGCCGCGATCAACGTGTGAAGCCGCTCTGCTAAGTGCTCGGCACCGACCCGCGCGAGTTCGCCCTGAATTCCTTTGAGAGCACTCAGATGCTCCGGCCCACAGACTCGGATGCCTCGAATCAGCAGTTCCTGCAACTCGCCATTGAGCCGTTCGAGCGTGCTCGCGACCTCATCAATTTCCGTCATGGAACCAATTCCTGAGAGAGCATCAGCGAGTCGCGAAGCGACTCGCCTACGTAGCTCAGTCGGTCCGCGACTGAGACAAAACCGATTGCCTACAGCGCGTAGTAGTCCTCGGGGATCGTCTCCATCGGACGCCAATCGACTTCACCGGCCTCGGCACCTTTGTAGCGCAGCAAGGTCTCGCTCATCGCGTCCTTATCGAGAGCCGGCTTCTTGAAGCGACTGGCCATGATCCACTGATTGACGACATTGGGATCCAGCTCGCCGCCATTCGTCATGCCGATGATGAGCACCAACAAGTGCTTACACAGAGCCCCGCGCAGTCCGCCGCAGACATTGAGGTTCTGCGTGCAGCACGAGTACTCACCCTCTTTGTTGAGTCGGCACGAGTAGACCAAATCCGGATCGCTCTGACTCTTCACAACGCCAACGAGATGATCATCCACCGCTTGAGCAAACAACCGAAACCGCTCGGCCTTGAGCATCGATGTCGCCTTCTTGATGCGGTCCTTATCAACCAGCGCTTCCAGCAACGTCATGAACTGAGGCAGGTCGATCGGACCAGTTGCTTGAATCGCCTGCACGGCGTTCTTCAGGCGCGGGTCGATATCCTTGCCTTTCCAAATCATCGATTCCGGCAGCTTGAAGTTGGCTGGAAAGACGGTGGTCTCGTCGAACTCCGCGCGAGCCATGCTCCAGCCGAGTGCTTGCTCATCATTCAAGAACTTGGCACCCATCAGATTTGTGCCTCGCAAGTTGGCTTCGCACAGATTGGTGTTGGAGAGATTCGCGTTTGAGAAATTTGCACGGACCAGCGAGGCGTTCTCAAAGCCCGCGTCGGTCAAGTTGGCCTCACTAAAATCACACTCATCAAACTTGCTCCATGTAGCTTCCAGACGAGTCAAGTTGGCCCGTTTGAAGTTGGAGCGGCGATACGCGGAAAACTTCAATTCCGCGCCGACGAGTGAGGCTCCCTCGAAGTTGCTGTCTTCAAATTCGAGATTCCAGAGATAAAGCCCATCGAGCTGCTTGCCTGCGAGGTTCGAATTAGGGAACGACGAGATATCGACCAGTTCACTGTGGGCGGCACTCCATCTCTCTATGCGATCGGGTTGATCGAGCAAGGCCAGCAAGCGAGCTCGCTCGTTGTTCTTCAAGCTCTCTGCGTCCTGGCCGAGTTGTTTCATCTCTTCGTCAGTCGGGACAGCGATGCCGAACGTTTCGCACCAAGCCTCAAGGGCCAATTGCTGGAGCTTCTTGGAGACGAGACCAGTCTTCTTCCCAACTGCGGTCACGGTGTTAGGGAGCGGCGTCGCATCGGGCCAAGAACCAATCGCTGCCAGAAACGAATTCGCGACTGACGTTGTTTGCTGTTCCCAGTCGGTCAGCGTGTCGGCCCACAACTCTTTGGTCCAACTAGCTCGATTCCCTCGATAGCCTCCTGTGATGACCGCCAGTCGGACTGGATGATTCTTCGTGGCGAGGTCGATCGTTGTTCGGAACGACGCAGCCTGCTTGATGCGGTCGGATAGTTCTTTGAGCTTCGGACCGACCACAAGCGCTCGGGTCGAGATCGTCAGCCCTTTGATCTTCGTCAAATCGGCGCCTTCAAAGTTGACTCCCCCGACGTTGGCATCGGTGAAGTCTGCACCTTTCAAGCAAGCACCTTTAAGAGATGCTCCAGTCAAAACCGCACCGCGAAAATTCGCGCCGGTGAAGTTGCACCGCTCCAGTTGAGTATTGATGAGCGCGGCTTCGGAAAGGTCTGCCTTCGAGAAATCGCAACCAGTGAACTTTGCTTCGTTCGCTTCAACCTTTGCCAGACAGGCATCATTGAAGGAGATGTTTTCTGCAGAGACCTTTTTCAGATCAGCTTGCGTTAGGTCCGCCTTCTCGAAGTTGCTGCCAGTCAAATCGGCTTCACTGAATTGGAATCGAACCAGCTTTGCGCCTCGAAAATCAGCGCTGCATTTCTGATCGTGATAGAAGTTCAACCAACTTCCCGAGAGATCGGCGTTACGGCATGAGCAATTCGTGAGACTGTCGAACCAGGCATCAAGACTGGCACCATCCAGCTTGCAATCTACGAGAGGTCCGAATCTGTAATGGTTAGAACATCGATCAAGAAGTCTTACCTTCGTTTCACGCAGATCTGCATTCTCCAGACAGACGCACCACAGCGGCACTTTCTGCAGGTCAGCACCCTTCCAACTCGTATCACGGACAACGTAAGGAGGGGCTTGATAGCGATAGCAGTCCGAATCCAGATTGCCGTGGCTTAGCCACTCGGTGAGTCGTGCATGCCCTTTGTCACCTGCCGCGAGCATCTCTGCGACTTCGTCATTCGTCGGCATGAAGAGGTCATGCAATTGTTGGTCAGTGATAACGGTGATCGACGCGCCTTTCGTATTGAGCTTCGCTGCCTTTTGCTCATGCGTCGAACTGCCCGTCGGCTCTCGCATCACGAATTAAGTCACTTCAGCCGTCAGCGCATCGGCGATCGAGCCACCTTCGGAAAGGACATAGCGGGCAAGATACTCGCGGCACGTTCGCCCGTACTTTTCAAAGCGACCTGCGAAGAACACTGACTTGCCTTGAAAGCGGGGAGTCATCCAGGTGCTAGTAACAGCGGCTTTCTTCTTCGCCATGAGTTCGCTCCTACGAGATCGCGGTGTGATAAGAGTTACCGAGCAGCCGGCGACGCGGAGTTCCATTGCCGATCGCTGCTCATGCGGCGGGCGTTATATCGGCTGGCATTTGAACCGCACGCCGTCGCGTTCACGATCTGACAAGACTCGGACCATCAGCTCCAGAGTTAGCACCGCAGCATTTCCAGCAGACGGTTTCCTTTCGCGCTCATTCAGCTCTGTCGAGGCAGTGAGACGTAAGGGCTCTACAGCGCGTAGTAGTCCTCGGGGATCGTCTCCATCGGACGCCAATCGACTTCACCGGCCTCGGCACCTTTGTAGCGCAGCAAGGTCTCGCTCATCGCGTCCTTATCGAGAGCCGGCTTCTTGAAGCGACTGGCCATGATCCACTGATTGACGACATTGGGATCCAGCTCGCCGCCATTCGTCATGCCGATGATGAGCACCAACAAGTGCTTACACAGAGCCCCGCGCAGTCCGCCGCAGACATTGAGGTTCTGCGTGCAGCACGAGTACTCACCCTCTTTGTTGAGTCGGCACGAGTAGACCAAATCCGGATCGCTCTGACTCTTCACAACGCCAACGAGATGATCATCCACCGCTTGAGCAAACAACCGAAACCGCTCGGCCTTGAGCATCGACGTCGCCTTCTTGACGCGGTCCTTATCGACCGACGCTTCGAGCAACGTCATGAACTGAGCGATGTCCATTTTCCCGGCGGACTGAATCGCTGCGACGACTGCTTTCTGGCGCGGATCAACGCCCGAGCCCTTCCATGTCATCGAATCAGGAATCACGAAGCCCTGCGGAAAGACCGTGTGCTCATCGAACTCCGTCTTCTTCAGCGACGCTCCTGACGTGCCGAGATTCGACTTCGTGAGATTCGTGCCTCGGAGATTTCCTTGATCGAGTTTGGCATTTGTGAAGTCGGCTTCGATGAGACTGCAATTGGGCAATCCCGCCAGTTCCGCGTTTGCAAACTTCGCTGCATGGAAACTGCATTCATGAAACCTTGCCGAACGCAAATGAGCGGCCGAGAAGTCGGCTCCGGCAAAGTTGCAGCGAGTGAACTTTGCATAGAGCGTCTGTGCGTAATCCTTCGTCTTGGCGAACGACGACTTCGTGAAGTCACACTCGACGAATTCAAGATTGCGAAAATCAATGTCACTCAGATTCAGCCCCGACAAGTCGGCCTTCTCCAACGGAATGACCCGAGCAAGTTCGGCGTCCGATCGCTTTTTCCAGCGAACGTTTCGGTCGTCGGCTCTGAGATCGGCGACCACTCTGTCGCGCAGTTGAGCCGTGAAAGCCGCTCCCTCTGCTTGCAGTGCCTTGCGTTCTTTCTCAGTCGGAACCGGAACATCGAACGCTTCGCACCATGCGGCGAGAGCGAGTTCAGCGAGCCGCTTTTTGGTCTCCCCCGTCTTCTCGCCCTCGCACGCGATCGAGAACAACAACGGCGTGCTGTTGGCCCAGGTAGTCGCCATCCCGGCAATGGCATCAGCGACCGACTTCTCAGAAGTCTGCTGGCTCACGTCATCGGTCCTCCATGACGCGACGATGCCTCGCCAACTCCCCGCATCGACATCGAGCAACATCTCTCCGCGCGGAGACTTCAAAAAGATCGAAGTTGAAAACCGATCCGCCTGCTTGGCGACATGAGACAAAGCCGTCAGTGCAGGCCCAATCTTCCGAGGAGACAACACATTGAGTTGCTTCACCTCACTCTGATAGGAGCCATCGAGCTTCACACCCACAAGGACTGCGTTGGTAAAGTCGGCGCCAGTCAAATTCGCATTTTCAAGTGAAACGTTAGTAAGAATTGCCCCAGTAAAATTCGCCTGTGTGAAATCGCATTTACCAAAGTCACACTCCGCAATGACTGAGTTTGAAAAGTCTGCTTTTACGAACGACGAGTCATTGAATTTCGAAGCACTGAATTTCGCACCTCGAAACGCGGCCCCATCAAACTGCGTCCCAATGGCGACCGATTCCTCAATCGACGCTTGTGATAAGTCGACCTTGCAAAAGTTAGCCTTCGATAAGAGCGCGCCGTCGATTCTCATTCGAACCAACGACGCCTCAGAGAAATCACCAGTGAGATTAGTCTTGTGACTAGATCCGCCCCGAACCATCGAGCCATCAAGCCGTGCCTTCCGACACGAGCAGTCGGTCACGAATGAGAATTTCACACACAGGTCCGCACCATCCAGTTGCACGCGAACGAGATTCCCGAATCCAAAACCTATTAGCCCATCTTCTCGTCGAGTCACCGAAGTCTCTCGGAGATCAACATCCTCAAGGTCAATTCCCCTAAATGGCACACCGTCTAAGTTGAGCCCTCTGAGACTCGTTTTCGGCGATTGAAACCGCAGCGAGCGAAGTGCCGGATACTCCCTAAACGAGAATCGCTCGGTGAGTATTTTCCGCCCCGGTTCCCCGGAGAGTATTAATGCAAAAAACTCCTCTTCAGACGGAATCAATTGCGGCAGTATCGCTCCCGGTTCAAGAACCCGAATGCTTGCTCCCTTCGCATTGAGCTTCACCACCTTTTGCTCGTGCGACGAAGAACCTGTCGCCGTCGTGACTACCAAGAAAGAAATGCTCGCATCGAGCTTCTCAGACAGCGTCCCGCCCAACGTCGTCACAACTCGTTCGAGTGTTTCACGATCTCGGGGTGTGTACCGATCGAACTTGCCTGCGAAGTGAAAAGACTTGCCAGCAAATTTCGGCTTCAACCAATCAACACTCGACGCGGCTTCGTTCGCAGCCATGAGTTCGCTCCTGCTGGATCGCGGTGTGACAAGAATTACCGAGCAGCCGACAACTTCAACTTCAAAGCCGATCACTGCTGGGCCGGCGGGTGTTGTATCGGGTCGCATTTGCACTGCACGCCGTCGCGTTCACGTTCTGACAAGATTCGGATTAGCGACTTCAGGCTCTCTGTCATGGTTGTTGAATCTGGTGATGAGTGAGCCGCAAGGCGCTTGCTGCGGGTTCCTGACAGATGCGGCACCCGCAGCTACCGCTTTGCGGCTCAGACAGATCAATACGAATGGCGGAGAGCCAGATTTCGACTCAGGACTCCGACGGATAACTCATATTGATTCGTTCTTTGTACTGGCCATAGATAGCTCACTTCTTGACTGGAAGTTTCTCAACTAGTCCGCGTGAGGTGTGGTTCATGAGCTGGCATAGATTCCCCGTTCGGTTGCGGTCTCTCTTTCAATGGCGTCCGAGTTACGAATGGGTTGCAAGCAGGAAGCCTCGACCACGTCGGGCGATGCGAGTCGTTGAGGCGCTGGAGTCTCGAGTGGTACTCGCCAACACGACGCTCACATTGCCGTCCGGCGGTGTGTTTGAGTTATCGCTCTCGCCGAACGGCAGCGAGGCGGTCATCACTCAGTTCAACAATGGGCAAGCAGTTGCTGAAGTTGCGCGGTTGAGCGGGCAGCAAGCGGCTGAGTTACAGATCATCGCGGCGGGAGGTTCGAAGACTGAGTTTGTCGACCGCTTGCCGTCGACGAACACGCTCGTGAACCGCGTGCACTTCGTCGGCAACCGTCTGACGCGGGACAAGATCTTCATCTTGAACGATGACCCTGAAGAGAGCGTTAACTTCAAACTCAACGGTGGCATTGCCGGGCGTGCGATGACTCAAAGCCACACGCTCCAATTTCGCAATGTTCCGGATGTCGTTTGGCCCGCACTGCGAGGAGGCGGTCGCATCTCGCTGACCGAGGGTGACGATCGAGCGAGCATTCAGACGAACCTCGGAATTGATCCCGATCCCACTCGCACTAATAGCGGTCGCGGAAATGACGAGCATGTGCGTTTCTATTCGCTCGGGTTCCAGCTCGACCTCGGACTACTGTCGAGCGAACCACTGCTTGTTCGAGGTCTCAGCGGAAACGATGTGATCAATGCGAGTGCGACAGCGCAGCCGGTTGTCCTGCAGGGAGGGCTCGGTAACGACACGCTGTTTAGCGGCGAATCGGCCGACGTCTTGGAGGGCAATGGCGGTGCCGATCTACTCATTGTCTTGGCGTCGTATTCCCTAACGCCCGACACGCTCAACGGCGGCCTCGGCATCGACAGGTTGATAACCGACATCGACCTTCCGATCGTTCCGGTCGTTGTGGCCTACGACATTGTAGGTTCTGTTACAGTCGACGGGACGCAGATCGCGGAATCGACTCAGCAGGATTCGATCAACGTGAAAGTTGTGGGGCTGTCTCTCAGAGGTAGCGACGGCAACGACGTGATTGATGCCTCGCAGAGTTCCGTGCCGGTTGTCGTGCGCGCTGGCGGCGGTAACGACTCGATCATTGGCTCGCCGTTTAACGACAGCCTCTTCGGCGGTGACGGCGACGACAC
>CAZNMS010000345.1:0-9405 GCA_964573505.1 uncultured Planctomycetaceae bacterium | reverse complement strand
CCCGAGCCGCAGCGGGACGACGTTCACTTCCACTGGTTGAATTTGCCGTCACGAGAAATCTTGCAGTCTCGTTTTCATCCGACACGACGTCCTTCAAACATTCGGAAGTGCCTCGGAACGAGCGGCTTCAACGCAAAGAGCGGCAAGCTTACGAGCCTGCCGCTCTTCGTGTCATTCAAGTTACATAACCGACGGACGAATTACTTCGCGTCTTTCTTCTTCTTGCCCGGCTTCTTCTCAGCAAGGCCGGGGAACTTTGCTTTCTGCTCAGCACTGAGGCTCTCTGCGAACTTCTTCAACGCTTCGGTGCGAACTTCGACGAGCTTTGCTTGCGCCTTCTCGAACTTGCCCTTTTGCTCGTCAGTCAGCTTGAGCGCGGCATCGAGAGCAGCCTTTGCGTCTTTGCCCTTGAGCATCTTCTCGCGAGCTTCTTTGGCGGCAGTCTGCTGAGCCTTCTTCTGATCCTCAGTGAGAATGCCGTCTCGCTCCTTCGTCGCGTCGGCGAGCTTTGTGGCGTACTCCTTATTGACCGCAGCCAGCTTTTCCTTTTGCTCTGCTGAAAGCTCAACGTCCTTCGGCACTTGAACCGCAGATGCAGCCGGTGCGCCCTTCTTGCGTTCTGGCTTCTTTTCATCAGCGGCCATTGCACCGGTGCTAACCACTAAGGCCAACGCCAACGACAGCAGGGTCTTTCCCAGTTTCATAATCCGAGTCTCCTGAAGCTCTACAAAGAAGAGCGGCTGCCGACATCCGGCAGCCGCATCATTTGTCTGAAGTGCAGTCGGTCGCATTCTCTGATTGAGAAACCGACCGACTATCTCACTTTCCAAATTCGTAACACGGTCACGAAGCAATCTTGCTCTCGAACCTCGAACAAACAGGCGAGGTTCTCGCAAAGTAGAAGCCGACATCCATCGCCGCGCGATTCCCCGGCTTGTTGCGGATCGATGCTCAAGACTCGTTCAATCTCATCAACCGCGCTACTGATCGTCGCACGGTCAATTAATGCCGACGACATCCACAACTCGGCGACTTCGTCTTCGGCCCCATCTTTCCAGCCGACCGTGAACTTCATGGTCGTGCTTCCAAACTGCGAAGCCGCTGCCGAACGTGCTCTGTCGAAACGGTCGGTTCAAGACGAGCCGCTTCCAATTCTTCTCGTGAATAGGGAACGACGATGTCGGCGTAGCTGACTTCCGAAGGAATCACGCTGACGCGAGCCCGCCGTCGCCCTGTTTCGTCACACAAATCAAAGGGCTCGCCGAGTCCGAGAATCTCTTCCAATTGTTCTTTCGAAACGATGACTTGAACCATGATCGTTGCCTCAATTGCGACTGCGACCGGACTGATGGGACGAAGAAGCTGCGTATTTCGCAACTTCATTCGTCCAATCCGTCGCAATGGTTTCATCCAAACAGCGCCGGGATCACGTTGCCTTCGCGAACGATCATGATCGGTCGGCCGGTGTTGGTGTGATACTCGTGAGCCGGGTCGATACCCAAAGCGTGATAGAACGATGCCGCGACGTTATCCGGCGAGTAACCTTTTTCGTCCTTCGGCATTGTGGCGTTGTCGTTCGACTCGCCGAGCACTTGCCCGCCTTTCACTCCGCCGCCGGCCATCAACATAAACATGCAGCGCGGGTAGTGATCGCGGCCGCCGCGCGTCGTATTGATCTTCGGAGTACGACCGAATTCGCCCGTCACATACACGACGGTCGAATCGAGCAAGCCCTTCATCTTCAGTGCTTGGAGCAAGCCCGAGAAGCCGCTGTCGAGCGTCGGCAACAAGCTACCTTTGAGCTTGCCCCAGTTGTCGGAATGCGTATCCCAACCGCCGAGAGTGATCGACGTGAAACGCACGCCGCTCTCGATGAGACGGCTCGCGAGCAAGCAGCTTTGATCGAAGCCGGTGCTTCCGAAGAGCTTCGTGACGTCGTCTGACTCCTTGCTGATGTCGAACGCGTTGCGCGACTTCTCGGAGGTAATCATGTAGTAGGCCTGCTGCCCGAACTGATCGAGACCTTCGAGCAACTGGCTGTTCTTTTCGACCGACGAAAACGTCGTATCGAGATCTCGCAGCAAGCTCTTTCGCTTTTCGACGTCGGCGATCGTCAAGCCGTTGCCGAGCGAGATGCCGCGCACTTCAAACTTCTCACCGGGCTTCGGAGTCTTGCCGGTGTTGAGCGGTGCGTACTTCACGCCGAGGTAGCCGGGCTTGCCTTGACCACTCGGGATAGCGACGAACGGCGGCAGTTCGCGATCGCCTTGCAGACGCTCGGCAATGACCGAGCCGTAACCGGGGAACTCGATCGACGGCAGCGGACGGTTGCCCGAATTGACGTACTCAGTGCCGCGACCGTGATCGCCATTGGTGTGCGAGACACCGCGCAGAATCGTGAAGAGATCTTGCACTTGAGCGAGCTTCGGCAGGTGCTCAGAGATCTGAATGCCGGGCACATTGGTGTCGATCGGCTTGAAGTCACCGCGATACTCGTCGGCGGCTTCAGGCTTCAAATCGAACGAGTCCATATGCGAAGGTCCACCAGTTAAATTGATGAAGATCGCGGACTTTGCGGTGCCTTTCTTGACTTCGCCGGCATCGGCCCAGCGGAGGTAATTGGAGAGCGTGAGACCGGCAGTTCCGGCTGCGCCCACCTTGAGAAAGTCACGTCGATGCAAGCCGTCGCAGGTTCGAGTCAGAGCCATGAAAAGTCCTTTCAGTGGGGATGTAAAACGCGAGTCGTTCGTAGCTCAGGCGGCTCGCCTGAGCAGTTTTTAATTCAGAGGTTTGAGTGATTGTTGCCGCAGCTCATGGGACGAAGGCGACGACTGGGACGCATGAAAACACATCCGCCCCAGTCGTCCCATAAGTCCCATTGAGGTCTTAGTGATTCACGATGAACTCTTTGGTGTTGATCAACGCCCAAAGTACGTCAGCCGCTCCATTCATCGGATCGCTGCTCGATTCGATGTAGGCGACCGAGCGGTTCAATTCATCGTCGCTCGGCATGCGACTCAAGGTCCGCAGGTAAGCACTCTTCACGACGTTGACGACGCGATCTTTCGACATTGGAGCCGGAGCAGCGTCTGCCGGCTTCTCTTCCGAAGTCTTGCCGCTCAGCTTCGCGATCTGCTCGTCGAGCTTCGCAATGAGACTTTTCATCTGCTCGGCGTTCTTTGCGTCATTGCGACTCTCTGCCTTCTTGAGCGCCTTCTCGGCTCGCTCTCGCTGACTTTTGATCTTCGCAACTTCAGTGCTGTTGTCGTCCTTCTTCACCTCAGCAACCTTCGCGAGACCGAGATCCCGACTGGCTTGTCCGAACCAGCCTTTGGACGACTTGATGAGGCTCAGCACTTCGCTGTCGTTTTGCAGGTAGACCGTTTGTAGCAAGCTGGCATCAGCCGACCGATCGCAGTCGCAGTTGCTCTCACGAATCGAGCGACCGAAGAGCGACAGCGCGTAGTCTTGACCGGCGTTGCCTTGACCGGGACGACCGCCCGAACCGGGGATCGCGATGGCTCGACGAGCAACGTTCGACTTCATTGCCGCGAAGTCATCGTCGTTCGCAGCGACTGTTCGCACCGCGTCATAAGCAACCTCAGCCGGCAAGCGACGCGGCACAGCATGCGAGAAGTTCCGCTCGTCGAGCTTATTGGTCTCGTTCGGCGCCCATGTGCGTTGATAAGTCGCGCTGCTGCAGATCTCGCGATGCAACCACTTGATGTCGAAGTTGTGAGCGATGAACTCCGTCGACAGATAATCGAGCAGCGCTTTGTTGCTCGGCGGATTTGCGAGGTTGTGATCGTCTGCCGGTTGCACGATGCCGACGTTGAAGTAGTTCGCCCAAACGCGATTCACGAACGCCTTCGCGAAGAACGGATTGTCTTTCGATCGCAGCCAGTCCATCAGCGGCTGACGCGGATCGTCTGAGAGGCTCAGATCGACATCGCCTGCGCCAAGCAAGCGTGCCTTCGGACCACTCGGTACGACACGCTTCGCATCCGGCTTCACTTCCTTGCTCTTCGTCTTGCTTTCTTTGGCAGCGGCAACCTTCGGAGTGTTGACCTCTTCGAACGGCAGAACTTTGCCTTCCTTCGCCGCAGTGGCCAGCAGCTTCTGACGCTCGTTCTGATTCATGCCTTTCTTCATATCGACGCCCAGTGCAGCGACGATGGCGTCGTAGTCTTCCTTCGCATCGCTGCCGCGACCGGTGCCCTTTGTGTGAGTGAAGAAGTTCTTGAATTGATGGAAGTCGTCCTGAGTCCATTGATCGAACGGGTGCTTATGGCACTGAGCACATTGAATTCGCACGCCCATGAAGTTGTAGGCAAACCCAATGGTTCGATCCTCCGCCGTGCGGAAGTTGTTGCGAGTCCAATAGTGCGGGACCGAGTCGCGATGCGCGGCGCCCGTTTTATCTTGGTAGTAGGACTTCGTGAGGTCTTCGCACATCGCTTTGTACGACTCGCCTTTGTTGCGAGTGTTCGCCATCACGAAGCCTTCGGCGATTTGGTCGTAAGGCACGTTCTTCACGAGACGATCGCGAATCCATTCGTACCAATCGCGCGTCATTTGATCGCGCGGGACCGGACCGTTGTTCGATTGATTGTTGGTGTTGCCGGTCCAGTCACAGAGGCGAGTCGCCCACCATGCGGCATAAGCCGGCTGCTCAAGCAACTCGTCAACCTTCTTCGCGCGCTTGTTGGGATCAGTGTCCGCAACAAAGGCTTGAATCTCTTGAGGAGCCGGCAGCGTACCAATCAGATCGAGCGACACTCGGCGCAAGAACTCCATATCGCCCGCGACTTCTGACGGTACGACGCCGAGCTTCCTGAG
The DNA here is from genome assembly GCA_964573505.1 of uncultured Planctomycetaceae bacterium. Classification (GTDB taxonomy): domain Bacteria; phylum Planctomycetota; class Planctomycetia; order Planctomycetales; family Planctomycetaceae; genus AM-0621. The sequence goes on along the minus strand of CAZNMS010000345.1, from coordinate 4,566 downwards.
CTTCACTTGCACGAGTTCGTCGATCTTCGTTTTGGTCTCGACCGCCGGGTACTTGTCGCCGGTCTTATCAGAGACCGGACGCATGACCGGAATCGGGGTCACGGTGTTGTCGTAGAAGACAACGATGTGGGTATCGCCGGCTTGCTTGCCGCTCACGCGACCGTCTTTCGAGATCTCAGCAACAAGCTCGTCATTGGTTTGAAAGCGGCACAAGCAAGTGACGTCTTCACGAGTCCCGTCCGACCACAAACCGAAGACCTTGAGTTGCGCGGCATCACCGTCTTTGGTGAAGAGGATTTCTTTGGGCTCGATCTCGACCGACTTCAACTTTGCGACTTCATCGCCGTCGCCGGTCTTCTTCGCTCCGCCCTTGATCCATGCAGTGAGCAGCTTGTGCTCCCAGCTACCGGCCTCGAAGCGCTTGCCGCCGCGATGAGGTTCTTCAAGCAGCGCCTTCTGAAGTGCATAGCTGCTCTCGGGCTTTTCGAGATCGACTCGCTCAGCAAGCCCTTTGTGATCGAGGTCCGCGTCATAACCGAAGAGCGACAAGCGGAAACCGCCCTGCCCCTGAAACGACCCGTGACACGCGCGGCCATTGCAGCCGAGCCGTCCGAGCAACGGCATGACATGCTTCCGAAAGTCCGGCGTATCCGCCGAACCGTCCGCATAACGCTTCGAAGCCGGAGCGATGTCTTCAGCAAATGCGACCGGCAATAGGCCGGAAGCAACGCCGAGCAGCGTCATCCAGAACGTGCTTTTCTTCATGAAGGGCCTCATCAAACAGTGGGGAGTAAAGGGCGGGATGAACGGGGTAAGAAAAAATCCTGGAGTGCTCCGGCTTGACGGAGCCCTCCGACTGAGCGGCACAGCGTTCTGATCAAAGAACCGTGAGGACGTCACGATTCGTCTTCGAGTGAGTTGTCTTCGTTTCCCTAGCGTTGTCCGTAGTGGCGACTTTCAGTCGCCGAGTCGGCGACTAAAAGTCGCCGTTACAGCTGAGTCTTCCTTGACGGCCGCATCAGCCATTTGCTGAAAGCCACATGCCGCTGAGTCGGAGGGCTCCGTCGAGCCGGAGCACTCCAAGATCAAGGTCATTCTTTCTTCTTCGCATCCGTCCGAGGCTTTGCTTTCGCTTGCCCTGCAACGGACTTCTTCAAGCGATCCCACTCGGCAGCCAAGAGCTTGTCTGAGTTCTCTTGCTGTTGAGCGAGTTGTTCTTCCAGCTTCGTGACTCGCAGTCGAGCGCGACGCAGATCGAACTCGGCCAATTGCCGACGGATGTCAGATCGTTCTTTAAGAAGTGCTTTGATGCGAGCCTCTCGTTCGGCGTCTTGACTCATTGTGAACCGCGCCACTTCGAGCCGAATTCGTGAGTCGATCTGCCATGCTGCGATCGACAGCTTTGCTCGCTCAGGATCTCGCTCAGCCAGTCGATTGAGACGCTCTTGCTCGCGTGAGAGATCAGTCATCGCTGCTTGAAACTGATGCTTGTTCGACTTGCGGAGCGTCTGCAGGATCTCGGCCAATTCGGGGTGATGAGTGCTCGCGAATTGCAGCGCCGCTTTCTCGTCGACAACGACCGGTGCTTGCTGCTTCGGTGCGGATTTCGCAGCCGCCTTCTGCTCGACGCGCTGCTCAGTCTTCTTGCCGGGATCGGGTTTGACCGACTCTGCTTTCGGAGCTTGCTCTTGAGCGCCAACAACTGTGATCCCGACCGTCACCAGCAAGCAGACAAAGCACGCTTGCTTCAGGGCGCTCAGCAGATCGAATTGAAGTTGTTGACCAGCAAGCATCACGTAAGAGTTCCTACAGCGGCGAAGCCGCAACCAAAACGTAGCTTGACTCTCTGAGACTGTGATTAAATCGCCCCCGACCTTGCGTCGGGGGTTCAACGGCTTTTGCGCTACTACGATTTAGGGCAAATTCGAATTGCGCAATGGCAGCTAACCCCCCGGGGCGACTTATTCACAGCCTCTCCGAGTCGAGCACTCATCCAACAATGCGTTCGGCTCAGAGAGTCAAGCTGCGAAGTAAGAATCACTACAGCCGAAAATCACCCACTGGCCGAGTGTTCGAAGACCGAACGCCGACTCTCAGTTCTCCATCACCTCATCATCGTCCGCGTTCTCCAATCGAACGGCGGCGAGCATCCAATCGGGCACGACAACGTCACCGTGAGCGACGGCGTCCGCATGCGGCGCGTCGACTTCTTCCACAGCGACCGTTGCTGATTCATCCGCAGAGGCGGACGACCATATCCCGACGATCTCGGCGTTCGCTCGGCGTTCCTCGCGACTGTGACTCGCAAACCAAACTCCGATGCCGATCATCCATGCAACGCTCGCAAGCGTCGCAGCGATCGCCCAGCGCGGAGTGCGGCGTTTGACCGGGATCGCATGCAGCGGAGCACTCGGTCGTTTGAACGTTTCATTCGCTGCTTCGCAGAGCAGCGCCATGCGAGCAACCGCTTCGCACGCATCAAGGTCTTCGAGCATGCGTGCTTCGAAAGCGTCCGCTTCAAGGGGCGACATCTCACCGGCGGCATAGCGAAACGCCAGCCAAGATAATTCGTCGTTCAACATCAACTCGCTCATCGCGATGGTTCCTCGGTTAACGGCGGCCACTAGGAGCTTGTCCGAGTAGCATGGGATTCCATCCCGTGCTCTTCGATCAGCAGTTCGAAGTCGTTTGTAGGAGTAAATACAGCACGGGATGGAATCCCATGCTACGGCTACTCGGACAAGCTCCTAGCCGTTGCACATCAATAAGTGGGACAAACGGGACCGATGGGACGAATGAGGTCTCAGCGAAGCCATTCGTCTCATGCGTCCTATTCGTCCCATTGGGTCTAAATCAGAGAAGCAAATCGTTCTCAACATCACTCCGCGTGCTGTTGCAGAGCAGCCTCTAACTTCTGCATCGCCGCTCGCATGCGAGTGAGCGCAGTACCGAGCGGGATCTGCAACTCCTCAGCGATGTCGGCGAACTTCTTTTCCTCATAAATCCTCAGCCGGACGATCGTCTGCTGCTCAACCGGCAAGCTTTCAATCGCTTGCCGAACAGCCGCGACCACTTCATCTCTCACAGTGCTCGTTGCCGGTTGCTCGTTCGAGACCGCCCGACCGCCCGACTTCCAAAACGCCTTTTGGAGAATTGTTCGCTCGCGCTGCGACTCGCGTTTGTGGAGCTGACACTCCTGCAACGCGACGCGGAACATCCAACCGCGTAAGTTGGAATGCACCGTATGCCCGACCTCCAACGTCTTCTTTAAGACGACCTGCAAGACCTCATCGGCCAGTTCGCGGTCCTTGAGAATCGCCGCGATGTAGCAGCGCAACTCATGACCGACGTCGGCATAGATCGACGCGATCTTGTTCGGATCAATCCGGTTGGGATCGGGAGAAGACAACACTGCACAGCCAGTTGAAGGTCTAAAGGCTTGCCCGAACGCTCGATGCTTAGGCCGGAAACCCCGCCCTTCAGACTCGATCAGCTCAGACACACTCCTCGGGGGCACGCTCCAGATAGCCGCTAATGTGCCGGGATGATGCGCGGTCGCGGACATTTATTTGATGAGCCGCCAACAATTCGAGCGATTTGTGCCCACTGTCGCGATCAAGGTCCGCTCAGTCCGCTGCAACAGCGCGTTGCACTCGGTGAACGAGGACCGCGAGCATCTCATCGTTGAGACCAAAACGCCCCGCAATGCCGACATGCTGCTTCATCTCTTGGAGCCTCGTGATCGTGAGCGATGACAAAAAGACTTCGCGCGTCCCGTTCAAATTGAGCGGCATTCCGTCGACGCTATCGTTGTTGGCCTGAGAACAATCTCGTCTTTGAGTCGCACTGGAACATCGAATGACCGTCACCATCCCTGCTGACTTCACGAGCTTCGTTGATGACGAAGTGGCGAGCGGTCGTTTTCGTTCGACCGAAGAGGTGCTGACAGCCGCGCTCTCATTGCTGCGGGAACGTGAGCGACGTTGGGACGAATTGAAGGCGGACATCGACGAGGGAATTGAAGCTGCCGACGCAGGTCGTGTTTTCCAATGGAATGCAGATGATTTCATCGCTCGATGTAATCGCCGCCATGATGCGGAGCAGCGGCGATGAGCGTTCCAACGTTGATCCTTTCGGCTCGTAACTCAGACGACAACCAAGCTCTTTGGCGTGCTGCCGTGCAGCGCGGTTGGAATGTTGAACGTCTTCACGGTTGGAGAGTCCCCGATTCATTGCGAGATGTCGAAGCCCCCGTCCTTTACGCCGAAGCCCTGATGGCACCTTTGCACGCGAAGGCGTTGAGCGTTGAGCTGGTTCAAGTCGACAACGACTGGCTTGTGAATCTCCCTCATGAATTTCGCCTGCGAGACATCCAACTAAAGACGTTGGAGCAAGCCAAGAGCGGTCCATTCCCGTGTTTCGTCAAACCACCGAACGACAAGAGTTTCAAAGCCTTTGTCTGTCACGACGCCAATGAGCTTCCGCAGAACTACGACCAAACATTGCCCGTGTGAGGTGCTGCACATTTCACGGACAGCTTGGCTCCTTATTTGGCGGGCGACGCTT
>CAZNMS010000344.1:0-9412 GCA_964573505.1 uncultured Planctomycetaceae bacterium | reverse complement strand
ACGTTTGAGGACAACGACATCTTTCAGAACGCGCTCGCCGGGATTGAGGTGCGAGAAGAAGGCGATCCGGTCTTTCGCCGGAACCGCGTTTCGAAGAATGGGTTTCAAGCCATCAGAATCCACAAAGCCGGGCGCGGCACCTTTGAGAACAACGACCTGCGGGGCAATGTGAGAGGCGCTTGGGATATTGAGGAGAGCTCCCGATCGCTGGTGAAGCGCGCGAACAATCAAGAGTGAGACGCCGAGTCCTCGGCAAGAGTCGCCCGCATCGCACCGCGTGAGGAATTGGAGGACGGGCACTCCTGCCCGTCTGGTAGTGAAGCGTGGGCCTCTGCGAGAGCAGACGTGCCTGCGATAGGTGGCGCGCAAGGATGCTCGTCCCGACGAAGCGACGGGCAGGAGTGCCCGTCCTACAACAACGCGAATCCAAGATCACGTCGAAACGCCATTGCGGAGAGTTAGTTGAAATGGAGTCTGAAACGATGACGTTCACACTCAGAATGATTGATGGCAGTGATCGAGTGCAGACAGAACTCTCACAGCCGGGTATGGAGCCGATGTTACATGATGTCTCGGAGGCGGCTATCTGGCGGCAGGTGGAACGAGTGGAAGCCTTGCTACACACCAGCTTTCAACAACGCGGAGGTACGACGGCTGATCTGGTATGGCTCATCGAGGCTGCTCGGAGTCTGCGGAGAGGACTGCTGTCGGACGAGATGCTGGGCCGACTCGTGGTCAGCGGCGAAGGTGCCGTGCGCGTCGCGGGGTTGGCGCGTTGGCAGGCGGTTCCGTGGGAGCTGCTGCCATTGTCGGAATCTGCAATGGCTCCGCTGCTGGGCGAGCAGTTCGCGGTCGGACGAGTTTTTTCTCAGCGGCCGCCTCAGGATCTACCGCCCCATCGGCCTCGCGTCGGTGATGATCAGCCTCTTAGCTACCGTGAGAGATTGAGATTGCCTGAAGGACGTAGCCATGAGACAGAGAGCCATTGGGGCAAGCCCGAGGGCGAGTTGCCGCATCAGTCGCACCGAGCACGAGTGGTGGTCGCCGACGGGCGGCTGGGTCTGGCTCGGGTCGAGCTGCAATCAGTGCGTCGGCATTTCGAGAAGTTGGCTGAGGCTCATCCTCAGTGGTTGCGCGGGGTCGAGACACGTTGGGTCGATGCACACGATGTGGCGTTGGATACCGAAGAACTGAGCGACCTGATGCGTGGTTGTCGGTGCTTCCATTTCATCGGTCATGCGGTTGAACGCGAGGCTGTTCGTGTTTGGCTCGCGGGTTGGCCGACAGAAGCTGCCGACGTCGCTGCGCAGTCAGCCGACGAGCCGTCGCGATTCTTTGGTCCTCGGGATGTGATCGCGGCGGGAAGGCATGACTGGCCAGAATTAGTCGTCGCGCATGCGTGCGGCTCAGCGGCGATCTCTTCTGCTACGAGGCTGGACCAGCAGCCAATTCCCAGTTTGGCAGAGGCTCTTTTGGCGCATGGCACACGCTGGTATGTAGGAACTTTGGCCCCCATCCTCGATGCTCAATGCGACGTCGTGATCGACTCGTTCTATGCGGAACTGGGCTCAGGCGCCGTGCCGGCGGAAGCTCTCCGCCGAGCCCGCCAAACGGCGCGTACCAAGTTGCCCGCAGGCAACTTGCTGCCGCTGATGTACGTGCTCTATGGCGAGCCGGAAGTCGGACTGGGGTCGTCGTCAGGAGCTTGCTCCGGAAGCGAGACAGCACCGCCGTTCGTCGCGCAACCACAATCGCACCGCGAGACGATTGAGAGGGAATTCAAATTCCCTGCTGCGTGTGCGAGACCGAATTGTGGTCAAGTGATTGCGACGAGACACGGTGTCGGACGGTTCGAATTTATCGCCGGTCGGATTGCTGCAGTCTGTCGACAATGTCATCGGAAGTAGCGCGATGCAGACGACGTTCGTAGCACTCGGAACGTTGCCTCCGACGTGCGATAAATACGAGCAGGAACGCCGACGATTTCAACATGTTCGTTGCGTGAATCGATTCAGAGAGTCAGAACAATGCTCGCGTCGATTGGCGTTGCGCGAATCTTCCGAGCGACGGTGGTTCGATCAGATCGCGGAGAAATAACAAATCGTCTCAACGACCTCGGGTTAGTGGTTGTCTGCCGCATGGCTGCTTCAGAAATCCAAGTAGCTACGAGGCTGATAACCATGGGGATAAGCCCAATGAGGATTTGTTTCTCCGTCGTTGCCTTGGTCTTGTTGTGAAGGACATCCCTATGACGACCGACTTCTGTCCCCGCTGTGCTCACTCGGTGGATGACGGGGCGAACTTCTGTGGCCAGTGTCGATTGGATGTACGCGCGAATGCGCGACAGGTTGAAACAGACGGCTTTCGCTGGTCACGACAAGCCGATGAAGTCGCGGTGAAGATCAACAGCGTCGACTTGAAAGCACTGCTGACTCGCAGACTTGCCGTCGCGGAAGGCACGTGCGGCCTGCTCTTTCGGGGCGAAGGACTCGTTGAACAACTCGCTCCCGGACCGCACACGATCGAATCGATCTCCGAGCGACTTAAGACTCTGCTTCGCCAGCCGCTCTTCTCGGTCGCACTGGTTGATACAAGTGACATCCCGCTCGTCTTTCAAGGCGCCAAAGCGACATGTAGCGACGGAGTTGAAATCACATTCCGAGCCGATCTGGCGCTGCGCGTCGGGCATGCTGCGGACTTCTACGTCAACGTTATGAAAGGGCGAACGATCGTGCGGACGCAAGACCTGCACGATCTCGTCAAACCGCTTTTGGAGGCAGCAATCGCGGGCGTCGTTCATGACTGCCGCGCGGATGAATTGCGGGCTCCGCATCCGGAACTCCGCGAGCGTCTGCAGGATGAAATCCATGCGAGTCTCGACGATCGCCTGACTGCGGCGGGACTCGTGCTGAGGCGAGTTGACTTGATCCTGTTTCGTGATGAAGGCCGGTCAGAATTGGTGCGTTTGCAGGCTCAGTTCAATCAAGAACTGCGATTGCGACGACTTCAGCAAGACAAGAACCGCATCGAACGACAACGCGATCTCGAATGGAAGAGATTCATCGCTGGAGTGGAACGCGAAGAGACACTCAACAAGATCGACCAAGCGCGCAGTGAGAAGGACTTCGTGCAAGCGTATGCGGATCTCGCGCAAGAAACGCGAATCGGAGACCTTGTTCGAAAGGAACGCTGGGAGTCACTGAGCCGCGAATACCAACAACGCACCGAGGATCAAACAACGGCGCGGCGTCACTTGATCGCGCAGTTGGATTGGCAACGCCGTTCCGAACTGCTGCAAATCGAACATGACTTCAAACAGAGAGAGCTGCGCTCGCGGCTGGATTTGGATGACATGCAACGCCAGCACGAGCTTGCTCGCGAGCAATACGATCACCAGCTTGCTCTGCGAAGAAATCGCGATGTGCTGGAAGCCGAACTGGCGGAGAAGGCTGCTCAACGAGAACACGAACGCGTTCAAACAGAGGCCGATCTCAACGCCAAATTGCAGGGCGAAATGCAGACGGAAATTGTCCACCGTAGCCTGCGGAAGGGGCAATTTCAGGACGAATTGGCTCAGCAACAACAGCAGTCCGATGAAGCCTTGCGAGTTCAAAAACTGCAATTTGAACTACACACCTCTGAGAAGGAAGCGAAGCTGAAACGGTTTCAAACCCTGGCTGAAATGGACGCTGAGATTGAGGACCGTGAAGCGCAACGCGGCGAGCGTGTGAAGGCTGCAGCGCATCAGCGTCAGCGCGAGCTGGCGGGAGATGACCACTCTCGCCAACTTGAGACCGCCAATGCGGATCGGGATTATCAATTAGAACGCATGAAGCTAATGGGGCAGCTCCCGGCAGAGGCGCTCTTGGCGCTTTCGAGTAAGGAGCAAGGCGAACTCATCGCGCGGCTGCAGGAAACGCGACTCCTCAAGGATCTTTCAGCCGAGCAAATTCTCGCACAGTCGGCGGCTCGCGATAGCCGAGTCGCCGATGCGCTGGCAGAGGTCTTCGCAAAACGCGGCCAGTCTGAGTCGGGACATCGAGCGCAGATTGACGCTCTCTACGACCGCATGCTGCGCGATCAGCAAGCCGCCGCTGAACGGCAAGCGGCACAACATCGCGAAACGCTGGAGGTCGTCGAACGAGTGGCAGCACGAGGACTCGCAGCATCGCGAGATGTCGGCATCGCCGCCGCAACTCGTCCGGCAAGTCCTGAGCGCCCCGTCGCTCTAGCACCGGCTCCTCGGCCGAGCGAACCAAAGTCTGATCAACCGACCGAGCTGAACTGCACTGGTTGCGGTGAACCTCGGAAGAAGGACGCGACGTTTTGCAAATCGTGTGGAGCGGATCTCAAGTAAGACAGTTGCTCGAGAATAAGTCCCCATCGGGCTTGTCCCGATGGTTATCTGCCTCATGGCTACCGGGCCGAAGACTGTCGGTAGCCATGAGGCAGATAACCACCGACGCAAGGTCGGTGCGGCGGGAAGTTACATTCCAAGCGGTTGCGTAAGAAGAAAGCGGGTCGAAATGAGTGATGAACCAAACAACGAAGAATCGAAGATCGAGGCGGGCGATACTTCGAACGGTCGCGAGGATGTGGCATCGAATGCCTACGATCTGAAGTCGGGAAGCGAGCCTGCCGTCGTGTCATCGCCGTCTGGCCAGATGAAGACTGCCGAAGTGCCGCTCGAAAGGAGCAAGCCTGCTCGTGACCCGGTGCAGGTAAGAAGCGGCGAGTTGCTGGAGTCGGGTAAGACGCCGGTCACACCAGCGAAGGCGGCACACGGAGACATTGATAAGATATTTAAGGGATTCCGCAGTCGGTCTCAGTCCGTCCGCACCGATGATGCTTCTGAGACACTAGGCATCTCAAGCAAACTCCACTTAAAGCCCTTTGAGGTTCGGGGAGGCGGCGTCTTCGATGACTTTCAGCCGGAAGATGCAGACACCGTCCTAAGTGAGTTTCATCGCGAACGATTACTCGTTGTGACCTGCGCGAATCCTACTGTTCTAGGTGATATCGCAGATCTGATTGCTCGCGACGCGCGGTTCGCACCGTGCGAGAAGTTTCATGTGGAGCAGTGCGATCTGAATGAAGCAACGAAGTTGCCCGACCTCTTGAAATGGCATCGAAACCATACTTCTGAGAAAGGCACTCTCAGCTTCATGCATCTCGGGAATAAGTCGCTCTTCGATTCGATGCGAGCGGATTTGAGTAAGACTTACTACAACCGAGCGCCGCGAGAATTGGAGACGAGTAAGGGATGGATGGTGCTGATCGTCGCCCCTGCTGCTGCCGTCATGGCTCGGAACTCAATGGGCGAGATCCCGGTTTGGCAGCTGCCGTGGCTGCAAGCGATGTTGGTAGATCGCTATCGCCGACGTCGCGACCGACAGACGGACCTCAGCGAGCCGTCAGTGGTCCTTGCGCGTTTTGAGGAACAGTGCGACCTCTGGCCTCAAGACGAGGAGCACCTCTCCAATGACGTCATGAGCATTCTCGCCGATCGGCAAGATGGATATCGCCGGTTCGTGGAAGAGATCGCTCGGCGACCGCAGCAAACTCGGGAAGTGCGATCGATTCCTGCACTTGAGGATTTGCCGGAATTGCATCTCGAAATCTTGTTCCTCGCGACGTTCTTCCCGGAGACGCCGACTCCTGCCTTTGACCAAATGCTCGAAACGTTGGTGGCCGGAGTCGTGCATTGGTCCGATGCAGAAGCATCAGCGCCTGCTCCGACAACCGCCGCCCCCAGTTTCGAAGCATTCGGAATTACCGCTTCCTTTGATGCGAGTCCCATGAGCGATGCCTCATTGGAGAGTCAGCCGACGGTGTCTGAAAACCTACAGGCAGAGACCAACAAGGCGGTCAAACGTCTTAAGCAGGCAGCCATTGAAGTCTGGAGGACACCGTCAGAACGTCGCAACGTCTTACGAAAAATCCCTGTCGTAGCTCGGCAAGATGCTGAAGGGGAACGTGTCATCGACCTCAGCGATCAAAGCCTGCGTTCGCAGCTCGAAGACGCATTTCGCAACGGCGAATACTTGAAGAAGCGGTTCGAACGACTGCGCGACGCACGCCTGCTGTTCGAAGCCGAGAGCGCGCTCCCGGAACGAGTTGCCCGGCATTTGATCCGCATGAATTGCATCGTGGCCGAAGAGTATCGCTCGGTGCTCAGCGACCACTGGTTGCGCGACTTGCTGGTTTACTACGAAGTCGAGAACACCGTCCTTGCGATCTGGAAGCAGGTGCTGGAACAGATTGGTAAGCGACGTCACTTCTTCTTTGATCGCTTCGGCAGCCTTTGCGCGGAACTGTTACGCAACGAACGCACGGCACGATTCGTTGTGAATCTGCTCCGCGAGCTTGTCGATTCTAGAAACCTTTCCTGCACCTCAGAATTCGTGCTCGAGCTGCTAGACCGGCTTCGCAGTGTGGACAGCTTTGACGAGACCGAGTGGTACAAGCAGATTCTCAATAAGGGCGACTCAGAGCTGAGACTGCGAGTCGTTGACGAGTTCTTGGATCGTTCGGTGAAGTCGCAAGGCATGCTGTGGTCGGTCCTCGAAAAGATGGTGTCGTGGCATCCGCCAGTAAGTCGAGAATCGCTCTCAATGCACGAGCAATATGCATTGGGCTTTCTTCTCTGCTTTCACTCATTCTGGTTGCATCGTCACGACATTGAAAAATCGGAAGAACAACTCCCTCATCCCGTTTTGGGAGGCGGCCCCGTTACCGCAGAGAACGACGGAAAACAGCCGTCATCTGCCGAGCGGATTGTATCATGGTTATTACATCCAAAATGCTGCCAGTCGACGAAGAGGATCATTGCGGATCAGAGAGAGTTAGCCATTGCCGATGTCGAGCTAGAGCCGGCGGAACTCATTGCTCACATCTTGCATGCGTGGGCCAACTTCGCAGCCGAGGTCAAGAACGACGCTGCCAGAGCGTTCGTTGACGAGATGGTGGATGTACTCAGGAGCCGCGCCGATAAGCGACTCCGAGGAGAGGTCATCTTGGTGCTGCAGTCGTACGCAGAAGTCCTCGCAACCGAGCGAGAGCGGACGACGGATCGCAAGAAGTCGATCAGGCTTAAGGAGGAAGTCGGACGTGTGAAGACACTGCGAAACCGCCTGAGGGGCGTCGCTTCACCGCTCTTGGGAATGCAAAACGCCGCACCGGTATTGGGAATTCAACATAATGGTTAGCACGGACGAAGAGCAGATGATCGCTCCGCAGCCTCCGCCACTGGCGGGCTACGGCGACTTCGAGTTGCTCGGCAGTGGCGGCGCCGGACTTGTTTGGAAGGCGAGTAAGTCCTGTGGCTCAATTGTCGCGATCAAAGTCATCCGACACGACAACGACGACTCGCACGAGCGAGCCGTGAGGCAGTTGCTCAATGAAGCGCGACTCGCTGCCAGCTTCGAGCATCCGTATCTCGTGAGAGTTCTGGATGTTGTTCCTGAAGTGCCCTGTTATGTGATGGAGTATGTCCCCGGCTGTAATTTGTATGACTGGGTTACGCAGCACGACGAGCCGTTACCGCTACTGACCGCGTTGTTTCTCGCCTGCCAAATCACGGATGCCGTTCGGTGCTTGCACGACGCAGGCATCGTTCATCGAGACATCAAGCCGGGAAATGTCTTGCTGCACATTGAGAGCGAAAAGGTCGTCGAAGCACGACTCGCGGACTTCGGATTGTCGTATGCTCTGCGAACGAGAGACGACGAAGCGAGAGCCGCACTCGTCGGTACTTACGACTTTGTCGCGCCTGAGCGAACTGGAGAGATGGGAAAAAAACTGGCCCTCGCAGACCTGTTGCCGGAAGAGCAACTTTGGCTCGATCAAGCCGGCGACCAATACAGCTTGGCGGCGACGCTCCTGTTTGCCGTGACTGGGAAAATCATCAAGAACGAGCCGACGGTCGATGAAGAGCTACCTCCCGCACTGCGAGCAGTGCTGGTGCAGGCCCTGCAGGGAAAACCAGAGAATCGAATCGCGTCGGTTGCAGCCTTCTTCGATGCACTTCTTGAGATATTGAACGCGGAATTGGTGCGCCAACACGCACGAGCCGGGCAGCTCCTGCGTGCTGACCAATTGCACGAGGCAATCTTTCTCATCCAGCAAATCCCTGAACCACTCTTGGACCTGCAGCTTCAGCGGGAGCTTGCCCATCGCGTTGGGGCGCGGCGAGAACAGCTTTATGACGTACTCGAAGCCTGCATGGGCGATCGCGACTATTCCGATGCACTCGATATCGTCAACGAGTTGCTATGGCTCGCGCACAATTGTGGTGAATCGGAGTCGGTGATCGAGCAACTGATGGAATGGCGAGATGAAGTGTTACGGCTGCTGCGGGACTCAATCCATCGGCACGATCACCATACGGCTCACCGGGGGCATTGAGGTCATCATGTTCGTGAGGACGAACTCAAGTTTGCCGTGAGCCCGATCAACCCAGCATCGTAAAAACGATGGCGTCTCATGCGATTCGACCGCTGCAGCCATTGAGGCGCCTCTCGAATTGAAGCGGAACTCATCGCGACGATTCGAACATCTTTGCGATAGATCGTCCTGCTCCGTGGAATGATCATGCAGCCGTTAGTATCCTGAACGGTATGGATTTCGAAGGGACGTGACGGATCGCTTTGCATCAATCAGCTTCGGTAGACTGACAGCCTGCGATGAAAGGCCAACAGCGAAAACGTTCCGATGCCGAGATCGCTGCCGACGTTGTCCTGTTCCAACAACTGACAGGAGACGACGCGACAGTTCGAACTCACGCCGTGCTCATGTTGCTCGAAAAGAGCCGGAGCAAACTCAGCGGCTTGATTGGTCGCCGCCTTCGAGAATGCGGTTGGCTCGAGGCCGAGGTCGCTGACTCGCGCCATCGCCGCGAAGCCATGTTGATTTGGCAAGACGCCTTTCATGACATTGAAGAAAGCGTCTACTCGCCCGAGAAAATTGCAGCAATCTTGGCACCGTCCGACTCCGATCACCGAGGTTACGACCCACTGCATCCAGACGGAGTTAGCATCGAAAACTGGTTGCTGCGAAGAGCCTCGTTTGCCTGCAGTGACTTTGTCCGACGGACCAATCGACGCGGGCGTCACGAACATGAATCTCACTCAGGCAGCGCCATCAACGAACTCGCGGTGTGCTCCGAGACTCGATCTGCGGCACTTTCGCCTGAAGACCGTTTCGCAGGAATTAACCGTGCGATCGCGGCAATATCGAGCGACGTCCAACGAGCCTGCTTACTGGTTCGCTATGCCCCTATGCTGCCAATGACCTCGGACGGATTTGCGACCATCTTGCGAGTTGCTGCCGGATACCGAATCGATCGATCGATCGAATGCCGTCACCTCGAGCCCGGCCTGGAGGCCGACGATGCCGATGGGCACGTGGCGTT
>CAZNMS010000343.1:0-9434 GCA_964573505.1 uncultured Planctomycetaceae bacterium | reverse complement strand
CGCCCCCGGCCTTGTGCCGGGGCACCCTCTGGGTCGCGGGGGCGATTTAATCACAACCTCTCCGCGAAAGTGCGTCTTCAAACGAGTCTATGTAATAGCGATGTCATAGCGCGATGACGCCGCAACAAGCTCGCTCTTTCGCAGAGCGAAAGGCGACCATCACCGCGCATCAACGCCGTCGAGACGCATTGAGCAGCGTCGTCGACAGCACCTGCTTGACCGACAGCAGGACTCACAATCGGGCCAGCACCTTTACTCAAACTTCCGGCGGGCACTTTTCGACGAACGGCTTTCTCATCGTGGCTCTGCGACTCGCACATCTGCTGACTGTGTTCGTGCTGCTCTGCATGCTCGCAGTCCCGTGCGCGCACGCATGGCAGCAAGACGAGAGTGCCGTCAAAACCGCCTATCTCTTCAAGCTCGGCAATTACGTGCGTTGGCCGAGCAAAGACCCGCCGAAAGCATTCGTGCTCGGCATCTACGGCGAACTGCCGACCGCCGAGACGCTCAAGCCCTTTGCAGCCGCGAAGATCAACGGCGTGCCGGTCACTGTCATTCGCATCGACAGCATCGAGAAAGCTCCGCCGTGCCAAATGATCTTCGTCGGCGGTGAAACGGATGCGGATCGGGACCGTCTTCGAGAAGCCGTGAAGCGTTATCAAAAGCAGAACGTCTTGATCGTCTCCGACACGCGGCACTCGATCGAAGACGGCGCGTCGATCTACCTCACCCGAGTCGACGACAACATCAAGTTCGAACTCAGCGTCCCCGCCGCGACCTCTGCCGGACTGACGTTCGACTCGCGCTTGCAGAAGATCGCCTACAACGTGCATCGCACCGTCGTCGCGAAAGAGTGAGCAAACCAGCAAGGGGTCGAGTCTACGAAATTTCGAAATTGGCGGGAGTAAGAGTCTTCCCGCGGACGAAGTCTGCTCCCCGCCAATTTCCAAATTTCGTAGACCCGACCCCATCCTCATTCGAAGCCGTCTTTGATGAGTGCTTATTAGCGCCGATTAGCGTTCTCTCTCTTCCCTTCTTCGGCGAGCGGCGCGGCTTGCAGGTCGGCTTTTTCGAACCGTTGAGCGTTCATCGCGCGGCTGTCACACAAATTACTCGCCGACTTTCGGGTCGATCTTGCGCGCGGTTTCGAGGTCGGATTGTGCTCCTGCGCGGTCGCCGGACTTTTGACGTTGTTGCGCTCGCGCGAAGTATGCGTCGGCGACGGTCGGGTCGAGTCGTTCGGTTGCTTCGAAGTCGGCGATTGCATGATCGAGCTTGCCGAGCTTGAAGTACGAGTCGCCTCGAATGGAGAGCGTCTGCCGGTTCCATCCGCTGCTCGTCTTCAGCAGTTCAATGGCTTGATTGCAGTCGGCGATCGCCTTTGCGTACTCGCCTTGATCGAACCAGTAGCGAGCCCGGCCGTTGAGCCCTTCAACGGACTGCGGAGCAACGTTGATTGCTTGCTCGAAATTGGCGAGAGCAATCTCCGTGCGTCCGCCTTTTGCGAGATGACTTGCGCGCTGGATGTAGCCTTGAGGCTCATTCGGATTGCGCGCGATCGCGCCGTTGAGTTCGTCGAGCTTTAGTAGCCAGCGCACGCGTGCGGCGTCTGCTTGAGCAAGCTCTTGCTGACCGAGTTCCGCATAGGCACCGGCTCGATTTTGGTAGTGCTTCGCGTTGTTCGGATCGATGTCGATGGCCGACGTGAAGTCAGCGACAGCCTGCTTGTACTTCTTATTCCTCACGAACAGCATCGCCCGATTGTTGTAGGCGTTGAGGTACTTCGGATTCAGTTCGATTGTCTTGTTGAAGTCGGCAAGAGCTTTGCCGTCGTTCTCCGCTTGATAGTACGCAAAGCCGCGATTGTTGAAGCCGTCGACATAAGTCGGATCGATCTCAACCGCGTGATTGAAGTCGGCAACGGCGTCGGCGTAGTTCGACTGCGCCAAATGCACGAGACCGCGATTGTTGTAGGCCTGCACGTACTTCGGATCGGCTTGAATAGCGGTCGAGAAGTCTTGAATGGCCGGTTCGTACTGGCGGCGCGTTAATAAGAAGAGACCGCGCATGTTGTGAAAGCGAACGTCTTTGTCATTTAGCTCGATGGCTTTGCTGTAGTCGTTGAGAGCAAAGCGATCCTTACCGGCATCAGCGAGAATGCCTGCGCGTTGAAAGTACGCCTCAGCACACTTCGAGTCGGTCTTGATGGCCTCGCCGAGCTTCGTGATGGCTTCGTTGAACTGCCGCTTCTGAATGAAGTCGACCGCTTCCGCAACGAGTGCGTCTGCCGGAGAACTCGATGCTGTCGTTTTAATTGCAGCCGGTGACTTCGATTCGGCGGTCTCTTCGGGAGCGTCATTCTTTCCGCAACCAGTGAGCCCAATTCCGAGCGCCAAACACAACGGCCAATGATGGAGTGCGAATCGTCGAGACATCCTTGTCGCTCCGATTAGTTCAACAGCGCACCGAGTCGCTGAAGTCGTGAGGCTTCAGTCTCTTCGACCATCCGAAATCTGACGATTTCGGCTACGAAGACGAGAGCGTGCGCTGTTGAGTGAGGTGTGAAGTTGCGAAGCCGAGGTCGGTCGGCGGGCGGCCTTGTACGAGTCGTTTTCGAATCGTGTCAATGTGTGTCGCAAATGTTACACGAGCAACAACTTCGCACTCCGAACAGCGAAAACTGGGGTTGTCGAACCTTCGGCGGACTGTGTTATGGTCTGCCCGATTGAGTCTCGTCAGCCCAGTTCGGGCAAGATGCCCATCTTCGATTAACTCGCTCTGAAAAGGCTGCCTCGGATGTCGCAGGGACGCGAATCGCACTCGAAACGCTTCGAGCTGAATGGTCTGCTGCGCTCCCTCTCATTGGCGAGCGCCGCGAATCCGAAACTTGTGCTCGTACTGGTCGCTCTCGCTTCGATCTTGTGTGCCGTTTCTGCCGGCGTGCTGCTGAAGTTCAAGACGGACCGATCAGATCTGATCGATCCCGATGCCGAGTTTCACAAGCGCTGGAAGACCTACATCGAAAGCTTCGGCGACAGCTCAGATATGGTCGTTGTCGTCGAGGGAAAGTCTCCCGAGCGCATCATGGAGGCGGTCGAAGATCTCGGAGCGCAGTTCAAGGCCGAGAAAGAACTCTTCGAGCAAGTGCTCTTCAAAGTCGATTCTGGAGCACTGCGTCGCAAGGGATTGCAGTACCTCTCGCCTCAGCAGTTAGAGGTCGGGTTGCAGGGACTCACTGCGTTTCAGCCGGTGCTGCGCGGCGGATGGGAGCGACTCAAGCTCGGCACGCTGTCAGAGGGTCTGACGTATCAACTGACCGACGGCATGCAAATGCTGGCGAAGGATCCGACGGACATCAAAGGGCAGCATCAATTCGGGGCGGCGCTGATGCAGATCAATCTGCTCGCGAAGAGTCTCGACACCTTTGTTGAAAAGCATGAGTTTCAAAGTCCATGGCCCGAACTCTTGCAGGTTGATCCCGAGATGCAGCAGTCGCTCGGCACTGTGCGCTACAACTGGATCAACGATGCGCGAACGATGGCCGTCATTAAGGTGAAGCCGCTGAAAAAGGACGAAGGCTTCACGGGCAAGAATCTCTCGATCGATCGGGCTCGCGAATTGGTGCTCGCGGCGCGCAGCAAGTACTCCGATTGTTGGGTCGGACTGACGGGCATTCCGGTGCTTGAAAGTGACGAGATGCATCGCACACAGAGCGACATGACGATCGCTTCGGTGCTGTCGTTCTTCGGTTGTTGGCTGCTGCTCATCATCGGCTTTCGAGGCATGAAGCATCCGCTGTTGGCGATGATCATGCTCGGCGTCGGCACCATTTGGTGCTTCGGCTTTACGACGTTCACGATCGGGCATCTCAACATTTTGTCGGTGTCGTTCGCGGCGATCTTGTTCGGGCTCGGCATCGACTACGCCGTTGTGTTTCTGGCTCACTATCTCGAAGAGCGGCATCACGGACGGGGCTTACTGGAGTCGGTCGCGCACAGCGCGGCGAATGTCGGAGACGGCATCGTGACGGCGGCTGTCACAACTGCTACAGCCTTCTTTTGCGCGTCCTTCTCGGATTTCAAAGGCGTCTCCGAACTCGGAATCATCGGCGGGTGCGGCGTGCTGCTGTGCTTGCTCGCGAACTTTCTCGTGCTGCCGGCTTTGATTGCTGTCGCGGACAAAGGCGTCGAAGCGCGGGCTCTCCCGAATCAGTTTGAAGGCACGCTGTGGCGCAAGCTCGTCAGTCGGCATCCCTATGTGATTGGCATAATGGCCGGAGCGTGCGTTGCGGGACTGGGTGCCTGCGCGTTCGAACGAGCGGACGGCGTTCTCCGGCTGAAAGTGAAGTTCGACTACAACCTCTTGAACTTGCAGGCTGACGGGCTTGAGTCCGTCGAGACTCAGCGACGCATCTTTCGCGCGGCGGAAGAGCATGCGAGTGCGGGCAAAGGATCGTTGCTGTTTGCAGTCGCGCTCGCGGACTCGGCAGAGGAAGCACGTGCTCTGAAGCAGCGGTTCAAAGCGCTGCCGACTGTCGGTGATGTTGAGGAACTCGGTTCGGGCATCCCGATTCATCCGGCTTCCGAAACGACGCTGTTCGTGCAGGTCTATCAGCAGATGCTTTCAAAGTTGCCGCAGCAAGCGCCGATCGCAGGCAACGTCGTGCCGAAAGACATCGGCGAAGCACTTGAAGAAGTGCAGAAGCTCTTGATGGCCGTCAATCAGCCGCTTGCGAAAGAGACGGTCGCGGCGATCAATCGCTTCCTCGATCACCTCGATAACTACCCGACCGCGCAGCAAGTTGAAGTGCTGACGCGCTATCAGCACGCAATGGTGACCGCGCTGCTCACTCAGCTTCAGATGGCGGCAGCGGCGTCTGATCCCGAGCCGATCACGATCAATGATTTTCCGACCGAACTGTCTTCGAGGTTCGTGAGCACCGACGGCAAATGGCTCGTGCAGATCTACCCCAAGAATTCCATTTGGGACATCGAGCCACTGAAGCAGTTCGTTGATGAACTTCGCACGGTCGACCCGAACGCAACCGGCACTCCGATTCAGAACTATGAAGCGTCGCGACAGTTCGTCGGCAGCTTCTTGAAGGCGGCGGTCTATGCCTTCATCGCAGTCATGCTGATTCTGATTATGGACTTCTTAGGTCATCGACTGACGGTGCAAGCGCTCGTGCCGACTGTAGTTATTGTTGCCTGCATCGCATTGTCGCAGCGTTTGATGAACGGCACTGTCGATTGGCGAGTGCTCGCGGCATCGTTCGGAGCTTTATGGATTCCGCTTGTCGGCATCCTCAACTGGAAGTCGCTCGTCTACACGTTCATGGCGATGAGCCCCTGCATTCTCGGAGCAGCGATCATGTACGGCGCGATGGCGCTGTTTCATGTCGACTTGAACCCCGCGAACTTGATCGTGCTGCCGTTGATTCTCGGCATCGGAGTCGATGTCGGCGTGCATGTCGTGCATGACTTCCGGCATCACACAAAGGGCCGCTACGAGATGTCGGGCAGCACCTTCAACAGCATCATTCTCACAACGACGACGTCGATCGTCGGCTTCGGCAGCATGATGGTCTCGGCCCATCGCGGGCTTTACAGCTTAGGACTTGTGCTCTCGATCGGACTGTCGGGCACGCTCTTTGTGGCAGTGGTGCTGCTACCGGCGATCCTCACAGTGTTCCGCGATCACATGACGCCGACCGACGAAGAGCAAGACGACGAAGAAGTCGCTCCGGTTGTTGAGGCGTCAACGACCGTTCTGCCTGAGACTGATGAAGATCCAATCGTCGATGACTTCGGTCGCCCGATCGGCTTCGGACTGGGCGGGTATCAGCGCCGCATGGCTTGACGCTTGTTCGAGAGCGTTGCGAGGTCTCGGTACTTGCGCGGAATGTTGGCGCGTCGACTCAGAACTAACGAGGCCGCGTCTCGTGCTGCGGAAAGCTGCCGTCGAATTCGAACTCCGCGTTCTCAGTGTCCAACTGCAGGCGTTTTAGCGCAAGACTCGATCACGAGTTGCTCGAAGGACTTCTGAACCTTGCTCCGGAAGCGATAGGGGTTCGTGCAGAGGCCGATCTGACGAGTGGGCTGAGCTCCGGCGAGACGGCGATAGATCAGTCGCGGATCAACATGTCGCGCCATCGCCATTTCGGGGATCAGCGAAATCCCGAAGCCATTCGCGACGAGCTCCAGCACGGTTGTGAGTTGATGACTGCGACTGGCGATGCGCGGCTGAATGCGGTTCCGTTTGCAAAAGCTGTTGATGTCACCGGTGAGACAATGCACTTCATCAAGCAGCACGAAGGGTTCGTTTTCGAGTGCCGCGATGTCGATTTGCGTGACTGACTGCAACGGGTGCTCGACGGGCAGAACGGCCAGCAATGTCTCCGTGCAAAGCAGCGTGAAGTCAAAGTCTGATTCGCTGCGCGGGAGGGCCAAAATCACGACATCGACTTCACCGGAACGGCAACGCTTGAGTGCTTGCTCGGTCACGTCCTCGCTCAGTTCAAGTTGGACGAGCGGCTGACGCTGAGCGAACTGACGCGCCAATGTCGGCAGCAGGTACGGAGCGACGGTCGGGATTGCTGTGATCCTCAACGTGCCGGTCTCGCCGTCGTCGGTCATCGTAGCGCGTGCCTCGTCGGCCAGTCTGATGACCTCGCGCGCTCGCGTCAGAAATCGCTGCCCCGCATCAGAGAGCGAGATCTGCCGACCGCCGCGCTCGAATAGCGGCTGCCGTAATTCATCTTCCAGCTTCTGAATGGACTGGCTGAGCGCCGGTTGTGAGACACTGCAGGCTTCGGCTGCGCGGGTGAAGCTCCGCAGTTCCGCTGCTTTGATGAAGTACCGCAACTGAAACAGTTCCATAAGCGCAGCCTATCGAAGCCATAAGGAGATCGCAGGTTGTTGAAGAGGCCGAGAGACGTACTCTTCCCGCACTCAGTGGCTAACGCTCGCTGAGCCCCCACCAACAATTTTTCATGGGAGTTTAGGTATGAAACGAAGTCATCGAATCAGTTGGGTTATGGGATTCGCGGTCAGTCTTGCGATCGGTTCGCCATTCGCAACATCGGCCGCAGAGGGCACCGAGAAAGTCAATCTTGGAACCGCAGCTCTCACATCGGGCATTCCGGGAAAAGGGCCGCTCAAGCTGGCTGAGATCAAGAAGTGGTTGGCCAATGAATCCAATCACCGCGTGCTGGACGTCGAACTTCCGTTCGGGCTCGCGACCGGGGCCAATCAGATGCAGGGGCTAAAAGAGAATCCGCTGACGCGCGCCGGGATCGAGCTCGGGCGACAGCTCTACTTCGACACGCGCCTGTCTGTCGACAACACCGTTAGCTGCGCGTCTTGTCATCATCCGGACGAGGGCTATGCGCGGCACACTCAGTTCGGAGTCGGCATCAAGGGGCTAGAAGGCGGACGCAATTCCCCGGTGTCGTACAACCGAATTCTCTCGGGTGCCCAGTTTTGGGACGGCCGGGCGGACTCGCTCGAAGCTCAAGCGATCGGGCCGATTGCTAATCCAATCGAAATGGGCAACACGCATGCTGCGGCGGTCAAGACGCTGAAGCAGATCCCCGGATACGTCGAGCAGTTTGCAGCGGTCTATCCGGGCAAGGATCCGGTCAATATCGAGAATGTCGGCAAGGCGATCGCGTCGTTCGAGCGAGCCATTGTGACTGGGCCATCGCCGTTCGATTACGCGGAAGCCATTAAGCCTTTCACGAAGCTGAGTGCGGACGATCTCGCGGACCTCAAAGACGATGCCCCTGAGACCTATGCGAAGTACGAAGATCTCAAGAAGCAAATGGCGGCTCATCCTCTGAGCGAGAGCGCCAAACGCGGCATGTCGTTGTACTTCAGCGAGGCCGCCGGATGCGCGACGTGTCACGTCGGAGCCAATCTTGCGGACGAGAGGTATCACAATCTCGGCATCGGCATGTTGGCGAAGCAGCCTGATCCCGGTCGCTTTGCTGTGACGAAGAACCCGAAGGACATGGGCGCGTTCAAGACGCCGACGATTCGCAACGTCGCGCTGACTGCTCCCTACATGCACGACGGGAGCCTCAAGACACTGGAAGATGTCGTCGAGCACTACGCGAAGGGCGGCATCCCGAATCCGACGCTCAGCGACAAAATCAAGAAGCTGACGCTGACCGCGCAGGACAAGAAGGATCTTGTCGAATTCATGAAGGCTTGCACGGGCGAGTTCCCCAAAGTCGAGCAAGGCCGTCTCCCAGAATAGCCGTTGCTGTCAGGTTAATTACAGTGTTTGACGCGGCTGCTTGATCGCCATCGATCGACGGCGTTTAAGTCAGCCGCGCGAACCCTGACTGCTTCACCGGTCCGCCGATGCGCGACGCAATGTCGTTCGCGAGAATGGCTGCGGCTAACTCCCCGAAGACGTCGTCGGCTGCTGCGAGGAAGCAGTCAACGTGCTCCGGTTGATGCGCGAGCGTCGGATAGAAGCTGCCGCCGGATAAGAAGCCGCGAGTCAGCATCCGCGCGGTGAGCATTGTCACCAGCGCGGCGTTCTCGGGATGCTCGAAGCTCAACGTCGTGAGCGCGGGATATCCGCCGAACTTGAGCGGCACGGCATGCTGCTCGGCGATTCGCGAAAGGCCCGCGCGGTACCGCTCTGCAATAGTTCTGACATGCAGCGGAACATCGACGCGTTGCAGCACATCAAGCGTTGCAATAGCCGCCGCAAAGCCGACTCCCTCTGTCCAATAGGCGCTTGAAATGAATGACTCTTGAGCGGCCTGCATCGTCTCGGCTTTGCCAATCACAGCGCCAATCGGATGACCGTTGCCGAGCGCTTTTGCGAAGACGGCAATGTCCGGTTCGAGACCGAACGTCAGATGCACTCCGCCGCGATTGAAGCGCAGTCCCGTCGTGACTTCATCAACGACGAGTTTCGCGCCGCAGTCATCGCAGAGTTGTCGCACGTCGCTCAAGAAGCCCTCTCGCGGCGCGATGTTCCGAGTCGGCTCCATCACGACCGCCGCGAGTTGCTGCCCGTGCTGACTCACGATCGCGCGCAACGAATCAATGTCGTTGTACGCAAAGGGCAGCGCAGTCCCGGTGAGTCCGCGCGGAACTCCGGCGGGGCTCAGTCCCGGCAACAAGTGGCCGTCGAGTGCCGATGTCTCTGCGAGGTTTGCGGCGAGATACCAGTCTTGCCATCCGTGATAACCGCAGAAGGCAATCACATCGCGGTGCGTTGCGGCGCGTGCCAGTCGCACGGCGATCGCCATTGATTCGCCGCCGCAACGAGCGAACCGCACGTTGTCCGCCCATTGATGCCACTCCAACAACTTCTGCGCGAGCGTCACTTCTTCAGGACAATTCAACGTGCCCATTGAGCCGAGCGTCACTCGCCGAATCACCGCCGCGTTAACGTCGGGATGCGCGTAGCCG
>CAZNMS010000342.1:0-9437 GCA_964573505.1 uncultured Planctomycetaceae bacterium | reverse complement strand
CTTCCGGCCTGCCGAGCGTGCCTGCGTTGATCGTCTGGATGTCGGCTGCGGTCGAGGAGCACTCGTCCGATATCTCGTGTCGCTCGGATTTGACGCAACGGGACTCGATGAGTCCGAAGTGGCCATCGAAGAGGCTCGCGCTCTGGCGCCCGATGCCGAGTTCTTTGTGGGCGGTGCTCCGCGCGAGCAGTTCAGTTCGCCCTCAGCGACCTTCGATGTCGTTCTGGCGCGGCATCACACCGTTTGGTCGCGAAGCATTTTCTCGCGCACATCATTTCTGATGACCGCCAGCTTCCTGAGTTGTCTGCGCCCCGGCGGGATCTTGCTTTTTGTCTGCGAAGGCACAGCCTTAGAAGGCCCGCATCTCAATCAGCACGATGTTCTGTGCTTCGCAAAGCACGTCGCTCAGTTCCCCGGTACGTGCGGCATCGACCGCTATCCGTCGAGTCTGTTCTCGCCGAAGCCAGCATTGGAGTTCACGACCGCGAGTCTGAGGATCGACCGCACGAAGCGTTCGTCCGCAGAGTGGGATCACCTCGGCCTCAAAGCGAGCTTATCACTCGACGGCGCCTGCTGCGGAACAAGCCTACCAGCTCGCCGCGCCGCGTAGATCAACACGATGACTGCGAAGAGGCGTCGTCTTTCTGAGACGTGCAACGCAACTGCCGCTTCCGACAGCATTGGTCAGCGCGGCTTCGCGCTTGATGAAGCCCTCATAAAGGTGTGAAGGTGAATTGCGAACGGTCGGCATTGGTGAGAAATGCATTTGCAGACACCTCTACAGCGCCAGGCTCACTCCACCCTTCGAGAAAAGCGAATCAACAATCAAGATCCAGACCGCATCCGGATACAGTTGGATTAAAAGTTGAAGCTAGATTTATTCACACGTCATCCTCGCCGTCGTCTTCATCAAACGTCGGACTCTGTGCATCAAGAGTCAATTGCCGATTGATCCAGGCTTCCCGCGCCTTCGGATCAGCCTTGATCGCATTTTCGATCGCAACCGTTTCTCGGTACTGACGCGCTTCTGCGGCCATCGTCCAGTTCGCCTCAATTCCCAGTGCGGCAAACTCACTTTTGATGGTCGTCAAATTCACTCGGAAGAACTCTTTCCTGTGATTGACCTTGTTGACCTGCGACGCGACGAAATGCTTATGCAATGCGTGCTCCAGTGCTGGAGCATCGTCACTTAAGACCAATGCATGGACGTCAAATTCGAAGGGGACACTGGAGTCGCCGAGTTCACGAACTCGATCAAGCGGCTCCAAACGTCGAGTAAGGCCGATCTTGAAAACATCCTCACCAAACGAGCCAATGTTTGAGATCACATAGACATGACCTCGGCGAGTCTGTTGTGCCATCGAGAGCGCCCGTTGGTTTCGACTTTCCGCTTCTTGAAGCCTCGTTGAGAGCTCAGCCAATTTCCGTTCGTATTCGGCTCGTTGCTGCGAAGTCGCATGGGCCGCTTGTTCTTGAGCGAGTGCGATTGCTTTGCGAAGCGTCTCTTCCTCTTTGGCTGCTTCCTTGATGGCTCGCTGGTACTCGCGTCGTGCTTTTTCTTCTTCACGAATCTGCTCTTTGAGTCTGCGTTGCTCGTCTTTGGCGTCAAGTTTCATCTGCTGAACGACGGCGGCCCATTTCAACTCATCGAGCCGTACCGCCAAGTACTCGTCAGTCACGCGTGCATCGCGAAACGCCTTGCCGTTGAAGTTCACCATGGCAAAGGCATCTCGCAGTTCCTGACTGAGAGTTCCGACGTTGTTGTGCTTCACTCGCGACAAGATTGAGTCGGCCTTCCCGTTGAAAGCGTCGACGACGAATCGAACCGCAGTCTCGCTGCGGCTGGCTTCGACATAGTTGCAGGAACCTGCATTACCTTCGCGAACCATGAGCTGCGCCAAATGCCGGACGCGTTTCAGTTCCCGCCCCGCGTTCGCATGGGCGAATTCGTTCGCCAATTCATCAATCAGACTCTGCATCGGGACAATGTAGCGATCGCCGTAACCTTCGATCGCATTCCTCATCGCTTTGGCGGTCTGTTCGTATAAGGCTGCATTTTGAAGCGCATTGTAAGAATTCTTCCCTACCTCTTGAGCACGCTTCTCCGCGTCCGACAGGATCATCGCACAACGTCGCAGGGCCGATTGCAGGTTCTCTTCGGACTCCGACGTCATCTGCTTCACACGTTGCTTCGCTTCATCCAAAAGCGCCTTTGTCTCCGCTTCGACAGCCCCTCGCAGTTGCTGAGCGGCGTTGGTGGCACTCAGCCGAATCGCCGCAGCTTCATGTGAAGCAGCAAGCAATCGCTGTTGTGCTTCAGCGGCAGTCCGAGCCACCGTTGTTGAGGCTTCGGCAACGAGTCCATCTGCCCGTTGCTTAGCACCCGCCAAGGACTCCTCGGCCTGACGTAGCAATTCATTGGCACGTTCGTCGGCATCGGCGACTGACTGCCACTTTTTCAGACGCGCGACGCGTTGTGTGAGTTGACTAACTTGCAAAGTAAGTCGCTCAATCTCTCCGGCGCAGACGGAATGCTCCGTTTCGAGTCGTTCCGTTTCCTTTCGGCTCTGCAACCATTCGATCCCGAACCAAACGGCAAACACCGCTGCCGATACGAATAGAACGCAAAAAACAAAGGCCCACACGGCTAGCTCGCTAAGGGTTAAAGGACGATACGGCTGAGTCGTAGGAACACTGTACTGGCCTTAAACGCTTAGTGAACGCTGCAAGGTTGCGATGAAAGCAAACTTTGTATGCGGACTGCGTGCGTCCTTTCTGGCGAAGACTCGAATCCGCCACTCCGACGCTGTGGCTATCCTTGCCCCGATTATTCCAATACTCGGCGCGTGTCGAGAACCGCCGGTAGGACCCGCTTGGTTGCGGTCATGATGAACACGGGCGGAATGATGATGGGCCGCACTGCATCTCATCGCTGATGGAGTTTCAAGCGGTCTGACTTGAGACATCTCAACTGAGCCATTGCGAGGACTCAGGTCGTTGCTTCCGAGGGGCGTGAGTTCGGTTTCACGATTCGTCGGTCAGACATCCGGTCCGTCATGCATGGCGTTCGAGCCGCTCTTGGACGACTCGACGGACATGATGTCCGTCGTACATCTCGGCGGGACGAGAGGGAGATGCGCACGGAGTTTTTCGGAGTCGCAGGGGCTGCTTCGGAATAGGGCCGGCTCGTTGATGGGCGCGGGTTGCTTTGGGGCGGGATGAAGCAGCGATTGCTCGCTGCTTCATTCGACCACTGGGAGACTCGGTTTTGACGGCGCGGGCGTTGAATAAGTGAGACGGTTTGCCCGCCCCGGATCGGGATGGAATCCCAATCTACTTACTAGAAACCCATGGAGTTGAAGCGGTCTTGGAGGGTCGGGACTTGTGATTGGTGCTCGGTCCAGAGCCACTTCAAGGGGTACGCATCGGGCACGGGCTTGCCTTGCAGGTCGAGCGCCTTGCGCCAGATCAAGACGGCCCACATGCCTTCTTCAACCGTGAGGTCTTCGGATCGCAGTTCCGCAAAGTCTTCCAGCAACTTCGCGTACTTCAGCATGCCCTCTTCGAGCATCTCTTGAGCACCGGGGTTTCCGGTCTTCGGATCGCGAGCGAGCTTTCCGGCTTTGTAGAGACGCTCGCCTTCGTAGAGCAGACGATGCGCGTCGGCTGTATCTGTCAGCCGCTCGGAACGAGCTCGCTCACGCCAGTAGCGGTAGTTCGTCGTGTTCTGGAAGAAGAGCACCTCGCGATGAATCTCCTTCTCGCTGAGCCCATTCTCCTTCGCTAATGCCGCGACGTCGTTCTCGTCGGCTTCCATGTAGACCTCGGCGCGCGACGTCTTGTAGCGCTCTTTGCCGTACTTCGCGGTCCACTCGTCGAAGCCTTCGCCGAAGATGCTGCGGGCTCGATTGAACTTGTCCTGAATGACTTCAGAAGATGGTTCGTACTTCGCGTCTCGT
Source organism: uncultured Planctomycetaceae bacterium (assembly GCA_964573505.1). GTDB lineage: Bacteria > Planctomycetota > Planctomycetia > Planctomycetales > Planctomycetaceae > AM-0621. The sequence goes on along the minus strand of CAZNMS010000342.1, from coordinate 5,478 downwards.
TGCAACGCGTCAGCCAGATCAAGCAGCGACTTGTGCGGGAACGAGCGGAACAACGCTCGCATCATGATGTGCTGACCGCGACCGATTTCTTTGACGTTCGCGTCGGTGTACCAGCGGCGCGCCACGAGGTAGTTGTCTTGCTGTTCCGGATTGATCTCGGGGTCAGCTTGCCCCTTGAAGGTCTTCTCGTCGGGGTCTTTCAGGAAGTACTTGCGGAAGTACTTCCACTCGTCCGACCGACCGATCTTTTGGCTCCATGTCTTGCCTGCATCCCAGTGCAGTTCGGGGCTCTCGCGATTTCGTTCGCAGCCGCGCTGACAGAACTTGCCGCCTTCTTTGACCCAGTAGTAACGCTCGGGCACCGCGTCCCATTCTGCGGACACGTTGTAAGACAAATTCCATGACAAGAAGCGCCACACCTCGATGTAGTGCGGCTGCAGCAAGATGACCGACTCGGTCGTCGAGCGCATCTTGCTCCACTCTTTGTGGTCCTTGTAGTGGTCGAGATCCATTCGCAGGATGTTGACCGCGATGCCTCTCAAGCCCAGCAGCACCAAATTCATGGTGGCGCTGGTCGGGTCCACTTGACCGAGATTGCTCTCGCCTAAGTCATAGTTGGAACGCATGCGGGCCAGTGCTCCGCCGCCTCCCTGACCACTACCCGGCATGCCGAGACCAATGATCGGGACCAGCAGCACGAGGATGCCGACCAGACAGTACATCTTGCGCTGACGGGATGATGCTTGATTCATTTCGACTCCAACTCTCGCAGCGACAGACTGAAGTAACCCAACAACAAGCACGGCAGGATGTAGCCCAACGTCACGGCCAAAGACGGCAACATGGCCGAATACCATGGGACGTCGAGCCCCTTACCAATCCATCCCGCCATCGAAAACGTGCGCATGTCCGGGATGAGATGCTTCGCGATCCACAAGGATCCTCCGGGAACGCGATCGATCGTCTTCAGCGTTGTTTCGAGCGACTTGTTGTCGAGCGCGGACGTTTGATTGGCCTGCGTGACGAGTCGATAGAACGACTCCGTCAGTCCGCCGCCAACCTGCTTGCCCGAGACGAGCTTGTCCATGAAGTCGTGAGCGGGTTGCCCCAGCACGAACACGCAGAAGCACAACATGCAGGCGACTGGTCCCTTCACGAAGCAGCTCGCCGTCACGCCGATCATCACCAGCAGCATGACCATCAGCCACACGCCGCAGATCGCTTTCCAATAGCCCGCAGAGAACGACCGATCGGGCAACTCACGAATGAAGAAGTCACCGCGCGATGCTCCGAGATACTGCCCGCGATCAAGACACTGCACGAAGACCGTCAGCCATCCGTCCTGCACGAGGTCGTCATAAATGTCGACCGTGTCTTTCTTGAGAGTCTTCTCATTGGTGTAGGTCACCTTGCGTTCGACATCGCGTTCGTTGGAGAAGAACTCGTTGACGGCAAACTTGTCGAGCGGGACGCGCAGTTCCTTCTCGGTATTCACGAGGACATAGCGCACTTGCAGCGTGCGATCCATGCTGCCTTTGTGAGTTCGGAACGCCTCAAACCGCGACTCGAATCGCAACTTGTCCGGCTTCGAAGTCGGCATGCGGAATTGATAGACAGCGGCTGACTTCGTGCCGCCCTCAATGAAGCCGCGCGTCTCGACGATGTCACCGACATTCAAACCTTTGTCGGACTCGACGCCCATTCGATCGAGGAACTTCAACTTTCCGTAGATCGGGACGCGGCACTTCAACTCAGTACCCGACGCCTGCCTCACGATCCAGATTTGGCCGATGATGCCCATCAAGACGAGCATCAACGTGCAGACCGCACCGAAGCCGAGCATGCGGCCTAAGACGATTTCATTTCGTCGCGCCGGCTTCGTCACGACCGTATGCAACGACCGCAAGCGAATGTCTTCAGGCAAACCGAAGCAGGCCAAAACTCCGCCGACAAGCAGCACCAGCCATGAAATCGTCGTGAAGACGAAGCCGACATAGACCTCAACATCTTGCTCGGGCCGATCACTGCTGCCGGTCAAGAACCAGCTCGCGAACATGAAGAGCACCGCAAAGACAACGAACGTCAGCAGCGCCTTGCGACGAATGGCTTCGCGATAAGTCAACAAGCTGATCGCAAAGATGCGGCGCGGAGAAAAGTTAGAGAGGTCGCGCGCTGAGAAGGCCAATCTCCCGAGCAGTCGCGCGGGACCGGCAGCGCCATACGCGGCGAGCGATCCGACGAGCGACACCAGTAACGAGACGGCAACGACAAGTCCGAAGGCGATCAACCAGCGCAGCACACCTTCTGCGAGATTGAACTCTTCAGGCTGCAAGGAGAGAGCAAGCATGACGTTGAATCACCCTATTAAGCGGGTTCGGAACGGCGACTAACCGACGCCCCAACCGCAGACGACTTCGGCATTAGGCCACTGAGTCAAAGCAGTGCGACGACCTCAAAGGCAACGGCATGTTGCGATGTCGGTCCGCGTCGCACTTCCCCAGTGCTGTAAGAGTTGCGACACACAAACGGAGCGAACGCTACGACGCCGCTCCGCCTTTGCTGCCTTCCTTCTCGGGAACGTAGCGCTGGCCGGGGCGCTGCTGACTGCGTTCGACCGTCTTGAGGAAGAGTTCTTCGAGGCTGTTGGTCGGATGATCGACTTTGTGGAAATCGACATTGTGCTTTGCGAGCACGGCCTTCACTTCTTCGACGCAGGCGTCGCTCATCGAACTGGTCTGCATCTGAGTGACGTTGCGCTCTTGCAGCAGTTCGTCAACGCGACCGAGTTCCTTGAGTTCGCCGCCGTAGAGAATCGCGATGCGGTCGCAGACGTCCTGCACGTCGGCCAGCAAGTGGCTCGACATCACGACGGTCTTGCCCTGCGCCTTCAGTCGCACAATCAGATCCTTCATGTCGCGAGAACCTTGCGGGTCGAGTCCGCTTGTTGGTTCGTCGAGCAGCACGAGGTCTGGGTCATTGATCAGAGCTTGCGCCAGTCCGATGCGGCGCGTCATACCCTTTGAGTATTCCTTCAACTGACGACGGCGAGCGTTCTGCAAACCGACCATCTCGATGAGTTCTTCGGTGCGTTGCTTGCGAACTTGAGGCGTCATGTCGAACAGCCGACCGTAGAAGTCGAGCGTCTCATTCGCGTTCAAAAAGCGGTAGAGATAGGACTCTTCGGGCAGATAACCGATCCGCTCATTCTTCGAGACGTCGGTCGCTGCTTTGCCGAGAATTGAGATCTCGCCCTCGGTCGGAAACAGCAGACCGAGCAGCAGCTTCATCGTCGTCGTCTTGCCGGAACCGTTCGGTCCGAGCAGGCCAAAGACTTCGCCCTTATTCACTTCGAGGCTCAACGAGTTGAGCGCCTTCACCTTTTTGCGCCCCCAGAAGTCACGATAGATCTTCGAAAGATTGCGAATCTGAATCACGGCTTCCGCACTCATGAAGCATGCCTTGTTGAAAGAGAAAGCCAATCGGTCTGCGAACTACACGGCCAACGAAACGCGAATCCAAACCGCAACAACGCAAGCGGCGCGTCGCTGCTCTTCGAGGTCGTGCGACACTCGAACGCCCCAAAACTCACGGTTACGTCAGCACGGCGATTGTCGCCAACTGCTTCTGAGTCAGACCGCGAATGCGCGAGTCTGAATCGTTGCACTCAACCTTAAGGGGCGGAAAAGGGCGCGGAATCTAGCGCTGCACGGAGTGCCCTTCAAGACCCGCGATCACGGGCAAATCTCGTCATCAATGGTGCTTGCGCTGAAATTCACAGCATCTGCAAACTTGACCGTCCGCGCGATGACATCGACGATCCGACCGCAGCATTGACGAGCCAAATCGGCGCGTCGAGCACGCATCAAACGCTTCTGAGGCACGCTTGCCCGAGCCGACTCGATGGTGCGATCTCTGATGGCGAATCAATGATCGCGAAAGTCACAGCAGCCAGTCTCAAGAGCGTCTCACATCGCCCCCTCTTCGAATGCCCCCACTTCGAATTGCGGCAGCAGGACTTATCAGTGGCCCCGACCGTCTCTATCGACACCTACGAGCAAGCGCTGGCCTTTTTGCATAGCCGCATCAACTACGAGCGAACATCGGCGTCCCTCTCGGCAACCGACTTCAAGCTCGAACGCATGCGGAACTTGCTTGAGCGACTCGGCAATCCTCACGATCGCATTCCGACGGTGCATATCGCGGGCACAAAAGGCAAAGGCTCGACCGCCGCGATGATGTCAGCGGCATTACACCGTTCGGGCTATACCGTCGGCCTCTTCACATCGCCGCATCTCGAACACTTCGAAGAACGCGTGCAGGTCAATGGTCGCTGCATCGATGCCGACTCACTCGTGAGACTCGTGCGCGAACTGGCTGAGGTCACAGCGCGGATCGACTCCGAATCGCCCGGTCTCAATCCGACCTTCTTTGAGCTGACGACATCTCTCGGATGGCTCTACTTCATTCAACAGCGAGTGGACGTTGCCGTGCTCGAAGTCGGACTCGGAGGACGGCTCGACTCGACGAACATCTGCCGCCCCGACGTTTGCATCATCACGACGATCAGTCGCGATCATACGCAAGTGCTCGGCACCCGCCTGTCGGAGATCGCAGCCGAGAAAGCCGGCATCATCAAAGAGTGCGTGCCGATCGTGAGCGGAGTGCTCGCTCCTGAAGCCCGCGAGGTCATCGAGCAGGTTGCTGCTCAACGCTCAGCGGCGCTGACTCAACTAGGGCGCGACTTCAGCTACGAGTTCATCGCACCTCAAAGCGTCGAACAACGACCGCGCGTTGCCGTCGCGTTTCAATCGTCGAACGACCGTGACGATGAGCACGACGAGTTCGAACTCGCGATGCTCGGCCAGCATCAAGCTCACAACACCGCGCTCGTCGCTGCTGCGTTGCGAGTGCTGAGGCAGCGTTGTTGGTGCGTGCCTGCGGTCGCTTGCCGAGAGGCATTGTCGTCCGTTGTTTGGCCCGCGCGGATTGAGCAAGTGCGGTCGCAGCCGACCGTCATTCTGGACGCAGCTCATAACTGGGCTTCGGTCGGAGCACTGCTCAAGACACTCTCCGCACTGCCCTGCTCCGGACGCCGCTGCTTGATTCTCTCGACAACGAAAGACAAAGACTCCGCCGGCTTACTGCGACGTCTGCTTCCGGCGTTCGACACAATCATCGTCACGCAGTACGTCACGAATCCGCGTGCGACTCCGGCAACGGAACTCGCAAGTCTCGCCGCGAGCATCAGCAGTCGCGCCGTGCATCTCGTTCCCGACCCGGCCGCAGCACTCGCGCGAGCGAAGGCGCTAACAACATCAGACGACCTCATCTGCATCGCCGGCTCGTTCTTCTTAGCAGCCGAACTGCGACCGCTAATTACCGCCGCCGATTGGTCGGTCGAGTAGAAACATCTCGTTGCAGCAGCCCTTTTGGAGTGCGGTGATTCATCACCGCTTTAGTCCTCGGCGGAGCCGTCTT
>CAZNMS010000341.1:0-9439 GCA_964573505.1 uncultured Planctomycetaceae bacterium | reverse complement strand
CGCAAAGGCCGTTAAACCCCCGAGGCAAGCTCGGGGGCGATTTAATCACAGCCTCTCCGCAAAAGCTGCCTTTCGCGGAGCGAAAGGCGACTATCGGATGCGGCTTCCGGCGGCTGAGCGACAAAGCCGTTCGATCGGCAAACTCTTTCGCGAAAGGCGCAGAAACAAAGGGAGCCTTCATCGCTCACGCGTGAAGGCTCCCTGCTCAAGGACGATTCTCAGTCAGGCGGAGTTGTCGCATGCCGGGTGAATTTGTGGCACGACCGGCAGCGCGACTCGCTTCTTACAGTGCCTGCCACAATGAATGCAGATCGCTCATCACGTTGTCGATCGCGTTTGCTTGAGCTGCTGATGAAGTACTGCGAGCCGCGATGTTGCTGCTGCTCGATGACGTCGCGGCGTTTGTTCCCGATGTGCTCGTGCCGGTTGAGTCCGGGCAACGAGGAGCGGGAGTTGAGGGCGTCTCGATGCGGTCGTTGCGAGTTGAGGTCGACGAGCCGAATACCGCTGCTGAAACTGCCGGTGTCACAATTGTGACATCGGCGTTGCGACCGTGAGCGTGCCCGTTGCTGTGATCATGATCGTGATCGCCCCAGACATAGATCGTGTCCTTTGAGCGAGCCGATCGCGGTGCGGTAAAGGAGTCTGCCGCAGCCATATTCACGGTGTAGCCCATATCGGCGAGCGCTCCGACGGTCACTCGGCTGATCGGGTTCTGAGTCCCGCCGTTGAGGTAGCCCGTCATCAGCTCGTTATCGAAGGTTTCTTCGTCCCAGTGACCGCCCGCAGTGCCGGCCCCGCCGTCGGTTTCGACCGGCACAAAGTTGCCCGACGTGCCGAAGATCGCGTTGTACTCAGCAACCGCTCGGGCTCCGGTGAAGTGGATCTCAGTGCCGACATCCTGCACTAGTCCGAGCGAATCCCAAATGGTGCCGATGCCGAGCACGTGCCCCATCTCATGCACGATCACATGCAGCAAGTCACCGCTCGCTTCGAGTTCCGTGAGGTCCGCTTGATCGAACTCCATGATGCCTCGTGAGGGCAGCATCGAGACGCTGCGGAAGTCGGTCGGACCAGCTTGCCCGAGAATGCCGCCCGAACCGTCGATCGTCGGAGCACTCGCATCAATCACGACGTCATCAACCGCGAGCCCATCAACAACAACGTCCGGGATGTCGCCGACGATGATCTGAGCCCAACGATCAGCAGCTTGCTGAAAGATGGCTCGTTGAGCTGCCGTGAGCGTGCTGTCCGTGAAACGCACTGTGACTTGAAAGCCGCCGCTCGTCCCGCCGCCGCCATTGCCGCCTCCGCCGCCGCTCCCCGAGCGAGACTGGCCCATCTGAAAGCCATCAAGATTCAGCGCCTGTAATCCGAATTGCTGACCGGCCAGTGCGAGCGTGCTGCTGAATGAGCCCGTCGTTGCTGCTCCTAATTGAGTCGGACGAAACGCGACGATGTCTGCCGCTCCGCCGCTCACTCCGGGAACCGAGAACGCACCTTTCGTTGAAACGAGGATTGTGCCGTCGCTCTTCACATCAACGGCGTCGATGTTCTCGCCGGTCGTGCTCAGCCCGATGTCGCTGCCGTCGACATAGAACGACAACGTCGTGCCGCTGATCTTGATGAGATCCTCGCGGTTAAAGGTCTTCGTCCCGACCGTGAAACTGCCTGCGGTCGACACGACGATCGAGCCATCAGCAAGCACTTCAACGGCGTCGATGTTGCCCGCTGTTGTTGTCGGAATTCTTACAGTCGAGCCGCGTAGGAACGCGCTCCATGTTCCCGCCGTTGTGTCACCGAGCGTCGTCGGAGTGAAGGCCAGCAAGTCGTTTGAAGCTCCGCTGACTCCCGGAACCGCGACCGCACCGCTCGTCGACATCACGATCCGACCGTCGGCCAAAATCGTGAAGGCATCAAGATCCTCAGACGAATTCGTCAGTCCGACATCGCTGCCGTCGAAGTACAGCGAGTACGAGTAAGAGCCCGTCGAACTCACCGTCAGCTTCACGATGTCGGAATCGTCGACGGCCAATGTCGAGCCATTCGAATTCGTGAGCGTGCCCGGATCGAGTAGCGAGAAGAAGTAATCCTGAAACGTCTCGACCGGAGCGTTCTGCTTGAACGCGACCGAGACCGAATAGCCGCCCGTCGCTGCGTCGGCATAGGCGCCGGCAGAAAGGTAGTACGTCCCCGTTCGCACCGAGGCTGTCAGCTCACTGTTGAGCGTGCCGTTCGAGTCATCGTTCTCGGCAACGAGTCGCCCCGCTGAGTCATACAGTCTCAGATAAGTATCGAGGTCCGTAGTCGCGTTGAGAGCGAGTTTGACTTCGCCATCACCGCTGAAGACGACCGAGAAGAAGTCGCGGTCTCCGGCCACTTCGAGTGTGCCGCTTGCTACACCATTGCCATTCGCATTGAGCGTGATGGGCGTCGCAGTGTTGTTCGCTGAGTTCGAGTGATCGTCGGTCGTGCCGGTTCCCCCGCCGCCTCCGCCAGTACCGCCGCCGCCCCCGCCGCTACCTGAGCCAATCACGGAGTCGATCCAACTGGCATAAACATCGACCCGCGTGTCGAACGAATGGTCGCCGATCCCGGCATTCGCTTGATCGCCGCCCGATGTGACTCCGGCAACGACCTGCTGACCATTCACCGTCAGATAAGCCGGTCCGCCCGAGTCGCCCGGAGCCGTATTGGCTTCAGTGTTGTTGTCGAAGTTCCAATGCAGCAGCGTGCTCGTGACTTGATCGATCGGAGTCGTGCCGACGCGCTTGATTCCGAAGTCGCCGTTATGTCCCGTCGTTCCCGTACCGCCGCCGCCGAAGCCGACGAGCGTCAGCAACTGTCCGACCGCCGGAGTCGTCCGCAGAATTTGGCTCGGTGTAACCCCCACTACATCCCGATCGAGTTCCATAATGGCGATGTCGTTTGCTTGATCGGTGCCGAACACATTGGGGCTGTATTGAGGATGATTGTGAATGCGGATCGTTGAGTACGTTTGCCCGTTGACGGTGAATCGACCTTGAGTCGCTCCGACGCCTTCCGTCACGTGAGCTGCGGTCAGCACCCAGCGCGAGCCAATCAGCGTTCCCGAGCCGAACCCGCCTGAGGCATCTCCGCAGATACCGACTTGAGGATAAGCCGTCGTCTCCGTGCCATTCACGATTCGTTGCGGGCCGACGACTTCTTGTTGGAGCGTGCCGGCGATTCCACTCACCGCGCTGAGCACAACGCGAGTTTCAAGCAGTTCTGACGGCACCATTTGCCGCCGTTGCTGCCGTCGTCGCGCGCCATTCAGCAGCTTCAAACCGAGACCGAACTTCCAATCGCCGAGCCATGACTTTCGCGAACTGACCATGATGAGCCCCCTTGTGGCCGCGTCGCCGGGCGAGAGATGACAAAGCCCGCTGCGCCGCACGAACGAAGTGAATGGACCTAACCGGCAAACCGGCGTCATTCGTCGGCTGCCGAAAGAGGTACTGGGGGCATTCCAATTTCTTGCTCGGGCTTTCGAAGTTTTTTCGAAAACGTTTCCGAGCGGGGCCTTTATTCGATCTGCGGCCGCAATCAGGGGTAGCCGAAATCGTGAGATTTCGAGGCCGCAGTGCACTTCGCAGGATCAACGCGATGGGCGCGCCAGTTTCCCCGGCGGAAGTTTTGTGGTCGCCTTTCGCTCCGCGAAAGAGCGTCTTCAAACGCGTCTCGTCAGTGGCGGAATAGAAACTGCCAACACGCCCAAAGACGCTCTTTCGCGGAGCGAAAGGCGACCATTGAGCCAATGAAATTTGCTGCGCCCACTGCGATCGCGGCCTTCGTCCGACACCGCCGCTTTGTGGGCGAGATGTATTATCTCTTCCAGCACCAATTCGCGTTCGCGCGGTGCAAGTCGTCGAGCGGAAAGAGCGGGCGATTCACGTGCTCGAACTTCAGCGACTTCCAATGAGGTGCCGCGCAGCCGGGGCAATCGGCCAGCAAAATCTCGGCCGCAAAGGGGCCGTAGTCCGCTCGGAATCCTGCAGGAGACTTCGCGACCACAATCTTGAAGAGCTTCGGGTCCAGTCCCGCGCATTGATAAAGCTTCGGCGAGCTTCCCGGACCGCTGCGTTCACAGAACAAGATCGTCACATCGCCGGACTTCACGATCGCGCCGCGTCCCATATCAATCGGCAAGTTGTTGCAGATGTGCCCGCTCAAGACCCACTTCACATCGAACAGCTTTGTCACTCGACCTTGAACGCGCAGCGGTGCCGAGTACTCCGACAACTTGCCGCCCACATACGCATCGAACGGTCGCTCAAGCCCGACCGCATACGCTTCCGCGACCGCATTGGGATCAACGATGAAAGTCAACGCACCATTCGGAATCGGCTGCTTCAGAAACTCTTTCAGCAGCACCGTCGAGTCGCCCGGAGCGCCGCTATTCGTCGCATCCGCACCGTCTCCAATCACGACGGGCTTACCTCCGACGCGCAGGGCTTCCTTCACGATATCTGCCGGAGCCACTCGCTCGACGCGCTCCATTTCGTGACGCAAATCCCATGCATCTTCAGCGAGCGTATCGAGCAGCTCGGTGTAGCGATCCGTTTCGCCCTTCGTTGTTAGCGTGAAGGTCCATCCGAGATCCGGGCAGTCGAACCATGGCATCGCCATATAGAGCCCGGCGGTTAGCACATCCTTCTCACGCTCCAATTGCTTGAGCCGCGTATAGAGCCCCGAAGGCAGACCGGTGAAAGTGTTGTGACTCTCAGCCGCAGTGATCATCGGCAGCTTGCGAATGTAGGTCTTCGGTTTCTGCTTCGACTCCAACTGCCACAACAACGCCTTCGCCGCACGAGCGCCGGTCTCAACGCCGTCGATGTGCGGGCAAGCGTGATAGCCCGCGAGTGCGTCCGCGTTGTCGATCATCTTCTTCGTGATGTTGGCATGCAGATCGAGCGATCCGACGATCGGCACTTTCGGTCCAACATGCTTGCGGACGAGTTCGAGCAGCGCGCCCGTCAGATCGGGTTCATCCTGCGAGCAAACCGCTCCATGTAACGTCAAATACACTGCATCGACAGTGCCCGCCGCCTTCAACTGAGTCACGAAGGCTTCTTTGATCTTCTTCCATGTCGCCTTTTCAACAGCGCCCCAGGGCCAGCAAGCAAACCGCGCGAGCCCGACATACTCCGCTTTCGGCTGAGCCTTCTTGAACTCGGCTAAGAACCCCGACAGTTCGCCGGTTGCTCCGAAGCGTTCCACGACTTCTTCACCTTGAGCGATGCCCATCGCTTCAAAGTCAGTCCACTCGGTCGCGTTTCGGTTGAAGGTATTGGTCTCTTGCCAAAGTTGCCCGACAGCGATGCGCATTGAAGAAGTCTCCCGTTGAAAGCCGAACTGCGAAGCCGCGCGTGAGGCACGGTCCGTCGCGAGCGTCGCAATCGGGCGGGCGGTATATCGCGAGCCGCAATAAGCAGCGAGTCAGGCACATGCCTCGCGCTGCTCTGCAAACGGTGAAAGTCTTGTTGTGGCGAGAGGATTTTTGCCGACCCAGTACGACGGACTTGTAGTCCGTCGGTCTTCGGCTGCGACGGACTACAAGTCCGTCGTACTTTTTGGTTGCGGCGCTCCCGCGCTGCGGTCAACTCGATGGTTTGCGGCTCAACGAAACTTTGCCGCTTCAGCGACTGCCAGTTGATCGCAACGCTCATTCTCGGCATGCCCGGCATGACCTTTGACGAGCGTGAATCGGACCTGATGCGCTTGCAGCAACTCATCGAGCTGGCGCCAGAGTTCTTCGTTCTTGATCGGCTTGAGCGCCTTGCCTTCGCGCCGCTTCCATCCGTTGCGTTTCCAACCGGGGAGCCATTCGACGCAACCCTTCGCGACATAACTGCTGTCGGTCACGACTTCGACGCGCGACCTCTTCTTAAGCGCGGCCAATCCCGAGATGACAGCTTGCATCTCCATTTGATTGTTCGTCGTCGCCGCTAATCCGCCGGAGAGTTCTTTCTCGGTCCCCGTCGCGACATGCCTCAGGATGCAGCCCCATCCGCCCGGTCCGGGATTACCACTGCAGGCTCCGTCGGAGAACAGTTGCACGTCAACAACCGGCATCGATTCAGAAGTCATCGCAGAGTCCGCTCCGCTAACCATCGCGACGAAGCCTCGTCGCCAGTGAAGAAGATTTTGTGAGGAGATGCATCGCTCCTCGTTTAACCGCGTGCCCATCGGGCCGCGCTGCATTCCCTTCGTTGTGACGGCGTGCCCATCGGGCCGCGTTGCATTCCCTTCGTTTAACCGCACGCCCATCGGGCTGCGCTGCATTAAGCGGAAGTATGAATCTCGCGCGAGCCGAAGCGTCTCCGATGCGGCGTAACGACCGCCCCACTCTCATCGCCGCGCATCTCAAAGCAAGAGACGGGCACTCTGCTTTCAAACGCCAGCAATGGCGCGAAGCAGAGTGCCCGTCTCTTGATTGCGTCGAAAGCGAGTCTCTGACCGTTATCTCTCGCGGAACGTGATGCGGCCGCGATTGAGGTCGTAGGGCGAGACTTCAACTTTCACTTTGTCGCCCGGCACGATGCGGATGAAGTTCTTACGCATGCGGCCGGCAACGTGAGCGAGTACGAGATGCCCGGTATCAAGCTTCACTCGGAACTGGGTATTCGCGAGCGCCTCAACGACGACGCCTTCAACTTCAATGCCTTCTTCTTTGGCCATACGAAAACTCTATTGCGGGAGCTGATTTCAGGACGCCCGCAGAACCACAAAATCGGGCAGGCGAGCAAGAGGGGCGGCATTCTGCCGAGCACCCCGAGTGTTTGCTAGCGACCGAAAAAGAAAGCTTTTCGCAGCATGGTTGCGTTCTGCCGGAGCTTGCTTCCTACTACGAAGCGAGAGATGCGATAGGGCTTGCGGGCTAACTCGCAGCCTCATCTCACTGTGATCTGCGTTCGCTCAACCTGATGCGACAACCGAACTTCAACCGCTTTCTCTGCAAGACTCATGCACCACTACGCCGACCGCCTGAATGCTGCTGTTCGTTCAAAGAAGACCCCCGCACTTGTCGGGCTCGACCCGCGACTTGATTGGCTGCCCGACGATGTCATGACCGCTGCGCGAGCACGCGCAACGAGTCCCGATGAAGTCGCAGCAACGGCTTTCGAAGAGTTCTGCTGCCGCATCATTGATGTCGTCGCAACTCGCATTCCGGCGGTCAAACCGCAAGCGGCATTCTTCGAGCAGTACGGTCCTGCCGGATGTCGAGCACTCGCGAACGTCATTCACAAAGCACGCCGCGCGGGATTGGTTGTGATCTGCGACGCAAAGCGCGGAGACATCGGCACGACCGCTGAGGCTTACGCGCAAGCCTATCTCGCCGGCGCCGATGCGAACGCATCTCTATGGGGCTCTGACGCGCTGACCGTGAATCCGTATCTCGGAGCAGACACGCTCGAGCCGTTCGTCAAGGTCGCGAAGGAACGCGGTGCCGGCATCTACGTGCTCGTGCGAACGAGCAATCCGGGAGCGGGCACGTTTCAAGATGCCGTCGATGTCGAAGGCCGCAAGCTCTATCAGCGCGTTGCTGCGACCGTTGAGCAACTCAGTCAGCAGACCGCCGGTGCTGACGGGCACGGTCTCGTCGGAGCAGTCGTCGGCGCGACTTATCCTGCTGAACTCGCCGAACTCCGCGCCGCAATGCCGAGCACTCCGTTCTTGATCCCCGGCTACGGTGCTCAAGGCGGCGGAGCCTCCGAAGTCGCTGCCGGCTTTCACGCGACGGGATTGGGAGCACTCGTCAATAGCTCGCGCGGCATCAACTTTCCGTGGCGCCAAGAGCCCTACAAATCTCAGTTCTCCCCCGCCGAATGGGAGAAAGCCGTCGACGCCGCAACCGACGCCATGATCGCCGATCTCGCGAAGCACACTCCTGCGGGGACGCTGCGGTAACAATTGTGACAAGCGAGCCCTGAGCCAATCGTCATGGAACCGAGTGAGCGGCAAGACACTCGCAACCTCAAACTCAATTCGGAGAGGCCGCTGATGTCTGACGAAACTCCGCAGTCCGAGTTGATCCTCTATCAGACCGAAGACGGTCGGACGCGCATTCAATGTCGGTTCGAGAACGAGACGATTTGGCTTACTCAGGCGCTCATCGCGGAGCTGTTTCAGAAAGACGTTCGCACGATCAATGAGCATCTCGTCAACATCTTTGATGAACGCGAATTGAGTCGCGAAGCAACCATCCGGAGATTCCGGATAGTTCGAACTGAGGGCGTTCGCGAAGTGGCGCGCGAGATCGAGCATTACAACCTCCCGGCCATTCTCGCGGTCGGCTATCGCGTCCGCAGCCAGCGCGGCACGCAGTTCCGCCAATGGGCGACGGCTCGTTTGAGTGAGTATCTCGTCAAAGGCTTCACGATGGATGACGAGCGGCTCAAGCAGCCGCCCGGTCCCGGAGTGCCCGACTACTTTGACGAGTTGCTCGCGCGCATCCGCGACATCCGCGCCAGCGAACAGAGGATGTATCTCCGAGTCCGTGAGATCTTCGCACTCGCAGCGGATTACTCGCCCACTCAGGCCGAGACGCAACTGGCCTTCAAGATCATTCAGAACAAACTGCACTTCGCCGCGACTGGAATGACCGCGCCCGAGTTGATTGCAGCGCGTGCGAACTCCGCCGAGCCCAACATGGGTTTGACCAGTTGGAAAGGCGACGCCGTCCGCAAGACCGATGTCACGATTGCGAAGAACTACCTGAGTGAACCTGAGATTGAAGAACTCAATCGCATCGTCGTCATGTTTCTCGACTACGCCGAAGATCAAGCACAGCGTCGCAAACAGATCTTCTTGAGCGACTGGCAAACGAAGCTCGACGACTTTCTGAGGTTCAACGAACGTCGAGTTCTCTCCGACGCCGGAGCAATGACGCGCGAGGCAGCGGACGAGAAGGCCGAGAACGAATTCAAGCTCTTCGCTCAGCGTCGTCGAGAAATGCTCGAAGCTAAAGGCGAGCAAGAATTGTCGCGCGATTTCGAAGTGGCTGCGAAAGCTCTGCCCAAACGCGCCACGAGAAAGAAGCCGAGTGACTCACCATAACGACGCCGATTGAGCCTGCGTGAAAAAGGCCGCCCACTTCCTCGGGTAACTTCTTACTGACGCTGAGTCCTTCGAACTTAGTGCCGAATGAAGCTCCGCGCCAGTGCCGGGTGTAATGCTGGAACGTGCGCGGCGTCGACGACGCCATGATCGCCGATCGTGCGAAGCACAATCCGGCGGGAACGCAGCAATGAGCAATGCTCATGAGTTCGCAGGGTTCTTCGAATTCCAGTCGCGTTGAATTTTCGAAACGGTTTCGACAATCGAGCCAACGACATTCTCCATGAAGTCGGCTTCGCCTTGTTCCCATCGCTTTGAAACGAAGTCGATCGGATGAATGGTCACATCGCCTCGACCG
>CAZNMS010000340.1:8075-9448 GCA_964573505.1 uncultured Planctomycetaceae bacterium | reverse complement strand
CGGACGTTTGGCAGCGGGATGATGAACTTGCCGCCGGCGTCTCGATAACGCTGCTGCTGAGACAGCACTTCTTCCGCCGCGTCCCAGTTCAGCAGCAGGCAGTAGTCCGGCTTGTCGCGCAGGAGTTGCTCGGGTTCGTAGATCTTCAAACGCGAACCCGGTGTGAAGCGGCCTTGCTTTGTCGTGTTGCGGTCTACGGCGTAGTCGACCAGTTCCGCTCCGATGCCGAGATAGCTCAGGAGCGTGCTGCTCTTTGCGGTCGCTCCGTAAGCGACGATCCGCTTGTTTTGGCTCTTCAACTTCTTCAGCAAGCCGATGACGTCCGTTCGCAGGCACTCAATCCGGTCGCCGAAGTTGCGATAGAAGGACTCGCGATAAGCCCAGTCGTCTTCTTGAGCGAGCATCCTCACGACCGACATCGCCGGTCGCATGTTGCTCAAGTGCCGCGCGTAGATGCGGATTGAACCGCCGAATTGAGGCAGTCGCTCAACCTCGCTGATCATCAGCCCGCAGCGGCGAAAGAGCCGATCCAGCGCCGTCAGCGAGAAGTAGCAGTGATGCTCGTGATAGATGGTCTCGATGTCGCAGTTGTCGACGATGTCTTTCAAGTACGGCACTTCAGCAACGAGTACGCCGTCGGGCTTGAGCACTTCCTTCAGTCCGCCGACGAAGCCCTTCAAGTCGTTCGCGTTCGCGAGCACGTTGTTGGCATGCACGACATCCGCTTGCTTGCCCTGCTTCTTCAACCGCTTCGCGACATCGAGCGTGAAGGGCTCGTTCAACGTCGGGATGCCCTTTTGTGCTTCCGCCATGCGGGCGATGTTCTCTGCCGCTTCAATGCCGAGCACCGGAACTCCGGCCTGTTTGTACCACTGCAAGAGGTAACCGTCGTTACTCCCCACTTCGATCGCGAGGCTGCTCGAATTGAGCGTGCAGGCTTGCGTGAGCGTCGTTGCGATCTCTTTGGCGCTGCGAACGAGTTGCTCAGAGAACGACGCGAAGTAGCCGTACTCGCGCGAGACCGCTTCATCCGGCACGGACTCCGAGACCTGCGTCAGCGAGCAATCGGGACACCAACACAAATCGAGCGGCCATGTTGGTTCGGGCTGAGCGAGCTGCTCTTCAGTCAGTAATTTTTGTGACAGCGGCGTTTGGCCCAGCGAGAGAATCAGATTGAGACCGATTCTGCCGCAGAGTCGGCAAGTCGCTTCAGCCGGAGAAATGGCAGCAGGCAAAGAAGTAGCGGGCATGCGATCGTCCTGATCTAAGCGTCGTCCTTGAAGTTGATGCGGTTGTTGTGAGCGAACGGCGAGTCTTAAAAGGAAACCGCAACAGTGGGAACGCGAGTCCGTAGGTTGGGATTCCATCCCGAC
>CAZNMS010000340.1:0-7975 GCA_964573505.1 uncultured Planctomycetaceae bacterium | reverse complement strand
GTAGGTTGGGATTCCATCCCGACCCGCAGCGGGCAAGCGGTTTCTTGACCGCTGCGATTTGTCGTCACGCAAAGCTCTCGCAGGGGATGTCTTGCTGTTCGATCGGGGAGGATTCTCGATCTACTTGCGGTTCAAGGAAGGCAATTCGCTTTTGACGATGAAGCGCAGTGTTGGGCGACGGTTGGCCCGCTGTGGCTCGGGATGGAATCCCAAGCTACTTGTTCGGGGCTCGCTTTTGACGATGAAGCGCGGTGTTGGAGTGGCGGTTGCGCCCGCTGCGGCTCGGGATGGAATCCCAAGCTACTTTGGCGCGGTTCGCCGATTGGCTCGAACTCAGTGCCGGAGTGCCGGTCACACCCGAATGAGATTCCGGCGACTGGCACTCCGACATTGAGAGAAGGTCCGCTCGATGGTCCGAGCGAGAGCTACTTCTTGGCCTTCTCGAACATGGCAGGAGCGATCTTCAAAGTGCCGATCGAGTTATCGCCAGCCTTGATCACCTGCTTAAAGCGGCCTTGCTTCCAATCGGGCTTCGCGATCAGGTATCCGGCCTTCTCTTGCCACACTTGGAACTCCCACTCGCCAGCGGGGATGTTCTTGATCGTGAATTCGCCGTTCTTGTCCGTCACAGCGAAGTAGGGCGTTTCCGACACCAACAGCCAAGCGCTTTCCCAGGGATGAATTCCGCACGTCACTTGCGCGGGCAGCTTCTCGCCCTTCGGGAAGTTGTGCTCAACCTCGCCGCCGATTCCCATCGTCAAGTTGATCGGTGTGTTCGCAAACACGTCCACTTTCACAACCTGTGGCAGCGGGTCGCGATTCTTCACCAGCACCTTTTGCTGCTTCGCCCACACCCCGACGGCATGCGGATAAAACATGCAATGGAAGTTCTCGATGACCGCTGGGTTCTCGGCGGCCTTCTTGTAGTCGGGATGTGCATCGACGGTCTTACCAGTGGGCACTCGCAAGTAGACGAAGACGTTCGACAAACCATTCTGCTCGCCGACCAGCAGTTGCTGCTCGACGACTTCATCCTTGAACTGGTCGCAAACCTGATTGTCCTTATTGATTGTCAGCGGCTTCGGCTTTGGGGCGGTTCCGTCATAGACGAACTTGCCCGACAGATGACCCCAGTCCGCTGCTGTTGCCGGAGCGATCAGCCCTAGCGAGGCCGCAGCTACGGCGGCGAGATTCAACCACTTCTTCATGTCACACGATCCTTTCAACACAAACACGAAACACAAAAACCAAGCGAAGCTCACGCCACACATCGCGGCGATCAGAGACCTCGTCGGAGACATCACAACCGCAGAACTCGAGCGCTATTAAGCAGCACCACCAACGTGCCCACGTTGTGCAGTACGGCTCCTGCTAAGGGACTAAGCCAACCGGTCGCTCCTAAACCGAACATGATTCCGGAAGCGCAGAGGGCAATGCCGACGTTCTGCCCAATCAGGCGTCGGGTCTTGTGAGCCAGCAGCAACGCGGTCGCGACTCGGCCTAAGTCGTTCGTCATCAGCGCGATGTCCGCGCTTTGAATGGCGATGTCCGAGCCGCGTGCTCCCATCGCGATTCCGACATCGCCCGCCGCCAACGCCAGCGCGTCGTTCACGCCGTCGCCCACAACAATCACATGGCGTCCGTGCCGACGTTCTTCTTTCACCGCCGCCAACTTGTCCTCAGGCAGCGCGTCGGAAATGAGTCGCTCTACCTGCAACTGAGCAGCAATGGGCTGAGCCGATGCGGCTCGATCACCCGTTAGCAACACGATGCGTTCGATGCCGCCGGCGCGCAGGTCCGTCATCACTTGCAGTGCTTCGTCCCGCAGTTCATCAGCCAGCAAGAGAAAGCCCAACAAGCGATCGTTCTGCGACACTCCGACGATCGGGCCGGCGTGCGTCGGAACATCAGCGTCATCCACTGCGACACCACGCTCCACGAGCCAAGTCGGACGACCAATTCGCAACACCGATCCACCGCGATGAATTTCAATGCCGCGCCCCGAAGACTCGGCCACGTGAGCTGCGCTGCTTGCTAAAGGCACGTCGTGCTCGGCGGCGTAGCGAGCGATGGCTTGCGACACCGGATGCTTCGAAGCAACGGCACATTCGGCGGCGACTAGCAGCAACTCATTGGCATTCGAGTGGCACGTCGGCAGGCAATCGACAACCGCCAGATGCCCCAGCGTGACGGTCCCTGTCTTATCGAAGACCACTGTGTCTGCGTCCGCGAGCGAATCCAGAAACCGAGTGCTCTTGATGAGAATGCCATGTCGAGTCGCGGTCGCTAAGGCAGCGATCATGGCCGCCGGTCCCGATAGCACCAGCGCGCAGGGACAACTCACGATGAAGACGGCAATCACGCGATGCATATCGCGCGTGAAGAAGAACACGATCGCAGCCAGCAGCAGTACGGTCGGGACATACAACTCGGCATAGCGTTCGACGGCTTGAGTAATCGGTGCCTTCGAGTTCATCGCAGCGCAGAGCATGCGACGAATGCTTCCCAAAGAAGTCTGCTCGTCCGCGCCGGTGACTCGTACTCGCAGCAAGCCATCAAGATTGACCGTCCCGGCCAGCACCGTCTCGCCCAGTCGTACTTCGCGCGGAATTGATTCGCCGGTCAGCGACGACTCGTCGATCGCTCCGATTCCCTCTTGCACCACACCATCGGCAACAAGCACTTCACCCGGTCGCACCAGCAGGATGTCATTCACTCGGACCGCTTGCGGCGAGATGCTGCGTTCGCCTTGCTCATCAACAATCGTCGCCGTGCGCGAAGTCAGTCGCTTGAGTCCATCAATCGCCGCTTGAGTTCCCGGAATGCCGCGCTGCTCTAACACATGCGCGAGATCCATGATGACCGGCACCAACACTGCGGTGACGTACTCGCCAGTGACGATCGCGCCCAAGATCGCCAGCGCGACAAGTTGGTCGGTGAAGCTTTCGGTCGTGTTCTCTCGCAGATTCCGCAGCAACTGGATGACGACCGGAATCGCAGCCAACGTGGCGGCCAAAAGTTGCACCAGCACGCCCACGTCGGCGCGTCCGTCGGACGAGCGTTGAATGAATCCGTATCCCACGACGAGCAAGCCCACGCTGGCGGCCATAGTGCCGATGCGAAGGTTCGTCACGAGTCCTGCCGCGCCCGAGTGATCAGGCTCAGAGGACACGCTGGGCAACGTCAGATTGGAGACGCCGGTGCTCATCGCGACTTCTC
Source organism: uncultured Planctomycetaceae bacterium (assembly GCA_964573505.1). Lineage (GTDB taxonomy): Bacteria > Planctomycetota > Planctomycetia > Planctomycetales > Planctomycetaceae > AM-0621. Next base: position 4,756 of record CAZNMS010000340.1, on the reverse strand, counting down.
CAATTCGGGCAACGAGAGACGCAGTACGCCGTGCTTGTCGGACTTTGGAACCACCAACACTTGTTTGGCATTACGCATGAGTTCGCGCCACGTTTCATGACGGAGTCGTTGCCAAGTCGTGTCTTGCAACGGCCCCACTGATGACGCCAATGCAGCTTGAAACAGAGCGACTTCTTGATTGGCCAATGCCGCTCGCGAAGACTGCTTGCCGCGCGCATCAGCGATGAATTGCTGAGCCAACGTCTCTGCCGTCAGCAATTGCTCGGCGCTTTCGACGACAGCCTCTTCACGCCAAGCGTCTTGATCGACGCGCGCTTCATGCACCGCCAAAAACGAACGCCGTGTTTGCTCTGGAGGAACAACTTCTCCGAACTCGATCGTTGTCAGCTCCGCTCCGAGATTGGTTGCTTTCAACAATTCTTGTGATGCTGACAGCACCACTTCAGACAGTGACTGCGAGTCGCGTTGCAGCCGCAAGGCTTCGTCGATCGACCACTCGCTGAGCGTGCCCGTGATGGCTGACGAAACGACTTTCTCAACAGCCTGCTTCGGACTGTGAAACGTCGTTGCATACACAGCCGGATCGATGATGCGGAACTTTGCGATGGCCTTGAGTTGCAGGATGTTGCGATCGCCCGTCAGCACATATCGAACGGGCAATGGCTGCGAGTTCTCGTCGTCACTCGGTTCGTTGCCCGGCGCGTCGTCATCGGGCGAACTCGACTCTGCATCCCCTTCGATCGACGGCGGTGCCGGTTCTGGTCGCTCGTCGTGAAACGCGGCAATGTTGATCGCGATCTCTTGTTGAAGTGGCAGTCTCACGACTTCATCGATCGGGGCCGGCCAAGCAAACAGCAACCCCGGTCGGTTGATCTGAATCACGCCTTTGTCATGCACCCATCGGCCAAAGCGGCGCACGAGTCCGACATCTCCGGGCTCAACGATTCGCATGCCCGATACCGCGTAAGCCAGCGACAAGAGAACCGCGACGAAGACATAGACGCGTCGCGCGGCGCTCAAACCGGCCTCGAACAATCTTGCTGTAGAACGCGAGCGTTTCATGGAGCCCGCCTTTCTTGCGAACCGCTCGTTGCAGCGCGCGGAGTCGGCTGATCGGACGCAGTTCCCGGAGGCTCATTGGGCGGTGCGGAAAGGCCGTCGAAGAAGAGTTGATCCGTCGACAAGATCAGGGTCGAGCGTTCCTTCAACGCGCGCTTGCTGGCCTGCAGAGAACTCCAGAAGCGATAGAAGTCGGGGTTCTGCTGATGCACCGCAGCGAGTCGCTCGGCGACTTTGCGTTCGGTCATCGCACTGATCTGAGCCGCTTGTTCTTTGCCTTCGCGCAGGATCTCTTGGCTGCGGACGTGCGCGTCATCGCGAATGGCTTGAGCAGCCTTCTGTCCTTCTGCACGCAACCGACTGGCTTCTCCCCGTCGCTCGACCCGCATGCGATCAAAGACCGCTGAGATGTTCTCACTGGGGAAGGCGATGCGTTCGACACCGACATGATCAACGACAATGCCCAGCTTCTCTTTCGCTCGCGCTGAAACGCCAGTCGTGATATCTGCTTCGATGGAGCGCAGTTGGATGTCGTCAGGTGCGGTCGACACCAACGCGGTGAGATCATGCCGCCCAACCGTCTGTGCCTTCGCCGCTAGCACCATGCCCGCCAAGTTCGTCTCAGCAGTCTCGTAGTCACCGACCGACTGCAAGAAGGCGAGTGATCGCTCGACATGCCAGACGACATACGTCGTCAGCACGATGTTCTTCTTGTCGCGAGTAAAGGTCGTCGTCTCGGGAGTCGTGAAGATGTTTCGCCGGCGACTGATGACATGCACTTGGTCGATGGCTGCGGGCCACTTCCAGTAGGGCCCAGCTTCAGACAACTCACGCACGGGGCGACCAAACCGAGTCACCACAGCCGAGTCACCTTCGCGCACCGTGAAGAACGAGTCGTAGAGCACGAACACGCCGACGATGAGCGCGGCGAAACTCATGCGAGTTACGAGTCTGCGTTTTGATGTGGGCTCTGAGTTCATCTTCACTTTCCAAACGATCGAGAGTGTCGAAGCACGCTGCTCGACGAGTTCGAGTTACTTCGCGCCTTCAAACCACAACTGGGTGTTGGGCGGGACGGTCGAGTCGATCAGCGTCAGCGGTCTCGCCTGCAACTCTTGAGACAAGACATCGCAATAGACTCGTCGCCGAGTGACCTGCGGATAGCGCGCATCGACGGTTCCTAGTTCGGCCATGTGCGCGGCTTCGTCGTTGGCATCGGCCCAGCGATCAGCACCGGCGGCTTTCGCATTCGCGATGTCCGACCGACTCACCATCTCGCAGCGCAGCAGCTCAGTCGTTGTGGCCGCTCGTGTTTCAGAGATGACCTTCTCGGCATCAATGCGAGCACTGACGACATCCAAGTAGGCACTGGCCACTTCGACGGGCGGATGCACGCTGACGAATTCGAAGCCCACGACTTCCAGTCCCAATTCAAAGTGCTCGACTTGCTCTGCCAACTTCTGCGTGATGAGCGCGTTCCATTCGGCACGATCGCCCGACAGCAAATCGTCCAACGTGGAACTTCGCGTCTCGGTTGTCAGCACTCGCTGCGCCAACGACGCCAAGAGGCTCTCCGGTTGCCGCGCTGACGAGACGTAGCGACGAATCGCCTCGTTCTGATTGGGGACTCGAAACTGCACCAACGCATTGAGCGCCACCAACTCCGTCCCGTTGCCAATGATCAAGGGGAACTCGGCTTGCCCATGCGGCTTCGTCCAACTCAGGGGCATCCGCGCGAGTTCATGCGGGTTCGCTCGAAAGCCCACCGTCAATGTTTTGACTTGATTGACCGGCACGAACTCCACGCGTGCGAGTGGAACAGGCAACACCACATGCAGCCCCGGCTCTAATGGTTCCGAGACCAAACGTCCCAAGCGGTAATAGATCGCCCGCTCGTTCGATCGAACGACGACCAATCCCGTCAGCAGCCAACTGACGGCAAGCAGCCCGACGAACCAGATTCGCATGATGTGTCGCCAGCCGCGCACCACCGAAGTGGTCGCTAAGAACGACGCGCCGAGCCACTCATCTTGTTCTGCGTCCTGTTGCGAGCAGCCGTGCAACCAACGCCGTAATCCAGACTCGCGAGTAAGCCCAGCCGCTAACGGTCGCCCCAAACACAATGCAAACGCGACATTCACCAAACCTTCGACCAACAGTGCGATCGCCCAGCCGTTCAATGCGAAGCTCGACACTGTGACAAGCACTGGCCAGCTCGATCCGACAACCAGCACTCCCAAAACAATGAGCGACAGCCAACACAGTTCATTCAACAACCGCACGAGACTGCCGCTGTCTGCGAGATCGCGCCGCTCATGTTGGTCGGCGATGTCATGATTTCCGTGCTCGGTCGAAGTGATCCGACTGACTGCCACCACGCGCCCCAAGATGAACCACGCACTGGCCGCAACAGCACACATCGAGCCCAACCACAGATGCCCGGCATGTGCCTTCTCAGCCAATTCGCCAGAACGAAGCAGCAAGAGCGCGCCGGCAATGCCCAAGCACAGACACCAAGCCATCACCAGCAAGTGCTCACTCCGGAATCGTCCAGACTTCGTCGGTCTTTCCGAACGCGCGCCGCCAGACCGGCTCGATACGCCAATCGCCGCCATGACATGCAGCAGTCCCAGCGCCGCCACGACTTCGCATGCAGTCTGCTCACCGGCAACCAACAGGCTTCCGCCGACTAACCACAACAAAGCCGTGACCAACATCTGCAGCGACATCAAAACGTCCTCAGGAATGACTCACGCGAAGATTGCCTCTGACGGCAATGGGGAATGACTCGACAACGAAGCAGAAGTCCGAGTCATGTGGCGGGATTAGCTGTCGGTGCGGGCAACTCGATGCCGCGTTCCTTTGCCAGCAAGAACAGCAACGTCTTGTTGTCAGTGAAGGGCGTGAATCCGGTGTAGGCCCAAGCCACCGTTCCGTCGGGTCGAATGACGAACGTGCCATGCAGCCGCTTCTCATCCACACCGTCTGCTGGTGGAATAAAAGCTCCATAGACCGTCGCTTGCTGGTTGTCGGGATCGGACAACACGGGGAAGTGAAAGCGACCGTACTTCTCGTAAGCCGCAGCCGTGTCTTCAGGAGCGTCGGGACTCAGCGCGACCACCTGCGACTTGAGATCTCGAAAGTGCAGCAGGTCGTCGTTGAGCACAAACAACTGCGCGACGCAGTGACTGCAGTCGTAGCCGTAATAGAACACGAGCACGACCGGGCCGTTCTTCAAATGCTCAGACAGTCGCACTCGCTCGCGCTTCTCGTTGAACAGTTCGAAGTCCGGGGCCGACTTGCCCAACAACGGGTGCTTCTGAGTCGCCGCCGGTACGAAGTCTTTATCGGCGAGGATGTCCGCCAACCCATCCGACAGATCCTGCGGCTTGAAGACTTCGAGGTAAGCACGCACATCGTTGGCGACATGGCCGGTAGGAATTAATCCATACTGCAAACACAGAATTCGGCACTGCTCCAAGACCCCGCCATCGCCCTTCGGCTTGATCGGCACGTTGGTGTGATAGGTCAGCAACACCGCATAGCTCACAGCGACTGTGAGCAAGAAACCCAACAGGATCTTGCGTTGAATCGGTCGTACTTCTTCTGGCCGACCAGAAGGCTGAGCATCAGCTTGCGTCATGAATGACTCCCTTAAGATAGGGGTAGGGAGAACTGATTGAGTTCAGTCCCCCCT
>CAZNMS010000339.1:0-9466 GCA_964573505.1 uncultured Planctomycetaceae bacterium | reverse complement strand
ACGCGCGGCTCGATGAGGTCCGTCTTCGCGAGCTTGTCGTAGAACTCATCGGTCAGGCCGCTGACGAAGTCGGTCGTATGCCGGTCGAGTCCGCTGCCAGTGCGTTGAGCATCGCTCAGCGTCTCGACCAACGAATGAAACCGCGTCGCAAACGTCTTTGAGACTCCAGCCAAACGAATGCCGCGTCTGTCTTTGTTGACGTCACGCCATTGAATGAACGCCGTCTTCTTCTCCGCGTCGAAAGTAAAGCTCGCCATTGTTTGAGGACTCCGTTGTCGAGTGCTGCCGGTAAAGCTCGGTCAGAAAAGTTACAGGTCAAAGAGGATGCGCAGTCGGTCGTCGACTTCGTCTTGAGTCGCCTTCCGAATCGAGCCCAGTCGACTCACAAACCGCTCGACCGAGACTGACCTCACCGCCTCGCACATGATGAAGCTCGTCATCTTCAAGCCCCCATCAGGCGGAGATGCTTTAACGTGCCACGGAATGCCCTTGAGCTTGCTGGCGATCGGCAACACGACCACAAGCCCCGCCGGGCTCTTGTTGAAACCATTCGTTGAGACGACCAAACCCGGTAGCTTGCCCGCTTGCTCTCGGCCGTTTGTCGGGGCGAAGTCGATCAGCCATACCTCACCGCGCGTCGGTGTTGTCATAAGAATTACCTTCCTAGCGGCTCTTCAATGTCCGTTTCGTGCTTGTTTTCGGAGTGACGTCCGCGTCGAGCCCGTCGCTCAGCGTGCCATCGAGTGCAGCACGTTCGGTGAGCACCTCTTGCCATGCTTTTGGGTCAGCTCGCAGCTTGCCGTAGGCTTGAGAGCAATCTTCGAGGAACCGTTGCCGCCGGTAATGCTCAATCGCTTGATCAAGAACGGTCGGAATCGTGTCGCCAGTCTGATCGCAGAGTGCTTTGAGTTTGGCGTGAGTGTCGGGATTGATGCGGACGGTCGCGCTCATATCGCTGCATTTGCTGAGTAAGGATCACAACCTCAATTTGCAGTTCGATGACCTTTGTTGCGATGGCTTCAAGGTGAGTCGTATCGGCCAATTGAGGTACGGCTTCAGTCTCGATGAAAACGCGATCGGACTGCGGGTTCGTCTCCACTCGCGAACACTCGGTCCTCATCCCTTGTTCAGAAAGGTGTTTAGGGTAGCTTCCGATGGCGACAGGCTGACGCGGCTCTGTGCGATTCCTTGCTAGAGGACACGGGGCGATTCGATGAGCGTCAGGAATGCGACGCTGAACAACGAGACGAACAACGAGACGAACAACGCATGGCGAAGAAAGCAAAGGCGGCGGATACCTCTGCCAATTTGGGGTTTGAGACCAAGCTGTGGCTGGCCGCTGACAAGCTCCGCAACAACATGGATGCCGCCGAGTACAAGCACGTGGTGCTCGGGCTGATCTTCTTGAAGTACATCTCGGACGCCTTCGAGGAGCTGCATCAGAAGCTGATCGCGGGCGAAGGCGAGTACGAAGGAGCCGATTCCGAAGACCAAGATGAGTACAAGGCTCAGAACGTCTTCTGGGTTCCCTCCGAAGCGCGTTGGCAACATCTGCAAGACAACGCCAAGCAGCCCACCATCGGCAAGCTGGTCGATGACGCGATGGTCGCCATCGAGCGAGACAACACGCGGCTCAAAGGCATTTTGCCGAAAGACTACGCGCGACCGGCGCTCGACAAGCATCGGCTCGGCGAGTTGATTGACCTCGTCGGCACGATCGGGCTGGGCGATGCCGAGAACCGCTCGAAGGACATTTTGGGGCGGGTTTATGAGTATTTTCTGACTCAATTCGCCAGTGCCGAAGGGAAGAACGGCGGGCAGTTTTATACGCCGCGCTGCGTGGTCCGCGTGTTGGTCGAGATGCTCGCGCCGTACAAGGGGCGAGTCTACGATCCGTGCTGCGGCTCGGCGGGCATGTTCGTGCAGAGCGAAAAGTTCGTCGAAGAGCATGGCGGGCGGATCGGCGACATCGCGGTCTATGGGCAGGAGTCCAACTCGACGACGCGGCGGCTGGCGATGATGAACCTGGCCATTCGCGGCATCGAAGGTGACCTCGGTCCCGAGCACGCCGACACGTTCCGCCGCGACCTGCACAAAGACCTCAAGGCCGATTACGTGCTGGCCAATCCGCCGTTCAACGATTCGGACTGGCACCGCAGCGACGAGGACGTGCGGTGGAAGTACGGCCTGCCTCCCAAAGGCAACGCGAACTTCGCCTGGGTGCAGCACTTCATCCACCACTTGTCGCCGCACGGCTTCGCGGGCTTCGTGCTGGCCAACGGCAGCATGAGCAGCAATCAATCCGGCGAAGGGGAGATCCGCAAAGCGATCATCGACGCCGATCTGGTCGACTGCATGGTCGCCCTGCCGGGCCAGCTCTTTTACAGCACGCAGATTCCCGTCTGCCTGTGGTTCCTGACGCGAAGTAAAACCGACGGCAAGCGGCGGCATCGCAAGGGCGAGACGCTGTTCATCGACGCCCGCAAGCTCGGCACGTTGATCGACCGAGTGCATCGCGAGCTTACCGACACCGACATCGCCCGCATCGCCGACACCTATCATTCGTGGCGTGGTGACAAGTCCCTCGCCCCTTACTCTGACCTCCCCGGCTTCTGCAAATCGGCCAAGACCGCCGAGATCGCCGAGCACGGCTACGTGCTGACTCCGGGCCGCTACGTCGGCGCGGAAGAGGTCGAGGACGACGCCGAGCCGTTCGCGGAGAAGATGCAGCGGCTCGTGTCCGAGTTGAACTCGCAGTTCGCCGAATCCGCCAAGCTGGAAGCCGCCATCAAGGCGAACCTGGAGGGCTTGGGATATGACGGATAACGGCGCTTTTGTCCCAATTGATGAGCTGCCTGATATCCCAGATTCTTGGAAGTGGAACAGGCTCGGTGACTTGGTCGACCAATCTCGGGGTATTTGCTACGGCATCGTTCAACCGGGAACGCACGACGAATCGGGCGTCCCGATGGTCAATTCGCAGGACGTGTTAGATGGCACTGTCGCATCACGCATCGAGTTCCGAGTTGCGCCGGAACTCCACGGGCGTTTCAAACGCTCAACCATACGAGGCGGCGAGATTCTACTGACGCTTGTGGGCGCAAACTTTGGGCGCGTTGCCATCGCGCCGAATGCGTTCGCAGGTTTCAACTGTTCCCGCGCTGTTGGAATTATCCCAGTTCGCGAGCATGTGCAGTTCGTGATGTTCTGCCTCCGTTCGCCGCTGACGCGAAGATTCATGGACAACTGGGCGAACACAACCGCGCAGCCAACATTCAATTTGAAGGACGTGTCTAACCTTCCGATTCCGCTCCCACCCGTCGCCGAACAAAAAGCGATCGCGAAAATCCTGGGCGTGCTGGACGACAAGATCGAGTTGAACCGGCGGATGAATGAGACGCTGGAGGGTCTGGCGCGGGCGATCTTCCAGAGTTGGTTCGTCGATTTCGACCCGGTCCGCGCCCAGCGAGACGGCCTCCCCCCGCCCGCCCTCTCCCCCACCACCGCCGCCCTATTCCCCAACAGCTTCGAGGACTCCGAACTCGGCAAGATTCCCAAGGGCTGGTCGATCGACACCATCAAGAATCGGGCGTCGAACGTCCAATACGGCTACACCCAAAGCGCGTCGCTCGAACCCGTCGGGCCACGCTTCCTTCGCATCACGGACATCCGAGGCGGGCAGGTCGATTGGTCCGCCGTTCCGTTTTGCAAAACCAACGATGACGAGTTGGAGAAGTACCGCATCAAAGACGGTGACATCTTCGTCGCAAGAACCGGCGCATCGACGGGCGACAACATCTACGTCGTCGATCCACCCGACGCGGTCTTCGCGTCGTACTTGGTTCGCTTCCAGTTTTCGTCAGCCGGAATCGGCCGTTTCGTCGGAGAGTTCATGCGAACGCCGGACTACTTCAGTCATGTTGCGGGTAGCATCGGTGGCTCGGCACAGCCGAATGCCAGCGCCCAGACTCTCGCGGATGCGACGGTCGTCTTCCCGACCACAGATGTTGCCGACGACTTCTTCAAAACAGTTCGACCACTCGATCTCAAGCGAAATGCGAACTCGAAAGAAAGCGAAAAGCTTGCCGCGATCCGCGACGCGTTGCTTCCGAAACTGCTGTCGGGCGAGATTCGCGTGGCCGAGGCCGAACGGCTGGTGGAGGACGCCGGATGACATCGGCAGCATCAACGGATCTCAGAGTGGAAACACTGAGGCACAGAGAACGTCCCACAAACCCAACTCTGTGCTCTCCGTGCCTCTGTGTTTCAACGCCTTTCCCGCGACTCCCCAACCTGCTGTCGGGCGAGATTCGCGTGGCCAACGCCGAACGACTGGTGGAGGACGCCGGATGACCAACGTCTGTCGTATCAACTCCCGTTCTGAAATTCCGCTCGGCCCGTTTGTCCAAGAGGTGCTGTGATGGCCGAGTCATTCAACATCTATCTCGACGAAAGTTGCCACTTGGAACATGACGGCATCCCGGTCATGGTCTTGGGGTCTGTCTGGTGCCCGACCGAGAAGGTGCCTGGGATTTCGCGACGCATTCAGGAGATCAAAGCCGAACACAATCTGTCTCCTGAATGTGAAATCAAATGGACCAAAGTGTCACCGTCCAAGTTGCCGTTCTTTCGGGAAGTCTTGGACTACTTTTTCGACGACGACGACCTGCATTTTCGGGCTGTTCTCATCCCGAATAAGGGGCTGCTCGACCACGGACGGCATCAACAAGACCACAACCAGTGGTACTACAAAATGTGCTTCACGTTGCTGGAGCCGATCATCGACCCGCGAGAGAGGTATCACATCTACCTCGACATCAAAGACACTCGTGGCGAACCAAAGCGGCGGAAGCTCGAAGAGGTGCTCCGAAATAGTCGCTACGACGCGGCCGGAAAGATCATCCAACGAGTTCAGCAGATTCGCTCCCACGAATCTCCCGTGCTGCAACTCACCGACTTGCTGGCGGGAGCAGTCGGGTATCACGCGCGTGGTTTGGCGGCGAGCACCGCCAAACTGCAATTGATCCAGCGCATCGAACGCCGAACGGGCCGACGATTGGGCCAGACAACTTGGCTTCGCGAGTCAAAGTTTAACCTTCTGCGATGGCAGGCGGCGGGGGGCGTATGATGTCCGACCCCGTTTGGCTTCCACAGTTGATCCGGCTCGCCGAGCATGGCGGGAATTGGACCGCATTCATCGACGCCGTTTATCAGAGATTCGACAACGATTTTGTCGTTTCACAACCTCGCTTTGATGGCAAATGGGTTCGTTGTCGCCGTGATCCAATCTACGACGGCAAGTATGCCGGATTCTGGCACTGCGTGTCCGAAGGATCGGATGAAGACAGCCGCACTCCAGACCTTCGGCGGTGCGAACGGATTGGCTGGCTCCGACCGGTGATCGAACATTGTCGCGATCCACTGGTGAGCGTGTGGACCAATCAACGCGGCGACGACATCCGCCGTTTGTTTTGGTTTCGTGAGGAATTTCTGGTCGTGCTGGCAGAGCGGACTCGTGTGCGAGACGGTTTCCAGTACATGCAACTGGTGACTGCCTACTGCACTGCGGAAGAGCATCGACGCAAGAAATTGCGAGCAGAGCGGGACATTTGGAAGTCCCGAAACGGCTGACGCCGCACCCTTGCGGGCACGGCGTCGGTACTCCTTCTACAACATGGTAGATGAGCTACAACCACTATCGGACTCGATGACGTGAAATTCAAGTTTCCAAAACTGAGTTAGTGAAAATCGACGCAAATCACCGAAAACCTGATGGGCTGAGGGGAACGTTGTGTGGCTAATTGGGGACGACAAGCCAGTGCATGAAGTCCTTCGCGAAGCGCTGGCCAACGCCCTCGTCCATGCGGACTACTCGGATCGCGCTTCGGTCTTGGTGGTAAAGCGACCGGACATGTTCGGCTTCCGCAATCCAGGGCTGATGCGAATTCCCCCTGACATCGCGATTCAAGGAGGCGAGAGCGACTGCCGGAATCGAACGCTTCACAAGATGTTGCGACTGGTCGGCGTGGGTGAGCAGGCTGGGTCTGGGATTCCCAAGATTTACCGAGGTTGGACGAGCCAGCACTGGCGCGCTCCGGCTTTGTACGAACGGTCGGAGCCTTACAACCAAACGCTTCTCGAACTGCGGATGATCGACTTGCTCCCGGCGGATGTGCTGGCCAGCCTCCGCAATGTCTATGGAGCTCGTTTTGACGCGCTTGGGCAGAATGAACGCCTCACTCTTGTGGCGGCTGCGACCGAACGAGTCGTGACCCACGCACGAGTCCGAGAAATGACCGCGCTGCATCCGTTCGACATTACCCGGATGTTTCAGAACCTCGTCCGGGACGGATTCTTGGAACCGCACAACCAAGGTCGCGGCTCCGTCTATTGCCTTCCCGGAGCGGCAATTCCGACGCCCGAGGAAGTGTTCGGAGCCAGCTCCCTACATTTGGGCGGTCGCTCCGCACATTTGCCAGGAAGCTCCGCACATTTGGTTGATCGCTCCGCACATTTGCCGGAATCAGCGGAGGGCACCGAGGAAAAACGGGATGCTGACGGACGGCTGCTGGCAGATCAGTTGGATGCTCCCGTGATCGACTCTTTGGAATGCCTTTCTGCGGTACTCCGTGCCGACTTGGAAAAGATGGCCGCAATACCGCGAGTAAAAAGATCGATGCCGAAAGAGACCATGAAGTCCATCGTCCTTGACCTCTGTAAAGGCCACTACATCACGCTGAGTTGCTTGGCCCAACTGGTGACTCGGGACGAAGACGCATTCCGGCAGCAGTACCTCAAACCATTGGCCAAAGGCGGCAAGCTCAAATTGGCCTTCCCGACAACACCGACTCACGCCAAGCAAGCCTATCGCACCGCCGAACTGGAATAGCACTATCAATGATGAATTCAGACCGACCTAACGCGAACGCATCCACGCCCCGCAAGGCATACATCTTTGAATGCAGTAGCAACACCTACATGGACTGCATGGAAAAGAGTCTCTTCGGCTCGAATAAGCCGTGGCCGTTGGAGATCAAGGCAGGGGATTATTGCCTGCTGCACCATTACGAAATCGGCGGCCTGCTGGGACTGTGGCAAGCCACCTGCGATGGCGGACGAAACCTCGTCCCCAAGATGTGGGGCGGCAAGTTCCCCTTTCAAGTGCGTATCAAACTGGTGCTCCCCAAGCCTGCCGAAGTCTCCCCAAAATTGCTCGCTGAGCTAGGTATCAACGCCGCCGTGGGACGATTCGACAACGTGGTTGATGAAGAGCTGGCCGAGGATCTGATTCGCTCATTGCTGGGGAATTGAGCGAGGTCATGTGACTGGCGGATGTCAGGCATTTCCAAGCAGTTCACATTAGAGTTGCTGAAGGTCAATCAGAGTCGTCTCTTGGCAGAATTAGGTCACGCATGAGTTCGTTGTATGTCGCCTATCGCGGGGGAGATGCGCGTCAGGGTGTCTGGGGGCCGGTTGGTCGTCTCGACTTCGAAGCGGGGATTTATCGCTTCAGTTATCTGAAGGGCGCCACGCAGTTGCCGGGCTTTCAGCCGTTCGTCGAAATGCCGCATCTCGACGAAGTCTATGAGTCCGAGAAGCTCTTTCCGTTGTTCGCCAATCGCCTGTTGTCGCCGTCACGTCCTGAGTACGAAGCCTACTTAGCCTGGGGGGGGTTTGATCCGGCTCAGCCACCCGATCCGATCTCGCTGCTCGGAGTGACTGAAGGACGACGTCAGACTGATGGGATTGAAGTCTTTCCCCACCCCGAAGCAGACGCGGACGGCAACTACGTCTCCAAGTTCTTCCTACATGGTTTGAGATGGGCCAGCGATGAAGCTCGGGTGATCGTTAGCAAGTTGAATCACGACGACCCGCTAGAACTGCGACTTGCACCGGACAACCCACAAGATCCGCACGCTGTCGCCGTCTACCGTGCATACGCAAATGAGTCATTGAGGTTGGGATATGTGCCGCGCTACTTGGCAAGCGACGTCTCCAAACTGATTTCGCAGTGTTGCACGGTCAGTATCGTTGTCGAACGAATGAATCCCGACGCCCCGCTCCAGCAGCGTCTTCTGTGCCGCTTGGTGGCTTGCTGGCCAGTCGATTTTGAGCCTTGCGCTGAAGACTCGTTCGATCCCATTTCAAAACATTGCTCCATTCTTCAATTGGTGTGAACGGTAATGGCGACCGAGCGACTCGATGAATCATCGTTGGAACTTGCGACTCTCGAATGGTTTCAAGAGCTAGGCTACTCGCCGATGTACGGCCCTGAGATTGGCCCCAATGAAGCCGGTTCCGAGCGAGATTCCTATGGCGATGTCGTGCTTGTGGGACGGCTGAAGGCGGCGATGGAGCGGCTTAATTCCAAGCTGCCAGCGGAAGCTCTTGAGGAAGCATTTCGCAAGCTGATGCGGCCTGAGTCGCCGTCGCTCGTGGGTATCAATCGCAAGTTTCATGAGATGCTGCGGGATGGTGTCGAAGTCGAGTTTCGTCGCGCGGATGGCAGCATCGGCGGCGATCGAGTGCGACTCGTCGACTTCGACCAACCGGACAACAACGACTGGCTGGCGCTCAATCAGTTCACCGTGATCGAAGGGCAGAACAACCGCAGGCCCGATGTCGTCGTCTTCATCAATGGTCTGCCGTTGGCGGTCATCGAACTCAAGAACCTCGGCGACGAGAACGCGACGATTTGGACCGCTTGGAATCAGCTTCAGACCTACAAGCAGCAGATCCCGTCGCTGTTTCACTTCAACGAATTGCTGATCGTTTCGGATGGACTCCATGCTCGCATCGGGTCGCTGACTGCGAGCAAAGAGTGGTTCAAAGTCTGGCGCACGATCGCAGGCGAGAAGGACGACGCGAAGGGCGTGCTGGAACTCGAAGTCCTCGTGCGCGGCGTGTTCGAGAAGACGCGACTGCTCGCGTTGCTGAAGCACTTCGTCGTGTTTGAAGAAGACACAGACAACGACCGCATCCACAAGATCATCGCGGGCTATCACCAGTTTCATGCGGTGCAACAAGCGGTGGCCTCGACCGTGAAGGCGTCGCGGTCAGACGGCGACCGACGCGGCGGTGTCGTGTGGCACACTCAAGGCTCGGGCAAGAGCTACTCGATGCTGTTCTACGCCGGTGCGATCGTGCTGCACCCCGAGATGAATAACCCGACGCTGGTTGTGCTGACCGATCGCAATGATCTCGACGATCAACTCTTTGGGCAGTTCTTGCGGTGCTACGAATTGCTGCGACAGAAGCCCGTGCAAGCCGACGGTCGCGAGCAACTGCGGCAACTGCTGAAGGTGGCCAGCGGCGGCGTGATCTTCACGACGATCCAAAAGTTCTTGCCCGAGGAAAAGGGCGACCGCATGCCGCTGTTGTCCGATCGACGAAACATCGTCGTCGTCGCGGATGAAGCGCATCGCAGCCAGTACGACCTGATTGATGGGCTGGCTCGCAACATGCG
>CAZNMS010000338.1:0-9484 GCA_964573505.1 uncultured Planctomycetaceae bacterium | reverse complement strand
AACGACTGGCAGCTACAAGAACGAGCTGACTTGATCACTCTCCGTCCGGCATGCCCGGACGGGAGTCACGACTGCCCCGCTACTCGCTCGCAGTGGTAGCGGAGCAGTCGTTGCTTCCGTCCGGACAAGCCGGACGGAGAGCGAAAAAGCCTTTGTTTTGGAGTCAAGTAGCCGACCAGTCGTTCGTCCCGTCCGGGCGAGCCGGACGGAGACGACTCAAATTCAACGCCGGAGTGCCGGTCACACCCAAATGAATTCAGCGAACGGTCGTTCGCGGATTCTCAATCGCCGTCATACGGATCTTTCGAGGTCACCCGACGCCTTATCTTCCTGCCTCAAATCTTCCTGTCATTCCTCGTCTTTGCTCCAAAGGGACTGCGAACATCAGCCTCAAGCAATCGAGTCGTCACCGTTTCCGCGCCTTCAACAATTGCTCTGCCAAATCCGTCAGCAACCACTCTTCCGCGATGAGTCCATCAGCGAACCGAGTTGTCAGCATGTCGCGCCACACGATGGGTCGGCCCGTCGCGGGAAAGCCTTTGAAGCTGCCTTTGTGAGTGGCCCGAATCGTTCGCTGCCATGCAACCCGATCTTTGCTCTTCACCAGAATCTCGACTTCCACTTTGAGATCCGAGAACGCACGTCGGTAAGTACCGCAGACCTTGCGAATCAATTCATGCCCGCCCGTCATGTCTTCCCCAGTGAGATGCACGAGGTAGTTCGGCGCGAAGTACTCCGCGATCGCATCAAGGTTGCCATCAACCATGATCGTTGCATTCGCGGCTGCAATCGTTGCTACATGTGAGCCTGCCATACTTCACTCAAGATCGTTTCGGGGAATTGCGTCGCGTGAACCCTGCCTGATGCGAAGTACGGTCACTTTGAAACCGACTTCCTGACTGCGGCCTTCTTTGCTCGGCGAGTCCGTCCTGCCTTCCAACCGTGATGCGGAATTGGAAGTTCAATGCCAACAAGTCGCGCAATGGCAACTCGGAGTACCGCACCGCGATTCGGAAGACTGTTGTCGGCGGCGTACTTATCGACTGCGGCTAACAGCGGTCCGTCATCATCTCCGACGAGCATCTCCAATCGTTGGCGCGTCGGCTTCTTCTTGGGCGGAAACTCCTTCATGACCTCAGCACGAGCCTTCTTGAAATAGGCCTTTTGCTCGCGCGTCAGCTTCACGAAGAGACGCTTCGAAGTAGTGCCGTCGGGATGCGTAACTAACTCAGTACGAGTGACCTGCTCGGGAGCAATTTTGGGAGCGGGCATCTGAGTCTCCTTTAAATCTCGTAAGGCGAACGGCAGATGAGTTTGTTCCGGTACGACGGACTTGTAGTCCGTCGGAGACGAGGCTCGACGGACTGCAAGTCCGTCGTACAAGAATTCGCCCGTAGGTTCTCAACTGCCGCTCGCATAAGCGGAATGAAATCCGATCTTATTTCACCCTCCGAACCACTGACACACCGCGCGCCACGGCTTATGCAGCGCGATCCAGCCGATTGGCTGCCATGACGTCGAGACGCTCGCACGGCCAATCAATCCCGGCCTCAAACGCCCCGCAGAGTTGTCGAGTTCCACTTCCGCGATGAAGACGTGCTCCTGCTCGCGGATCTCCGAACGCGGATGAATTCGAGTGACCGTCCCGCGCCAACCTTCGCCGGGAAAGGCGTCGAGCGTCATGTCGACCGATTGCCCGATCGCAGCGTGAGTGATGTCAGCTTCCGGGATTGAGACTTCGACGATCATGCGATCGAGTGGCGCGATCTCGAAAAGTTGATCGCCGCTCTTCAGCGGAATGCCTTCTGACTTCTTGAGGTCGCCGACGATCACGAGTCCGTCGATCGGTGCGCGGATCTCTAAGTTGTCGCCGCGATGCGTCAGCAGCTTCTGTCGGAGTTCCAATCGTTCTCGGTCATAGCGCGAGATCTGAGCCGCCGCGAAGTCTTGCTTCGCTAAGGCTGAGTCAGACTCCTTTGTCGCTCGACCGCGTTCGGCTTCGATGCCGGCAAGTTCCCAATGAATCTCTTTCGCATCCAATCGCGCGAGCAACTGCCCGGCTTCGACCATTTCTCCCGGTTCGACGAACGCCTTTTCGAGCAGCCCGTCAAACGGTGCTGCCACAAAGCGCCGCACTTCCGGCTGAAGCTCGCAATGACACTTCACGCGATACGGCATCGGCACGCAGAGCAATGCCGCCACTCCTGCCGCGCACATCGCAGCAGTCTTCAAAGGCGCTTCGCCCGACTTCTGCTTGTAGCTCTCAAGCCAACGTCGCCACTTCGGACGTTCGGCTTGCCTCACGAGTTTGAGCGCGCCGCCGAGTCGATGCTCGCAAGCCCGCACGAACTGCTGCATCGCGGGCTCGCTGAGTGCTTCTCGCGAACCTGCAATTAAAAATGCACCGACCGACTCACCCGAGTGATCTCGTAACGGACTGCCAATCAAACTCGGCACCCGCAGCACCGCTTGCAGTTGCTTGAGCGTGAGCAAACCGTGCCGCTCCGTCAGTGACTCCGGCGGCCAGCAAGTCAGCCCGTCTCTCACGAGCAACTCATCGCAAGCAGCTTCAATGGCGCGCGTTCGTTCGGAGTCTCGACTCACAACGGTTTCGCCATTGATCGCCATCAACCGGCACGACTTCGAGTCCTGCGGCTTCAGCCCAATCATGACGCTCGGCTGCCCGGTATGTCGGGCAAGTTCATTCGCCAAAATGCGGGATGCTTCAGCAGTCGTCTCGCTCGTCTCGATGCGAATGGCGAGATCAACAATGGCCGCGATCGCCGCAATCTCTTGCTCTGCCACAAAGAGTTTTTGCCCGCAGTGATTGAGCCCGATCGCCGCTGCCGCCGCTTCGATGACTCCGACAAGCGCTTCGGATGATTGAGACGAAGCGCGGAACGCTCCGGCCAGCACGCCAAAACTCCCGGACTGACTGCGTGCCGGTGCCGCGATCGCCAAGAAGGTCTCATTCACCGAGGAGCCGGAAGTGCGATCAATCAAAGACGTGCGCGAACAAGTTGCCGCATCACGAGCCGCTTCAATCGCCGTCGTGCTCAGCAGCTTTTCAAAAGCCGCCTCTGACTGAGGAACAAAATGCACAACGCTCGGATGAGGCGCCAGCCGTCCGCCGCTCGCCGCTTCAAACCATCCGAGTGCAAAGAGGTCCGTTGCTTGCCTCAGCAGATCCGCCAGTTGTTGCAGACAAGACGAATCGGGGCTCGGCTGACTGACGACATCAAACAACCGCTGCTGCACCGAACGCAAAGAAGCCGCCCCCCCGCGCGGCCCCGCGGAACCCGCAGCCGGTTGATTGGTATCGACGATGTAGCCCGCAAAGGCTGAGTCAGTAGGCATCGTTGTAGAGCGCATTTCTTGGAGTGCTCCGGCTCGACGGAGCCCTCCGACTCTTGTCGCTTGAGCTCCTGCGTTCGAACCGGCGAGATCGACGGCAAAGTTCAATCTCTGATTACTCTTCGTTTCGATCAGTGCCTGCGAACTGACCGGCAGCGAAGATCAACTTCAAACGACAACAGATGGAGGGCTCCGTCGAGCCGGAGCACTCCAAGATGGTTACTGCTTCTTGACCTTCGAGTTCGTCTCGGGCTTCTCGGTCAGCTTCGGCGTTTCTTGACCGCTTGTGCCGATCAGCAGCACGCACTTTGAGCCGCTCTTGATGCGGTTGTCGGAGTTCGGAATCACGACTTTCACTTTCACCGTTTGGCTGTCGGCGCTGATCACCGGAGAGATCAAGTCGAGCTTGCCTTCAATTGGGTCTTGTCGTCCGACGACTTTCATTCGCAGCGTCTGCCCGGCTTTGATCCCGGTCAGCTGAGAGACCGGAACGGGGAACGTCACCAGCAACGGATCAAGTTGCACGACCGTCATCACGACGGGATCTGCGAGTCCGACTGATTCACCGATCTCGCGCTGAATCGAGACAACGTAGCCATTCAGCGGCGAACGCACTGTGCGTTGAGCAAGCTGCAAACGAATGCGTTCGTGCTCGAGTCGCTTCACTTCAAACGCTTCTTTCGCAGCGAGCAGACGTGCTTCCGCCAGTTCCTTCTCGAGCAGAGCGCGATTGACTTCATCTTCCGTCGCATTGTCTTTCGCGCGGAGTTGCACGAGTCGCGCGTGCCGATCGGTTTGCAGCTTGAGTTCCGCTTCCGCCGCGCGGATCGCACTGACGGCTTCGCTATGTGCCTTTGCAATGTCGACGCTGACTTTGAGCACGTCCTGATTGAGCTCTGCTAACGGCTGATCCTTCTCGACTTTTTGCCCTTCTTTGACATGCAGGTCGATGATGATGCCCGATTCCGCGGCAGCGACTTCGATGCTGCGATAGGGCTCGATGAAGCTTTCGATGTCACCGGCGAATGCCGAACTCGTTAAAGCCAGTGTCGCAAAAAATGCAGGGGCAAATTTCATGTTGAGTTCCCTTCCATGAGATTTCGTTCTGAGCCCCGAAGGGGCGTAATTCGATAGCCCAGTCCGGTAGGACTGGGGCAAGCGACGGCGCTGAAAGTTAGCCCCAACGGGGCGCAATTCGGTTGCCGCTTCATTGGTGTCATCAGCGTTCCATCCCATCGAACGCTCGCGTCATCGTTCGTGATTCCGAGCGGTTACCGAATTGCGCCCCGTTGGGGCTTGCGCTTCTCGGCGACCTTTCACCCAGTCCTATCGGACTGGGCTATCGAATCTCGCCCCTTTGGGGCTCATTGGATGCATTGTGGTTCTTCTTCAATTCTTCCGGTTGTCCTCCAAGAACAATTGCCGACGTTCGAGATACTTCTGCTGTTCGGCTTCGGCCTGCACCTTTCGGACTGACGACGAGAAGTCGTCGCGCAGCTCGGTCGATCCAGTTTGCGGAGCGGCTCGCTGCATGACTCGCCGCAGCCAGTCTCCGTATTTCACGAGCCAGTCATCGTCGGCACTGACAAAGCATTGAGCCGACCCGACATCTCCCTGCCTCGCTGCTCGTCCCACCAATTGACGATCAATGCGCTGCGCGTCGTGATGTTCGCTGACGATGACATGCAAACCGCCGCGACTGAGTGCATCGTCGTCGGGTTTGATGTCGGTCCCGCGCCCGGCCATGTTCGTTGCGATCATGACCGCGCCGGCTCGACCTGCTTGAGCCACTAGCTCCGCTTCATCTTCATCTTGCTTGCCATTGAGCAGTTGAAAGCTGATGCCGCGAGACGTCAGCAACTCGGCTAACTGCTCGCTCTTGATGATGGAGCGAGTCCCGATCAGCACCGGCTGCCCGCGTGCATGCAACCGCTCGACCTCATGAGCAATCGCTTGCCACTTTGCTTCCGCCGTTGCGAAGTAACGCGGCGGCAAGATCGTTCGCCGACTGGGACGATGAGTCGGAATGCGGGTCACTCCGAGTTGATAGATCTGCCGGAACTCGTCTTCGCTGCCGGTCGCGGTGCCCGTCATGCCGCACAACGTTTCGTAGTGCCGATAGAACCGCTGCCGCGTCACCGTTGCGAGCGATTCCTTTTCGGCATTGATCGCGAGTCCTTCGCGCGCTTCGACAGCTTGATGCAAGCCGTCGCGCCAACTGCGCTCTTCGAAGATGCGACCAGTCGACTCGTCGACGATCACGACCTTTCCGTCACGCACGATGTAGTTCACGTCGAGTCGAAAGAGGTACTTCGCACGCAATGCTTGCTCGACATAGCTCTGCCACGGACGCACGACGACTCGCAGCGGCAACTCGTCAGCGTTGTCCCAGATACGAGTCAGCCCGATCTCTGTAAGACGTATTGCACCCGTCAATCGATCGGTCGAAAAGTCCTGCCCGGCAACAAGTTCATCAACGAGCTTCTTTGCCGCGACATGCGCCGCCGCATCCGGCGCCGGCTTGTCAGAAAAATTACTGATGAGCAATGGCGAGCACGCATCATCGAGCAGCACGTTGTCGATCTCGTCAACGACGACGGCATTCAAGCCGCGTTGCAAAGTCGGTGTCAGCGCACGCGATTGACCTCTGAGGATCGCTAAGAAGTCGGCGCCTAACGTCGATTCGGGAGCTTGCCGCAACGTGACTTGATCACGCAGATAATCGAACCCGAAATCACAACCGGGGCCGTACGTGATGTCGCATTGATAGGCCGCACGCTTCTGATCCGGCGGCGTCTGAGTCAGCGTGATTCCGGCACTCGCACCGAGCATCTCATAGAGCGGTTTGAGATGCAGACAGTCTCGCTCGGCGAGATACGCGTTCGACGTAGCGACATGCACTCCTCGACCGAAGAGCGAGAAGACAACGGCGGGAAAGGCGGCTGCAAACGTCTTGCCTTCGCCGGTTTGCATCTCGGCAACTTGACCGCGAACGAGTGCGAGTCCCGCTTGAAACTGCACGTCATAGAAAGCGATCCCGAGTGCTCGACGTGCCGCTAGTCCAATGAGTCCAAACGCTGTCGTGATGACGTCATCGCTCAGTTGTTGAGTCAGCTCAACTTCGCCGCGCAGGTCATCAACTCGGTCCTTGAGTTCACGATCCGAGATATCGAAGTAACGCCGTTCGACGTCTCGCACTCGAGCAACAAGCGCAGGCTCAACCGGCACCGCAATGACAGCGGGCTTGCGAGATCGAATCCTTGATCGCAAAGCCGTGAGCATGAGCAACTCGAATGCGGGGACTCGTTGTGTGTAGAACTTGCACGTCGTCCCGATCGTCAAGTGCGGCCTCTGCTACTTCCCAGCAGGCACTGGATCGGGCACTGGCACTTCGGGAATTTGTATGACCTCTGATGCCGTCGGAACTTTGTCTGCCGGTTTGATCGAGACGGGCTCGCAGTCACAACTCAAGAGCACTCCGGTTGCCTTCTTGAGCTTCACAATGGCGAGCGCGTATTTCGCTTGCGCTTCGACGAACTCGGCTTCTTCAGCAGCGAGTCGTTCTTGAGCATCAAGCATGTCTTGCAACAGCACTCCGACGACAACGCCTTCACCGCCCGCAGTCTCGCGGAAGACTTGCTCCGCTCGACTCGCTGAAACTTCGGCTGCGAGCATTGCTTGAAAGCGCGCCAGCATTTCCTGATACGAAGTCTCGTGCTCGCGAGTGGCCATCTCGACTTCAGTCATGCCCGTCTCGACGGCCACTTCGAATTCTTTGAGGGCCTTCGCCATCTCCCATTCACGGCGCTCGTGACGGGCCTTTGCAGCGCGGTTGCCGAGTGGCATTTCAAACTGAAAGCCGATGCCGAATCCCGGTCCGCCCTTTGAGTATTGGTCGGACATCGCACCGCCGAGATCCGCGTGCCGCAATTGCGATGTGTAAGTGCTGAGCACGAGATCGAGCTTCGGTAGCAAGTCGTTCTTTGCGACGCCGAGCCGCAGACTCGTCGCCTTCATACGATCAATCGCTTGAGCAACATCCGGTCGATGTCGCAGTGCGGTTTCGAGCGACCCCTTCAATGAAATGTCAATTGGTTCGGCCAATGGGAACTCGGCCGGCAGCAGTTCCGTGCGAGCGCCTTCTTTCAGCGCGGGCGAGTTCACGAGCAGACGCAGTTGCGATTCCGAATTGCGGATCGCCATCTCGGCACGAGCAATCTCGGAACGACGACTCGCGACGGCTGCTTGAGCACGAGCAACTTGAGCCCTCGTCGTATCGTGTCCCTGACGAGCCGCGAGCCATTGATGAATCTCTTCCGCGCTTCGCAGCAACCGTTGCTTTTGCAACTTCACCGCACGCGAGCGGAACAACGACCAATAGGCTTCGTAGACCGAATGAATGTGATCTTGCAGCTTCCCGGCCAATTCCCCTTCGGAGATATCTCGGTCGAGATAAGCGAGAACCGTGCGACTCTCATTGACCATTGACCCCGCTCCGCGCAACAGCGGCTGAGTCACATTCAATTCAAGTCGCGCCGTCGTTTGAGCCTGCGGAGTGAAGAACGTTGAGTTGTTGTCTTGATACCCAACACGCTCGGCGATGTTGAGTTCGGCGCCTTGATTGAACCGCTTCTTCAAGCCGCCCTTTGAATAGACCGTATCGTCGAGATACCGACCGCCGCCGCCGGGAGTCACCGTCAACTTGTTGCCGACGGGGTCATTGGTTTTGTTGTATTTCGTTTCGAGAAATGCCGTCCAATCGAACGCAGCATCCTCTTCGACGATGACCGTTTCGCGGATGCGCGGGTCGATGCGGAGCGCAGTCACTTGCGGTGAGTACTCAATCGCCGCGATGACCAATGCCTCAATGTTGACCGACAAAGTCTCGTTGCCCTTGCGCATGCTCTTGTCGACTTCAGCGTTCCACCATGGGACGAAGTCGCGCGGCAACTCTTTGAGGTCTACTCCGAGATCGCGTTCAACTCGCTCGGGGTACTCATCTGCTCGCTGCGAATACGGGACAAGAAACGCTTCAGCCGGAATCGGGTGCTCTTCGTCACCGCCCCGCGCATAGGACTCGAAGCTGACCTTCTTGATTTGCTTGACCGGCTTTGAATCCGGTCCGCGCCATTCAGCCGCAGACACATTGGACTTCGCTGTCACCACTTGCCGAGGCGGAGTGAAGTCGGCTGCCGACTTATGTCCGGCGACGGCTCGATCATTTGCGGGTCGAGTTGTGCCGTTCGGCTGAGTGGGCCATTGACGCGGCTGAATCTGACCTTGATTGGCCGCTGATGGCTGAGTCGGAAGAGGAGCACCGCGATTCGTTGCCGTGTCTTGGCGCGGTGCTCGGAATTGAGGACTGCTCCCCGTATTCGATTCGGTCCCGAATTCATTCGTCCGCAGTGGCTGAGCAGTGCCCGCGCGATTGCCTTGATAGATCGTCGCGTTGCTAGAAGCGGCATTGCCGCGAGCGTTCGGTGTCGCATTCGTGCCGGGGCGATACGGCCAATCCGGCGGCGACTCAACTTGTCCCGTCTGAGACGGCCAAGAATTGAAACTATTGGCAGCGGTCTGCGGTGACCAATCGCTCGGCGACGCCCCGTTGAACTCACCTTGAGCGAACGAACGTTGAACGCTTTGCTGGAAGTTCTGCGGCTGAGCCGCGCGAAATGCTTCCTGTGAGTCCGCTCGCCGCGCCCACCATGCACCGCCCAATACCGCGACTCCAATGCCGACGGCGGCCAATGCTTTCCAGCGAATTCGATGAGCTCGTTGCATAACCTGAAACCCAATAAGGCGTTGACGGACTCTTCGGCTGAGCTGTGCAACAACTCCCCCGAGCCGCGCAGTGCGCAGTTCGTCACTCATTGGTTTCGGCACGATCGCGTTAATCAGAAGACTCAAAGCAACCGACAAAGGCGAGAAAGTCGGAAAAGTTTGCCGAGACTTCCGCAATGAGGCAGATGCCTCGAAAGCCGAATTCTTGCAGCGACCTCAGAAATCGACTCAAGACTCAGCTCGCTTATCAGAGGCGGGCGTCGCACAGGCTTCGGTTTCAATTGATCCAACAACATGCACCGGCCAGTTGCAGACGAGCTTTATTCGCTCGGCATCGAGCGGAGTTCGC
>CAZNMS010000337.1:0-9485 GCA_964573505.1 uncultured Planctomycetaceae bacterium | reverse complement strand
TCCGTCGAACGTCGTGAGAAGCGACGGACTGCAAGTCCGTCGTACCCCAAAACGGCTGTGTTCCTCAGGAGTGATCGAGAGCATAAAGCCAGTTGGCCGAACGATGAGCTTCAACGATGCCGTAGAGCATGACCATTGACCGGCGAGCGATTCGAACTCGCTTCGATGCTGCTCGCCTCAATGGCTTTCATCGCACGGGGCTAATTCTTGCCCCGCAACATCGGCCCGCCCGCGTTACTTCAACCGCTGCTGTAGCGCGGCAAGCTGCTCGCGTTCGACCGGATGCTGTGCCTTAAACCCGCGAGCCGTTGCGGCCTTGAACGACGTGCGAGCGGCTTCAAGCTCGCCCGTTTCCGCGAGCGCCAGCGCCATGCGGAAGTGAGCCCCCGGCGTCGGTTCTTCGAGCAGCACGCGCTTCAGATCCTTAATCGCTCGCGACGGATTGCTCTGAGCAAGCCAAACGGTCGCTCGGGTATCGAGCAGTTGCGGAGCCGCGCCTGCAATCGCGATTGCACGCTCGACGAACATCATTGCTTCGTCCGTCAGCTTGCCGCGCACTGCGAGATGCCATGCCAAATTATTGAGCGCGAGCACGTTCTTGCGGTCGTTCTCCAATGCCTCGCGATACAGCGACTCTGCTGCATCAGCTTGTCCTTGCAGCGAACGCAAATCGGCCAAACACACTTTGAGCAAGCTCGACTTCGGGCTCTTCTCCAGTGCTGCCTTCAATCGCTTCTCAACATCCTCAGCGTGAGCCGTCGGATCATCCGCCGATCCCAACAGAGACAACGTCACTCCCGCCGCTGACTCTGCGGGTAATTTTTGCCACACAGCATCCAGTTGCGCAAACGCCTCGCTCGTTCGACCGCTCTGCGCGAGCCATTCGACATAGACCTGCACGTGCTGCGGCTCCGTCGACATCGCCGCCTGATGGAATTCTTCTGACAGCCGCGCGTACTCGGCCTTTGTCTTCGATTCCTTCAACGACTTCGCAATCTCATCGGACGCTTGCACGAGATCCGTCAGCCGAGCCGCTCGCGACTTGCCGGCCGCACTTGCTGCCAGTGCTCGCAGACCGCTTTGTGCGGCGTCGTGCTCACCCTGAGCTGCCTGCAATCGAGCGGCCAATACTCCCGTCGCCGTCTCTTGCGGAGCCAATTCCTCAAGCCGCTTCAGCCACTTCGCCGCTGCCGCCAATCCCCCGTGCTCGATCTGATAGCGGACATAGTCCCGCAAATAAGCCGCGTGATTCGTGCCGACCGCCAGCAACTTCTCTAAGTGCCGCGACGCCTGCGCCGCGTCTCCTTCGCCCTCATACAAACGAGCCAGCAGCCAACGATCGCTCGGCAAGAGCAACTCGCGGTCATCCAATTGGAGCAGCAGACGCAGCGCCTCGCGCCGATCATCAATCAGCCGACTCTGCGCCAGCATCGCCGCCTGAGCCCGCTGATCTTCGGGACTCGCTTGAGCGCCACCGACATTCGCCGTCAGCAACGCTCGTGCTTCGTTTTGAGAGACCTCATCCGGTCTCTTCGCCAATAGCACCGACAACTGCCGCCGAGCGCGCTTCACCGTCGACTCAGGAATCGACGCCGACTGGGCAATGATCTTTCTCAGCAGCGGTTCCGCGCGGCCTTCAAGCCCGTTGCCCAAATAGATGTCGGCCAGTGCCTGCAACGTCGAAACCGCATCCGGTCGCTCATTGAGATCCTGCTGCAACAGCGTGACCGCGCGGCCGAGATCTCCGAACGCCGCATAACTCTTCGCCAACTCGCGACGGTTGAGCCCCTGCGCCACTGCTTTGAAGACCTGCATCGCATCGTTCGGTCGTTGTTGCCGCAGATAGAACTGCATCAACTGCTGCCGCGCCGCCGGGTCCGTTGAGCTACTGAGTTCAACCGCCTTCTTGAGTTCCTCTTCAGCCCGAGCGACATCCCCCGCCGCTTCCAATGCTTGACCCAAATAGAGCGCCGCTTGCCGAGCATCTCCGCTGCGATCCGCGATTTGATGCAGCGCCATCAGATACTCAGCCCGATCAACCTGAGCCGACCGAGCGTTCTCCAAAAGCTGCCGCGCATCTTCATAAAGACCTTTGCCCGCGAGCATCTCAACGCGCAACAGCGTCTCATGAGCCGGATGATCCCCGTGCTTCCGCGCGTCATCGAGCAGCACTTCAACATCGCCCCAGTCTCGGTCGATCTCGGCCAGTTTGAGATTCTTCAAGATCAGCACTCGCGCCAGCATCAGCCGCACTTGCGGCATGTGCTTGAGCTGACCGTACTCCGCAATCGCATCCGACAACCGACCGGACTTCGCAAACGAGTTCGCCAATCCGAGCCGACCGACGAGCGACGTTGGGTTCTCTTTCACGATCCGGCGGAACGCATCCAGTTCGCCTTCGACTTGCCCGAGCGACTGGTAGCACAGCGCGATCGCAAGATCGGCTCGCTCCAGCAACGTCGGTGAATCGGCCATGAAGCGACGAGCTTCCGACAGCGTCGCCAATGCTTTCTCGATCTCCTTCTCGGCGATCTCAATGCGACCGCGCAAGAACAGTCGCAGCGCATCTGCCTGAGGAGTTCTCGGCAACTTCTCGATCGACGCCTTTGCCTTCGCGAAGTCACCGCGTTCGATCGACACATCCGCCAGCATCATTTGCACGCGCGGGTCTTTCGGATGCTCAGCCGCAATCTCAGTCAGCGACTCAAACGCCGCCGACGCATCGCCAAAGTGAGACTGCAATAATACCTGCCGCAGCAGCAGTTCGAGTTCCCTCGGATGATGCTCAAGCCCGACGTTCAGCGTCGTCAGCGTCTCGGTCACGACGCGCTCAACTTCCGCCTGACGGCCTTCACCCCGAGCGGCCATTGCTCGCGCATACCCGAGATCCCCCGCCGAACTCAGCACTTTGAGATCCTGCGGAGCTAACTCAATCGCCTGCCGCATATCGTCCGCCGCGCCGGTATATGAACCGACTTCGCGCCGAAACTCCGACCGAGCGATCCATGAGCGAGCGTCGGTTTCATTCTTTGATACCAATTCATCGAGCAGCTTGCTCGCAGCGTCTCGTTCATCCAATCGTTGATACAGCAGCAGTGCTAATTGCCGATAAGCATCGACAAGCTCCGGCGAATGCTCAATCGCCATGCGATAAGTTTCTGCCGCTGCTTTATACTCGCCGAGTTGTTCCTGACACTGAGCGGCCTTCACATCCAATTCACCCTCAGACGGATGAGCTTGCCGCAACACCTTCAAATGGTCGAAGGCGTCGGTATAGCGTCCCATATCGAACGCCAATTTCACTTGCCGACGGCGAATATCCTCGCGCGACGGATCTAGTCGCAGCACATCTTCGAAGATATTAAAGACATGCCCCGCGCCGCGCGAGCCCTTACGAGTCTCATCAATCAGCACGCCGTAATCAGCCATCACCGACCGATTCGTCGGGACGAGGCTGATATACCGAGCGTAGAAATCCCGCGCCTTTGCAAGTTCCCCCGCCTCGCGAGCCTCTTGCCCCAATTGCAGCAGTTGCCCCGCATTCCGCCGCACCTGCCAGCCATGCACATAATACGCGCTGCCGAGCAAGATCCCCGCCGTCGCGCAGCAGATCCCCAAGAAGCGATAATTGACGACTCGCGTATGCAACTCCGCCAATGCGGCATCGTCTAATTCATTGCGATTAAAACCGAGCGACCCGCTGTCGTTGTTCCCCGCTGCCGAAGCACTTGCCGCCATCGGCATCTGACGCACGGCCTTTTGAGCAACCGGCACTTGAGCCCCTCGGCCTTGCACACTTCGCTCTGAGGTCGCCGGTATTGGCGCAACGGGAATCACCGGATTAGCACCGGCCCATAATACCAATTCGGGATCTTCCCGATTCACAAACCGGCGACAGAAAAGCCCGATCGCGGTGCCGAGTGATATTCCCAATGAGTTCGCAACAAAGTCAGTCCAATCGGTCGTTCGATCGGGCACATACCCCTGCAGAATCTCAGTACCAATCGCATGTGCGACCATCAACGGCACGAGCACCAGTACTAACCACTTCGCCCGCGTCGCCGCAAACCACATGAAAACAAGGGCGAGCGTAAAGTACCCGGTAAAGTGATAAACCTTATCCGGTATGCGATCCGGCAGATCGGTCTCCGGCCGCAAGCGATACGGAATGAACTTGAAGATCGACCACGGATTTTCGCTGAGCAGCACGAACGTCAGAGCGCAGAGCACGCCGACTGCAACAATCAGCTTAATTGGACTCGGGACATAACGATCCCCAAACAGTGCAGCGACAACGCGCCCGCCTGCCGAAAGCTCTCGCTCACGACCCGCACCCATCTGCTTTTCCGCCGGGGAATACATTTCACATCCTTCGTCGCCAGCATCAATCCGCCTCCCAGCTACTACCCGTAGCTTGACTCTCCGAGTCGAGCTCTTCCTCACCGCACGTAAATACCAACCTTCGCACCCGCCGTATCAACTTCCGTAGGACGGACATCTTGTCCGTCCCGTATTGAATCGGGTGTGACCGGCACTCGGACGCTGAATACGAGTCGTCTCCGTCCGGCTCGCCCGGACGGGACGAACGACTGTTCTGCTACTTTGCCGCAAAAAAAAGCATTCTCGCTCTCCGTCCGGCTTGTCCGGACGGAAGCAACGACTGATCCGCTACCACACACTCATCGCGAGTAGCAGTTCAGTCGCGACTCCCGTCCGGGCAAGCCGGACGGAGAGTAATTCGGTCACCTCGTTCTTGTAGCTGCCAGTCGTTGGTCCCGACGGGACAAGCCCGCCGGAGACCGCACCGGGATGCCGGTTACACCCGTATTAAATTAGAATCACTCTAGCCCGCATACAAAAGCCGCTCGGCTCAGAGGGTCAAGCTACGCCAATCCCCCAACTCGCCAGTATCAAGCCAGCACCGACTCCGCTAACCAACTTTGCTTACTCGACCGCGTCTCGGCCCCGAAGAAGTCAGACAGCACGTCTTCGCACTTCGATTCATATTTCTTGAACCACGCGTCGTCGGCGTAGTCCTTCCACTTCCCAAACGGAGGCGGCTTGATAATCCCGAGTAGCGGTTCAATCTGAGTCGGACTAATCCCGCACACATCGAACATCTCAAACAAAGCCTTCTCCGGCTTCAGCGACAACTCCTCAAAGCTGATCGAGCAGTGCGAGTACCGCTGCCCGTAGAGATACGACAACTTCCAGAGGAAATAGTGCAGCTCATAGGGATGCTCGACCAATCGCTCGTCCAAGAACGGAAACTGATACTTCAAGTCCTCGGCCCACGGTCGCGTATAAAACTTGTCGAACGCCGCGAAGTCCTTCATATGTCGAGCCGCCGGGAACGACTTCGGATCTTGTAAGACCGAAAGCCATTGATCGCGCGGATGCCGATAAAGGTGCAGCAATTTCATCTTCGGAAATTGAGCCCGCAGCCACGGAACTCGAAAATCCACTCGATTGAACTGCAAGACCGGCCGCCCCTTCGCCTGCTCGCAGAGAATTTCGATATACCGCTTGAGTCGAGGCTCCCAACTATCCGCCGCCAGATACAGCCGATGCTCCGGCCATGACTCGTCCCAAACATCTTTCAGGCATTCGAGCCCTTCATACTCCGACCAATACACATCAACCTCGCGATGAGTCTGATCCACTCGATCCCCGCGACTTGCCGGATCAAACCATTTCCGCTCATTCAACGGTTCGTAATAGGAAACGCAGTCGGGAACTCGCCGAAACAGATTCCACAACAACGTCGACCCGCTGCGAAACCGAGCGGTGATAAAGATCAAATCATCTCGCTCGCACGTCGGAGTCCCGAGCGACGGTCTTCCTAAATCTGCATACGGCTGCAATCCCAGCGTGCGAATATTGTCTTCGGGGCGCCATGCCAGCAGCGGACGCAACGACTCGACCGCCGCATGCCGGCCGTCGTCGATGCTAAAAGTCTTTCGCCAAGTGGCAAAGAATCGCTCGCGAATCGCTCCCCGAACTGCCTGCCAAACCATTTCTACCCCCATCCCAAAACGTGCCCGCTCAATCGCCTGCCCCGAAAAGTAGCTTGGGATTCCATCCCGAGCCGCAGCGGGACGACGTTCACATTCACTCGTTGAATTCGTCGTCACGAACGAACTCGCAGTCTCGTTTTCATCCCACACAGCGTCCTTCGGATATTAGGAACTACCATGAAATTGCATCCTGCACCTGATACCTCAAGCAAATTGCATTTGAGGCCCAACCGCCGAATACGTCTCACGATCAAATTGCTCGCTCTTCTGCTTGAGCTCATTCAGCGAGTGTATTTTTAACGCTGCTGCCCCAAGCAGCGCGGTGTAGTACGGAATTTCGAGTGCTTCCAAACTCACAAATTGAGCCGACACCATGAACCCCGTGAGTCCGGCCAGCGACATTTGCGCTCCGATTTTGATCCACGGATCAGCGACAATCGTGCGGCGCCACACAAGCCGCCAACACTTCAGCATGCAAACGAGATAGAAACTCGCGAGCATTGCTAATCCCGGAAACCCTAATTCAGCACCCGTCTGCATCCACAAACTGTGAGCTTCCTTACCGAACGGCCAGCCATAATTCGGAGCGACGACCGGCCAATGATTCGGGCCGCAGCCCATCACCGGATTCTTCTTCATCACATCCCAGCAATCGCGCCATAAGTCCAATCGACTTTGTGCCGACTCTTCGCGCTTACCTTCCTTCTTCTCGAAGGCGGTGAAGAACCGCGCCCGCACTTCTTCACCCGCTGAGGCCAGCGCTAATACACCAGCAAGTGCAAACCCGACATAATGCCGGGGCCGCTTCGGTATCACGAGAAACGCCGTCGCGCCGCTGATCATCATCGCGAGCATCCCGCCGCGACTCATTGAGAACTGCACCGCATGCGCCATGAGTCCCGCCAGCGCAAACGCCAATCCCTTCTGCCAAAGCTTTTCGCTCTGCATACCCAGAAAGAACGCCGAACCGAGTCCGGTCACGAGTGCAATGGCCGCACTGTTATTGTCGAGCGCACCAAAGCCATTCAGCGCCAGAGTGTTAAACCCGCTGAAGTACGACAGATTCATTTCCAGCGCCACATACCCCTGCGCGCAAATGATCGTCCAAGCGAGTTGTCTGATCTTCGCCGTCGAGTCGATCGTCGTCAGTCCGATAAACACCGGTAGCACGATCTTGAATGTTGCCTCAACGAAGTCCCAGGCAAGACCCTGATTCGGCGCGAGAATGGCGCCGAAGATCGCCCATCCCCAGAACGCGAGCAGAATGGCAATCACACTCCAGCTACCGCCGAACTGAAATGTCGCCTTCTTCGTATAACTCCAGCCGACCAACATCGAGAGCGCAATCGCCATACTGTAGCGCCCGGGAGGCACGGCCCACGGCCACATTGCTTCCGGTTTGATAATCGCAAACAGCACATAACACAGAAAGCCGTGATACGGGCTGAGGAACGAAACCATCGAACCGCCGGCCGTCATCAAATAGGTAAAGAGAAGTCCCTTCATATGACGGACTCCTCCCTCAGCGCAGACACGCGACTGACGACAGCTTCGCTCGTAAGTCCCAAGAAATTCGTCAGCGAGCTTAAGCACTGATCCCAGCGATGATTTGCGGTCACATACGCTTGCCCGGCGACTCCGACCTCGTGCCGCAGTGCGGCATCATCGAAGAGTCGTAGCAATGCCGAGACCCATTGTTCCTTCGACTCGGCGCGGAATACATCAAGCCCGTCATGCACATCAAGTCCGACAAGCGGCTCCGGAGAGGCAACAACCGGCTTCGCCATAGCGAGCGCTTCAAGCACCTTATTCTGCACGCCGCGAGCAATATGCAGCGGCACAACGGCGACCGACGCTTGAGTCAGATACGGCCGCACGTCGGGAACTGTGCCGACAACTTCGACGCCGGGAATTGATACCAGTTCTCGAACTGCCGCAGACGGTTCTCTCCCGACAATGCGCAATTTCTGATCGGGCCGCTGTGCCACAACCGTCGGCCAAACTTCCCGAGCGAACCAGCAGATACCGTCCACATTGGGTTTGTAATCAAGCACACCGACAAACACGCAGCCGTTCGTCTCAGCAGACTGCCCGCCTTTCGGCGCCGTCGGCTGAAAGTATTCGAGATCAACCCCATTCGGGATCGCGCGTATCAAAGGCGTCTCTCGGAACGAGCGATATATCGCAGCCTCTGCTTCACTGACGACTGTTATACCCGCCGCCCAGTCAGCAAGACCTGCCTCGACGCTTCGCAGACGCCGTGCTTCGAGCCCATAAACGATCTTCTTCCAACCTGACGTCGCTGCTGAGTAGTCCTGCCACTTCTGACTATCAACATCAATCAGATCGACATAGGCCGGCACATTGCGCAGCACGCCTTCACGTTGATACTGCACGAGAGCCGAAGACGACGACAATGTGGCGGCAAACTGAGTCTGCTGACCCCACTCGCTCAAGATGCTGCGGAAGCGCGGCGACGAGAAGGCCCCCGTCGAGATCGCCCCGCCGGTTAATACCGACACACCGGCTCGCACCCAGCGCATCCGCTTATGGACGGGAATGATTGCCACTCGGTGACAAATCCCTCGGAGCATTTTCCAAGTCGAATCGGCGACAGGTTCATCCGCAAAGCTCGCCAGCCAGACATTCGCCTGAGTCGCCATATGACGCAGGAAATGAAAGGTGCGTATCCGATCTCCGCGATTCGGCGGATACGGCACTCGGTGCGTCAAAAAAAGAACAGACGGCTTGCTCATGACTATTGCCCGGACGAATTTGTGCTGAAGCTCAGCGGCTCTCGACGTAGCTGAAATCGTGAGATTTCGGGCATTTCAACCGTCCGAAATCTAACGATTTCGGCTACAGAGGATTGAAGACGAGCCGTCAAATTAGCTGACACCGACCGCCACCGGCTTTGCTTCATACAACCCATCCGCGAGTGAATACTCACGGCAAGAGTTCAAGCATCCGGCCATCGCGTCGGTAATTGTTCCAAATTGAAACTGCGGGAGTAGCCGATCCAACTTGCGCTCGGTCGATGCCAAATTCTGATAGTGGCGGAACCGCGACTTCCATGAACCGGGCAATCTCGGTTGATCGGGATCAACCTCCCACGGATGAATGTAGAACATGAAAGGTCGGTCGGTCTGATCGAGCCAGCGCCGCAAACACATCTGAGTCACACTGCCGGGGTAAAGCCGGAAATACCCGCCTCCCGAAATCGGCAACCGCAATCCGGCAATCCGCAGTGCGTTACCGGGAAACTCAGAAAGCAAGCCGCTCGGAGTAGAAATCTGATGCACGAGCGGGTCGGCAGCCGGATATCCGTAGCGGTCATGATAAATCGGAAAAATGCTGCTATCCCCAGTGAAGCCTTCGGACGCCAACACTTCGAGCGCCCATTGCGAGCTTTGCACGATGGAGAAGCTCGGAGCGCGATAGAGCGTGCACGCCTCGCCGGTAATCTCC
>CAZNMS010000336.1:0-9509 GCA_964573505.1 uncultured Planctomycetaceae bacterium | reverse complement strand
CAGCCTCGGAGAGGCTGCCCTACACCATTCCAACGCACCGCCAGAACTTGACACAGAATTCAAGAAGTCGAATCCCAAGTGGCCTAGAGATTCACTTCACGTCGCTGCATGACAACTTAGTGCGGGCGGAGTGATTACTAGTTTGATGACCGTAATTCCGTCTCAAGATTGTGAAACACGACTTAGCAGAGGAACAACTTGGTGAGCCGCAAGAGAGGAGATATCAAGATCGCGATAGTGACCAATGCAGCAACGCAAAACTCGATAAAGACAGTTCCCATAAAGAACCAGATCAGTGCACGATTTAAGGCTTCTATGAATCGCGACTCTTCCAATACTGGTTCGTTCACGCGCCAACCGTCAAGACTCACATAGTTTGTCGGACGATCTCCCAAGATCATGGCGAGTCCTCCCACTGGTGCCCTAAGCCCGAGCAGGACCACTTTGCCGTTTAATCCGTACAACCGACGCAGTGACTTTGAAAAACCACGCGATCCGTATGCGGGAAACGAATCAGACCCTATCAACGAGATTTCTTGATTGCCAGAAGTGACTAACGGCACTTTTCAGAATCTGCGAGATTGACGTCTTAACGGAAAGTTCATTTGACTGGCGATTCTCAGACAGCTTGCGGCGACCGAAATCCAGAGTTACCGTCGCATTGAGAATACTCGAATATGAAGCATTAACTGCGATCACTTTGCGTTTACGTCGTACCAAAGAATGGTTTCTTGCTCGCCTACATAGTGCTCTCCGCTGACGATCAAAGGATGTGAACAGCTTGAGCGTTCGCCGTTGCCGGGCACTTTGAAACAGCCAACTTAGGGATATGTGATTTCCTCTCGGGGAATGAAATTCGGGGTGTCAGCGGGTTTCGAAGAAGCGGAGTTTGGCTGACGGAGGTATTGACGGGCGGCAGTTTGCGAAGCGGGGCTTGCTGCGTTGAAATCCGATCGCGCGCGGTTGCTGTGATGACTGCTTCCGCTCTCTCTCCCGCCTTCTTTATCCCGCTCTTGGAGTCCTGCCATGCTTCCTTTGTTTCGTGCTTCGCTCGTGACGGCAGTGGTGTCGTTGTTGTGCTCGGCGTCGATCAGCGTTGCGGCTGATCCGGCTGATTGGCCGACGTTTCGGGGGACTCAGCGGACGGCGGTTTCGACTGAGACGGGGTTGCTGCAAGAGTGGCCGAAGGATGGCCCGGCACTCGTTTGGAAGGCGACGGGAGCCGGTCGCGGTTATGCCAGTGTCGCGATTCAAGCGGGCAAGCTCTTCACGCTCGGTGATGGGCTTTCGACCGCTGAAGACAAAGACGAGTACTTAACCGCCTTTGATCTCGCGACGGGCGCGCAGCTTTGGAAAGCGAAGACCGGCGGAGCATGGAACGACGGGCAGCCGAACTGGCAAAGCTCACGCGGGACTCCGACGGCTGATGGCAAGCATGTCTATGTCGTGACTCCGCATAGCGATCTCGTCTGCTGCGAGTCGGCGACCGGCAAAGAAGTGTGGCGCAAGAATCTGAAGAAGGACTTCGGCGGCAAGAAAGCTGACGGTTGGGGATACAGCGAGTCGGTGCTGATCGATGGCGACAAGCTGATCTGCACGCCCGGCGGTTCGAAGGCCACCGTTGTCGCTCTCAACAAGCTGACTGGCGAAACCATTTGGACGACCGTGCGAGACGGCGATCGCGGTGCCGGTCACTCGTCCGCTGTGATCGCGACGATCGGCGGGACTGCGGTCTATGTGCAGGTCACGGGCTCGGGACCGATCGGCATTCGAGCGACCGACGGCAAGTTGTTGTGGTCCTTCCCGCTCGATCAAACGACGGCGGTGATTCCGTCGCCGATCGTGAATGGTGATCTCGTCTTCTTCGCCGCCGGGTACAAGCGCGGCGGAGCACTGCTGCGTCAAAAGGCTGGGGCCGACGGCGAAGTCAGCGTCGAGGCCGTCTATCCCGTGACGCCCGCTTTGGCGAACAAGCACGGCGGAGTGATTCTGGTCGGCAGCAATCTCTACGGTGACTCGGATGATCAAGGCATCCCGTTCTGCGCGGACCTGATGACCGGCGAGCAGAAGTGGAAGAAGCGCGGATCAGGCCGCGGCTCGGCAGCGTTCGCAGCGGCGGATGGGCGGCTCTACATCCACTTCGCTGACGGCATGATGGTGCTCGCGAAGGCAACGGCTGAGGACTACGTCGAAGTGGGCTCGTTCAAAGTCCCCGGCAGCGGAGATCGGCCGAGTTGGTCTCATCCCGTGATCCTCGGCGGCAAGCTGTTTGTGCGCGAGCAGGACAGCATTCTTTGCTACGACGTGAAGACGAAGTGATGCTCGCTGCGGTTGCGGTTCGGTGAGGGGGGAAGCGACACCTCTTTTCCTGAGGAGCGCATCCGTTTTGGGTACGACGGACTTGCAGTCCGTCGCTTCTCACGACGATCGACGGACTACAAGTCCGTCGTACCAGTGTTCGGCACCCATTGTGCCGGCCCGCCCGGTGACGAACTTTTCTTCGCACCGAAATTTGACGGCGGGCTCGTAGTTTTTTGAGAACGTCATCCCGCTGAGGCTCGGGATGGAATCCCAAGCTACGGCGCGGCTTCGCCGCTTACGAAAAGCGGCGACGGATTTCGGCGTAGGTTTGCTCGGCGAGGTGTCGTAATTGTTCCACTGGGGCACTCAGCGCGGCGAAGTCGGAGTTCTTGGCGAGAGCTTCGACGATCGCGGCTTGATCCATCACGGTCACCGCGCTGAGGGCTCGCATGTTGCCGAGAATCGTGTGAGCTGCGCGGTGCGCGGTGTCGGAATTGTTACTGCTGATCGCGGCGTCGAGCTGCTGAAAGAGACGCGGACATTCTTCGAGCACCGCTTCGCAGATCTCGCGCAGTAAGTCGTTGTCGTGACCGGTCACTTCGAGCGCTGCCGGCCAATCAATCAGTTGAGACGCGGGATTGGGGTCGGCGAGCGGTGACTCGGGAACTGCTGACGTTGCAGGCGATGAAGCTTCAGTCGCTCGGCTCACTAAGGGGATCGCGACAACGTTCAGGATGTCTGTTGGGGTCGCTCCGCAGATCTCGGTGAGCTTGCCGAACAACAGCGGCGCGCGGATCGGCTTTGTCAGATAGGCGTCCATGCCCGATGCGAGGCAGCGTTCTTCGTCACCTTTCAGAGCGTGCGCCGTCATCGCGATGATCGGCACATGCGTCTGCGTTTGCTGCTCTTGCTGACGGATCAATTGAGTGGCTTGCAGTCCGTCGCACTCGGGCATTTGCACGTCCATCAGCACAACGTCGAATTGCTCTTGTTCGACGGCCTTCACGGCTTCGAGTCCGTTGTTCGCGACGGTGACTCGATGCCCCCACTTCTGCAGCAGAGCAAGCGCCAGCTTCTGATTCACCTTGCTGTCTTCAGCGAGCAGCACGTTGAGTTCGCGACTGTGCTTCGAGAAGCGATCGGGATGATCGGATTTGTCGTCCTCGACATCGCTCACACCGAGCACGTCAACGATCGCGTCGAATAGCTCGGACTGCTTCACCGGTTTCAGCAAGTACGACGCGATATTCAGCGTCGAGCAGCGAGCGAGATCATTCGCGTGCCCGCCAGATGTCAGCATCATGATCACGTTGCGCGAGAGATGCGGTCGCTTCCGCAGTTCTTCGATGAGCATGAAGCCGTCGACTTCTGGCATGTTGGCATCGGTGAGGATGAGATCGAACGGGCGTTCGTCAGCGATGGCTTGCTCAAGCTCGCGAATGGCGGAGACGGCTCCGTCGGCCA
Organism: uncultured Planctomycetaceae bacterium; assembly: GCA_964573505.1. Classification (GTDB taxonomy): domain Bacteria; phylum Planctomycetota; class Planctomycetia; order Planctomycetales; family Planctomycetaceae; genus AM-0621. The sequence goes on along the minus strand of CAZNMS010000336.1, from coordinate 5,744 downwards.
TCGTCGGAACCATCAACCAGTTATGCAGGATCTCTTCGAGAATGCGGCGATTGGTCGCGTTGTCATCGACGACCAAAACGCGTCGTCCCGCGAGGCTCGTTGTGTTGATCTGAGGTCCGGCGTTCGCGATGTCCGACAACTCAAAGACAGCGGTGAAGTGAAAGATGCTGCCTTTGCCGATCTCGCTCTCAACCCAAATGCGACCCTGCATCATCTCGACGAGCCGCGAGGTAATCGCGAGGCCGAGCCCCGTGCCCTCGAAGCGCCGCGCCATCGTGTTATCAGCTTGCTCGAAGGCATCGAAGATCTTCGTGAGCTTGTCGCGCGGAATGCCGATGCCGGTATCTCGCACCGAGAAGTGCAACGCGATGCGCGGCTTCGCATCGGGAGCACTCGTCGGAGCGATTAGCACGTCGTCCTCTTTCGCGAGCGAAGCATCAAGCACGATCTCGCCGCGCTCCGTGAACTTGATCGCGTTGCCGACGAGATTCACGACGATCTGTCGCAACCGCAGTGCATCTCCAATGAGGAACTCGGGCACGTCGACTTCGAGATGATGCGTCAGTTCGAGTTGATCGCGGTTCGCGCGGAAGCCGAGTGCTTTGAGCGTGTCGCCGACAACCTCGCGCAATTGGAACGGGCGATTGTCGAGTTCCATTTTCCCCGCTTCGATCTTCGAGAAGTCGAGGATGTCGTTGATCACACCGAGCAACGCTTCGCCGGACTCTTGCACCATCGAGAGGTAATCGCGCTGCGTCGGAGTGAGCGGCGTATCGAGCACGAGTTCGGTCATGCCGATGATGGCATTCATCGGAGTGCGGATTTCATGGCTCATGTTCGCGAGGAAGTTGCTCTTCGCCGCACTCGCTGCTTGAGCGGCATCGCGAGCTTCACGCATCGCCTGCTGTGCTCGCTTCTGATCGGTGATGTTGTGCGACACACCGAAGCAGCCGGTGATGTGACCGTTCTCATCGAACCATGGCATGCGCGTGATGAGCACCCAACGCTCGCTGCCGTCAGACCACTTCACGAGTTCTTCTTGGCCGATAACGGATTGCCCCGTTCGCAACACGAAGTCATCGGTCGCGCGGATGCGCGAGGCGTACTCGGGCGGGAAGAAGTCTTCTGCGTTCTTGCCGACAGCTTCGCTCGGATCGCGGACTCCTAATCGCTCGGCCATCGCGCGGTTCACTCGCAGGTAACGCCCCGCGCTGTCTTTGAAGAAGATGTTGTCCGGCAAGTTGTCCATCAAAGCGCGGAGCAAGAGACGTTCGCGATTCAGTGCTTCTTCCGCGCGATGCTTTGCAGTGACGTCCCAGAAGATGCCCTGCGTGCCGACGACTCGTCCCGACGCATCGACAACGCGCGCCTTGAGGACATGCGCGTAACGCTTCTCGCCATTGGGAGTGATGTGTGATTCGGTCGTCTCGAACACATCGCCGGTCTCCATCACCTGCCGGTCGTCGGCGGTGTATTTGTCGGCCAGCTCCTTCGGGAACATGTCGTAGTCAGTGAGTCCGAGCATCTCTGCGGGAGACGTGCCGCGCAGTTGGCAATAGCGGCGGTTCGTGAAAGTGACTCGTCCCGCTCGGTCCTTGCGGTAGAGATTCATCGGCAGAGTTTCGACGAGCGACTCATACAGCGCTTCGGAATCGCGCAGCTTTTGCTCGGCGTCTCGGCGACGTTCAAGCTCGCGCGCATGACGCCGGTTCGCTCGCGCGAGGTCATCGAGCGTCGAGACGAGCACCGACAGCAACTGCTCTCGAGTGGCCTTCAATTGGAAGTCGCGGCCATGCACGTTGAGCGAGATGTCATGCCCGGACTCGCCGTTGCCGGATGTCATCAGTCCGTTATGCACGAAGCCGGACTCGATCACGTTTTGCACGCGCGTGACGAGCGCTTCGACGGGCAGATCATCGGCGATGTAACCGGCGGCGCCGGCAGCGAGTCCGTCGAGCACTTCGGTCGCATCATTGAGCGACGCATTGAGCAGCACCGGCAGAGGCCGCGCGGCATTCGTCAGACGTCGGCAGAGATCGAGTCCCGAGCCGTCGGGCAGCGTCCAATCTGTGATGACGAGCCCGAAGTCCTCGGCGTTAGCCAATGCAGCGGCGTCGTTAGCGGAGGCCGAACAAACAACTTCGAAGTGAGCTTGTCGGAGTCGTTCGGCGATGAGACCGGGACGATGGTGACTGCCTTCGACAACCAAGATGCGCGTCATTCCTGAGGTCCTCATGCTGAAGAGGGGCTGCCTACGCGTGAGCAGCCGAAGGTCGAAAACGCAGCGTGCGTTCGACAGTGGCCCAGCGCGAAGACAAGCGGCAGATGCGCTTCTCAGAGAGGCTGTAATTTTTCATGCAGCACGTAGCCGACGTGCTCGACCAGAAGAGTCACTGCCTCAAAGCGAAAGCACCCACTCAAAGCCGCAGACGTTGTGTCCGCCGCTCGCGTAAGTAACGCGACGAGATGCTAGCGGGGCGTCGCGTGAGACCAATGGTCGCGCAAAATCCTTGGAGTGCTCCGACCCGGCGGAGCCCTCCATTCTCAGCGGCACGTCAATCGTCCGTAAAAGCAGAAGTCACCGTCACGGTTTGATTGATGGGCGCTCTTGTCTTCGCCTGTTCGATCGGGCGTCGTCTCTGACGGTGTCGCGGGTGATGTTGTTCGAGCCGCGTGCCGCTGAGATGGAAGGCTCCGCCGGGTCGGAGCACTCCAAGTTAGCGCAACGAGCTTTGCTTCCGAACTGTCTTCGAGGCGTTGTTTCGGCATGCAATCGACGACACAGTCCGCCGCTGAAATTTGCGTCGGGAATTGTCGAAGTGGCGTCGCGTAGTTCGAACGCTTAGGTCCGACTGCAACGCAGCACGGACGTAGGCGTCCATGCTACGAAATCTCTTACGAGCCCGAAGACCCGTCCTCATGGAACCCTCTGAGTCTCCGTTGTCGAACCCTGCTGGCAACCTTGTGACGCCGCCCGCTCCGTCATGTCCGCCGCCTTTGGTTTGGACGCAGGTGCTCGCGAACTTCCGAGCAGACGCGCAGCCTTTCGAACTGCATCCGCACGGGGAACTCATTCGCGGCTTAGCGTTCGGCTCGGGGCAACCGCTGTATGTGCTCAATAGTTGGAGCGGCACTCCTGAGAGCTTTTGTTTGCTCGCATGGCTGCTGAAGGATCAGTTCCGAGTCGTGCTGATGGATTATCCCGCGACCGCGCCATCTTGGGACGAACTGACTGCGGTCCCCGCGCAAGTCGCGACCTATCTCGGTGACGACACTTATGACCTCTTCGCGACGGGCTTTGGCACCGTGCCCGCACTGAAGCAAGCGGTGACTGTTGGCACCGGGCTGCGGCGACTTGCTCTGCATGCGCCGATCGTTGCGTACCGACTGTCGCTGCTTGAGCGATTGGGAGCAGCTTGCTTCTCATGCTTACCGGCGAGCATCAGCGATGTCCCTTTCCGCAAGCGCTTGCTCTTCAAGAATCACCGCTTGTGGTTCCCGCCAATCGACGAAACTCGCTGGCAGTTTCTGGCGGCTGATTGCCTGCAAACTCCGATGAAGACCGTCGCGCACCGCTTTCAGATGTTGCACGGACTCGACCTGCTGCCGCTGCTGAAGGAAGTGAGACAGCCCGTGCTGCTCGTTGACTGTGAAGGGGAACCTCAGCGCAACAAGCAGGCCAATCAAGTGCTCGGCCGCGAACTCCCGGATGCGACCTACGAAGCCGTGCCGAACTGCGGACAAGTGCCGCACATCACGCACCCGCACCGCCTCGCCGGCCTGCTCAAGAAGTTCTTGCTCGAAGCGCCATAGACGACTTGATTGACTGTCAGATCGAAGCTTGCGTCGCTCTGTAACTCGCGACGCGCTTCACCTTCTGAGGAACACATCCGTTTTTGGGTACGACGGACTTGCGGTCCGTCGCTTCTCACGACGTTCGACGGACTACAAGTCCGTCGTACCAGTGTTCTTCACCCATTTTGCCGGCCCGCCCGGTGAGGAACTTTTTAGAAAGACAACATGACTCAACGCCGAGTAGCTCTTGTTACAGGTTCCGCGACCGGGGTCGGTCGCTCTTGTGCCGTGCGGTTTGCGAAGCATGGCTTTGATGTCGTCGTGAATTATTCCCGCAGCGAAGCCGAAGCGCGCGAGACTGTGGCGCTCGTCGAAGAAGAGGGAGCCCGAGCATTGCTCATTGCTTGCGACATCAGTGATGACGCGAGCGTCAAAGCGATGCTTGCAAGGATCGAAGCGGAGTTCGGACGGCTTGATGTGCTCGTCAATAACGCGGCCTGCACGTTTCCGGTCGAGCACAAGAACCTCGACGGCATGACGGAAGACAAGTGGGATCGCATTCTTGATGTGAATGTGAAAGGCACGTTCTTCGTCACTCGGGCTGCGACTCCGTTGCTGCGACGCGCAAGTGATGCCGCCGTTGTGAATGTAAGTTCGATTGCAGGCATCGCCGGGACGGGTTCGTCGATCGCCTACTGCGCCAGTAAGGGCGCGGTGAATACGATGACAAAGTCGCTCGCCCGGGTACTCGCCCCGATCCGAGTGAATGCCGTCTGCCCCGGTCCGATCGATACGCGCTGGCTGCATAGCTTCATGAGCGACGAGCAGATTGCCGGGCTCGTCTCGAAGCTGCCGATTCCGAAAGCCGCGAGTCCCGATGACATCGCGGACTCGGTCTTCTATCTCGCCTGCGGAACGAGCCTGACGACGGGGCAACTGCTGTCTGTCGATGGCGGGATGAGTCTGTGACCGTTGCTTGACTCTCTGAGTCGAGCGGATGCGCGACTCGGAGCAGGTCGACTTATGGAGCGCGGACATAAGACGCAGGCGTCATCGTCGAGACTCCCAGTGTGAGAAGAAATACATATTTTGCTTTGCCGATGGCGCGAGGGGCTCGGCTTGACTTCGAAAAGCGCGGCCCGATGGGCACGCGGTTAAACGAGGCGGCGAACAGAACTCCTACATTGAGCCCGGAGATGTTGGCGTGTTTGGAGGCGGCATGTTTGGCGGAGGCGCCATGCCTTGCCCCATCATTCCTGAGAACATTGGGTTGCTCGAAAGCTGTTTGAAGGCGTCGACAGCTTTGTTCGAGATGCGGCCCTCGACGAGCACGTCAGAACCGCTCGTCGAGACCTTCAGCGAGTTCAGCGTTTCGGTGCCGACATCAATCAGCGGCTTGATCGTGTTGGCGATGAACGGTGGGATCTGCGTCAGTTGCTCGCGTGCCTTCCCGATCCCTTTGTCGAACTCGCCTTTGACCGTTGTCGCTCCGTCTTTCGTGAAGCACACAACGCGAGACTCCATCACGACCTCTGACGAGACGTTGATGCCGAGATAAATCCCCTTCGTGTGCTGATTCATCGCAGCATCGAACGAGCCCGGTGCGCCTCCTGTCCCCGGCTTAGCTTCACCGCGCGGCGCCGCGATCATCGAGAACGGACTCTTCACCTTGCCGAAGTCGAAATGCTTGAACCGGAATTCTTTCGGGCCTCGATCAATCGCGGCCTTCACGAGTGGTTCGTCTCCGAAAGCAACCAGTCTCGGACCTGCGAGCCATGATGCGACAATCCGATCGCCGTTGTTTCGAAGATAGATCGTCTGCCCTGCGTGCGTGATCTTGTTCGTTCCGGGAACCTTATCGACCTCAGCAACAGTCAGGTCTTTCTTGAGGTGCGAGACTCCGAAGGTTTGCTGCGGACCGGGATTAATCCGCTGCCCCATCGCTGCGC
>CAZNMS010000335.1:3641-9523 GCA_964573505.1 uncultured Planctomycetaceae bacterium | reverse complement strand
GAACGAGTGCTCGTGATGCACGCGACCGTCGGCAAGCCGATGAATAACTACGACGGCCCCGGCCGCGAGCTTGCTCGCTCAATGAGCCCGTTCAACGGCTACGCAGTGACGGACACGATCGGCTATCCGACACCGGGCTCAATGGGCAGTTGGGTCGGGACAGATCTCAGCACGCCGATCATCACGCTCGAACTCCCGCGAAAGATCGCCGCCGAGAAAGCATGGAACGCCAACAAACTCGCGCTGCTGCAAGTGCTGAAGTTCTGAAGTTCTGAAGACGCCGCAGCCAGTGTGGTCCGACGCTCCGCGTCGGCAGTCGCGACGCTGAGCGTCGCGCCACACTGCCTACGAAGCATCAACGCCCCGTTGCCCCGTTGCTTTCGAGGTACGCCAGCAAGTCCAAAATCTCTTCGGTGTGAAACGAATTCAGCAGACCGACCGGCATGGGCGAGATCGTCGAGACCTTCTGCGTTTCAATCTCACTGCGTAAGACCGGGACCGTTGCGAGTGGTGCGAGCGGATTCGGCGAGATCAGCACGCGCGTTGCGTCTCCGCCGATCATGCGGCCGGTAAGAACTTTTCCACTCTTCAGTTCGAGCGTTGTGTCGCGGTACTTGTCGTCGATGACTTTCGACGGCGAGATGATCGTCTCTAACAAATCCTTGCGGCCCATTCGCGCGCTCACGCCGTTGAGATCAGGACCAATCGGCTGACCTTTGCCTGCCAGACGATGGCACTTCACGCAGTTGGCTTGCTCGAAGATTTTCTGGCCGCGTTCGACTCGTTCACGCGTGAGTTCAAACTTCGCGAACGACGGCACGATGTCTTCGACGCTCCACTCTTTGACGAGCGGTCGTTGTGGAAGAATTGTTGCACTCACAACCGGCTCCGGTGCCTTCAGCAACTCGGCGAACTGCTCGCGTTCTTCATCACTGAGCGTGGCCTTGAAGTCAGCTCCGATCGAATACAGCACAACGGGCAGCTCGCGGCCTCCGGTGTAGTGCTCGCCAGCATGCCGCAGCGCGGTGAGGTACGCCTTACGAGTCTCGGGCGTCCAACCAGTCTTGATGTTCCGCAATTCGAACAGCCATGCGAGCGCTCGCTCCTGATCCTGAGGTCGATTCGCCGCCTTTAACCGCGCGATCGCTTTGTCGATCGGAGCGGCGTTGAGATGCGCGAGGATCTGAAATGCAAAGAGATAATTCTCATGCACATCGCCATTGAGTGCTGCCCCCGCGATTTTGATGACTCGAGTTCGCAATTCGGGCGTGAGCTCCGCGACCTGGATCAGACAAAGCTGCAACGCTCGGAGCGCGATGCGTCGCTCTTTAGGTGACGGCCCGAAGTACAGCGGGCTCTGCGAAGTTCGGCCTGCTGCGACGCACTGATCCCACTCGTTGCAGATCAGCTTGATGAGGGTTGCCTGTTCCTCGTCCGGCGACAGACGAGCGAGCGTCATGCAGGCGCTGAAGCGACCAATCGAAGTCTTCAAATTGGTCATCACAAGTCCGACGTAGAACCGGCAATCTTGTTCGTCGCAGAATTTGGCGAGACGGGCCGGAGTCCCCAAGTTCCGCGCAAACAGCACCGCCGGGTCGACGCGCATCAGCGGCGTCATCGCGGCATGTCGAATCCACTCGTCGTCGTCATCGAGGCCCTCAACGATCTGAGGCAGATCGCCAACCTGCGGAGTCATGCTTTCAAGCCGTCGGCGTCGCTGTCGAGCAATCACAGACTTCTCCAATTGATCTGCCGATAGAACGTTTCTCGGAGCGATCACCGACTCCGGCCCAACATAACGGACTCGATAAAGCCCCGACTGCGTGCCTCGTCCGCCAGTCGTGAAATACATCGCGCCGTCGGGACCGAATGTCAGATCCGTTACATTCAAAGGCCGGCCTTCGACGAACACTTCTGCCGTGCCGACGTAGCTCGCCCCTTGTGGCAAAAGTTGCACGGCATAGATGCGGCCATACGACCAATCGAGGATGAAGAGCGACTGCCGATAGCGCGGCGGAAAACTGCTCTTCGTTCCGAACTTGATGCCGGTCGGCGAGCTTTTCCCGATGACGAGCGTCGACGGCATGCTGTCGGGATACCAGAAGGGGCGCATCGCCGTGCCCTGCCGCCATCCGTAATCGCCGCCTTCGACGACATGATTGATCCGCGTCGCGCGATACCACGGAGCACCGAGGTCGCCTTCGTTGTCGGCGTCGAACGTGAATGCCTCGCCGTCCTCGTTGAAGTGGATGCCATACGGATTGCGAAAGCCGGTCGCGATCACTTCCCAGCGCGAGCCGTTGATGTCGGTTCTTACAAGATGCCCCGCAGGCAACGTCGCATTGCGATCAAACAGAAATCCGTCCCAGTCGCAGGGACGCAGCCGATCGAGCGCCATGAACGGCACGCGCATGTCCTTCGCGGCATTGAAGTCACCCGGCAAACGCACGTCATTGCCATGAATGCTGTAGAGCTTGCCGTCAGGCCCAAACGTCAGATTGTTGCGTCCGTGCCCGACTCCGCCGGAAGTCTTCTTCAGCACGGTCTGCTCATCGAATCGACCGTCGTTGTCAGTGTCGCGCAGCCGCACCAATGAGTGCGCGTTGTTCGCATTCACAAAGAGGTCGCTGCCATAGAACTCAAGACCGCGCGGTTCGAGCAGCGTCTCTTCGAACGACTCGGCCTGCACTTCGCCGCCGAGTTGCTTCGGTAGCGTGAGTCGCAGCAAGCCGTGCTTCTTATCGCGTCCTTCGCAACCGATGATGACTCGACCGGCAGGATCGAACGTCAAGCTGATCCATGAACTCTCACCCGGCTGAGACGAACGCACGAGTTCCACTTCAAAGCCCGGAGTGACCTGCACCGTCGCGGCCTCTTCGGCTTTGCCGGTGTTGATCGACTTCTTCCATTGGTGGTAGTCGACCTCTTCACCGAGCGGATCGCCCCACGGTTGAATGCCGACGAGCCCGAGGCTTACCACGGCCCGTGTCGCCGTTCGGCTGCCGTCCATGCTGGCGATGTAGCTTTCACTCCATGTCGGATCGGTGACAACAATGCGCTGTCGGTCGTCTTGATCAACCATTCGCAACCGCGCGCAGACCGGACTCAAGGCGCTGATTCGCAAGCGATGCTGCCCGGCATTGAGCTGAGCCGTGACATTAGCTCGCTCCCAGCGATTCGAGAACGAAGTCACTCTGACGGCCGGCGTTCCGTCATCGAACCAGACAACGGCGTCATCATCGGCCATGACTTCGAGCGTCGCCGACTTCAGCGGGCCTTTGACCTCAAACGTCTTCTCCAAAAAAGGCCGTCTTTGACGCGCTTCAGCCGACAGCGACTTGTCGTGAACAAGAGTGGGACGCTGTCGAAGGTGCTGATTCTCCACCTGAATCCACTGCGCCACTGGTCCGATTTCAGCGAGTGCCGAATGCTCTATCGCCAATCCGCCGAGAAAAACTCCACTCAAGAGCAGGCGTTCGAAAACTCGTCGCAGCATGATGTGGTTCCTTCTATGAGCGGGTTGATCGCAACACGGATGTCGCCGCGAGCCAAAATCGGCGAGGCGAAGCGTCTCGGCGTCGAATCGAACCTTCTCAAAAAGCACGGCCAATCGCGACCGTCTGAGTCACCTGCATAATCGCAACGATCGTCACAACACCGTTCTGGCGACAGCCGGTCGAAGAGTTCGAGGTTAGAAAGCAGCAGTCTCGTGACCGTTGACCCGCCCGGTTGCGACGGTTTCGCGGGTGCTGCCAGTGTGCTCGGTCGAGCCGATTCGAGAGGCACTGCCGCATTTGTTGGCGCGTTGAGAATCTCAAGTCCGGCAGGGTCGGGTCTTTCTGTTTGACCCCTATTTTTTATGAGCAGTAGAGTCCCGCCCGACTTAAGCTCCCGACGCTGGGCAGTCGATGCCCGATGAGTCCGATTCTCGCGCCGCGTTTTTGGGCCGATGCTGACGACGGACTCAGTGACTGACCTCTCAAGCTTTTCCCTAATCCGGTTGTGGGATCGATGCTTACCAAAATCAGCAAGATCATGGTGGTGTTTGTGACGGCGGCCAGCCTTGCTGCGCTCGGCGTTTCAATCTCCATCGTTAATTCCGGCCCTAGTTGGAAAGCCGAAGCAGCCGCTTTGCCCGACTATGAGTTCGAATTGGGAACCGGTGAAAAACCGAGTTGGACCGCAAAGCATCGCACGGGCGGGCAAGCGGTGAAGTCATCTCCGATCTACCCGGATGTCATCGGGGCGGCCTATGAAGATGGCACCAAACGGACTGCCGAAGAGATCAACCGCGTGACGTTGTCGAGTCTCGATTGGGCTCGGCTCGCGATCCCCGGACGGCAAGTTCAACCCGGCGCCGAGAAGGCCGCAGTGAGCGACGAACTGAAGCAAGTCGTCGAGCTCACGAAGCAATACATCGAGATTGACGAGCGCGGTCTTGATGCTCGTCGCAAGCAACTGGTCGCACAGATGGCTGCTCTTGATAAAGAGTTTGCTGATACCTCACTCGCAACGAACCGCGCTGGTGAAGAGACCCTGAAGATTCGCGGTGAGGCCGAACGTCGTCGTAGTGATGTCTATCGCCTGACACGAAACTTACATGCGATTGAAGCCGACCATTATCAACTCACCGAGCAGAAGCGCCGCATCCTCGACATGATCTTTCAGATGCAGGGCTTACGAGATCGGTTGAGAGAACGCTCGGCTGATCTCGCCAAAGAGACCGGCCAGTCGGCCGAATAGCTCGTCGTCACGCACCTTCTTCAAACACTTTTGACAGTAAATCATCCGCTCGGCACGAGGTTGTTCTCAGACCTGAATTGTCGCCCGGAATTGGAGCTTCCCCATGACGTTTGTCGGCAAGCTACTCGTCGTCATCCAGTTGGTGCTCAGCATCTGCTTCATGGCTTTTGCGGGTGCCGTCTACACGCACCAAACAAGCTGGAAGGTGAAGTTCGAAAAGACTTCCGCTGAGCTTGAGAAAGAGAAGACCGGCTTCAAGTCGGAGAAGGACGCGTTCGAATCACGCATCACGGACCTCACCGATCGAGCAAAGAAGGCCGAAGAGCGAGCGAAGAAGGCGGAAGGCGATTTGATCGTTGTGACTCAGCAACGCGACTCAGCAACGGAGAAAGTTGCCACTCTCGAGCGCGACCTCAACACACAGAAGAATCTCGCAGAGGCGTCGCAATCCGAAGCCAACATCCGCCGCGATGAATCACGCTTGCTGACGCAGATCAACGACACGCTCAACAAAGAATTGAATGCGAAGAACGCCGTCGTGCGTGCTCAAGAAGACGAACTCTTCAACGTGAAAGTTGAGAACAAGAGCATCACTGAGAAGTACGAGGCGATGCTGCGAAACCTCGCGGTGTTCACGAAGGTGCTCGCATCAAACGGCTTCAGCACCGATCCGAAGAGCTACGGCAAAGTCGATGCCCCGACGGCTCAAGTGTTTGGCCGAGTGGTCGAAGTCGAGTCTAAGGCCAAAGGCGGACGTGAGCTGATTCAAATCTCGATCGGCAGCGACGACGACGTTCGCGAAGGTGCTGTGCTTGATGTCTATCGAGTCGGCGAGCGAGCGAAGTTCTTGGCGAAGATCAAAATCGAACTTGTGAAACCGGACGCCGCTGTTGGTTCGGTGATTAACGGCACCAAGAATGGCGTCATTGAGAAAGGCGACTATGTCACAACGAAACTCTGATTCGAAACCCGTTCCTGATGTGTGGGTCGCGTTGCTCTTCGTGTCGGTCGCGGCACTCAGCGGAGCGATCGCGTTCTTAGTGATGGAACTCAATAAGTACGATTGGAAGGTCGCCTCTTAATTTTGTCGGGCGACGACAAGAACAAGCAGGCGTGGGGGGAGAGCGATGGTAGACAAA
>CAZNMS010000335.1:0-3631 GCA_964573505.1 uncultured Planctomycetaceae bacterium | reverse complement strand
TTTTTGGCTGCCTACAAAAACACCCTGGGGGGGTGTTTTGGGTGGTTCCCCCCCCCCCCACGCCTGCTTTCATTTTAGGACCGAGCACGCAGCGCACTTCGTCTATCAGCGACAGACTTCAGTCGCGTCTCTTAGACTGCCTCACGTCCCCGTTTCGAATGGCTTTCTTGCGAGCAAAGATCATGGAAGCAACGACGACAAACTCGACCTTGTGCGGCAGAGAATTCAATGGATCGATCTCGCGACGCGACATGCTCGCGCACAGCGGGACGGGCTTTGGCGCACTCGCATTAGCAGCCCTTCTTGATCGTGACGGGCAGCAAAAATTGATGGCCAATGACGCCGGTCGAGCGAGTGGCAATGCAGCTCTGTTGGGGCATCGAGTCGCGACGGCGAAGTCAATTTTGTTCCTCTTTATGGAAGGAGGACCGTCGCACTTAGACCTATTCGATGAAAAAAAAGAGCTTGAGAAATTGGCGGGCAAATCGCTGCCTGCGTCGTTCAAGCCCGTCATCACTCCAATGGGTGAATACAACTCGCCGCTGCTCAAGACGCTGCGGCCTTTCCGACAATACGGCGAGAGCGGCACATCGGTTTCGGACTGGCTGCCGCATACGGCGCAATGCGTTGACGACATCTGCGTGCTGCGCGGTTGTTGGACGAATGGCATCAATCATTCGGGCGGCGTCTGTCAGATGAATACCGGGGTCTTCGTTGCCGGTCGGCCTTCGCTCGGAGCATGGGTCAGCTACGGACTCGGAACAGAGAACGACGACTTGCCGTCGTTCGTTGTGATTCCTGATAGCCCGTCGGATCCCGTGAATGGTCCGCGAAATTGGAGCGCGGGTTTCATGCCTGCCGTCTATCAAGGCACGCGCTTTCAATCGGGACCGGATCCGATCGCGAACCTCTCGCTGCCGAAAGGGATGTCAGAAGAACGACAGCGTCGGAAGCTCGACTTCCTTGATGAGCTGAATCGACGACATGCCGACGCGCGTCCTCAGCAGACGGAGCTTGAGGCACGCATTGCGAGCTACGAGCTTGCGTTTCGCATGCAGGCATCAGCGCCTGAGGCTGTTGATCTCTCACAAGAGACCGCCGAGACACTCGCCCTCTATGGCATCGGCGAGAAGCAGACCGACACCTTCGGAAAGAACTGCTTGCTGGCGCGACGACTGATTGAACGGGGAGTTCGGTTCGTGCAGCTCTATCACGGCACGGGCAGCAAGTGGGACGCACATGCCAATATCGAGAAGAACCACTCTGACATGTGCGGGCAAAGCGATAAGCCGGTTGCGGGCCTGCTCCGAGATCTCAAGCGCCGAGGCTTACTCGATTCGACGCTCGTTGTGTGGGGCGGCGAGTTCGGTCGCACTCCGATGAGCGAGAAGGGAGACGGTCGCGATCACAACGCAACGGGCTTCACGATGTGGCTTGCTGGCGGCGGAGTGAAAGGCGGGCAAGTCATCGGAGCGACTGATGACGTCGGCTTGCATGCTGTCGAAGATCGCATGCACGTGCATGACATTCATGCGACGCTGCTTTACCTCATGGGTCTCGACCATTTGAAGCTGACCTATCGCTACAAAGGTCGGCCCGAACGTCCGACGTTGAATGAAGGCGAGCCGTGCCTCAAGGTGCTCGGTTAGCAGTTTGCCTTCGTGGCATGGACTTCCAGTCCGTGCTGCCTTCTGACTTCGTCGTCATCCTTAAGCACTCACCAAACAGCACGGGCTAGAAGCCCATGCTACGACGACGCGACGTCAGCGTGATCCGTCGGCAATCAATCGCAGTGACTTCTCACATACGGCCCTTGCCCAATGGCAGGGGCCGCAACGTTTCATCAATCCCGAGAATTTGCACGTTATGGATTTCCTGCAACTCACTGGCAAAAGCGTCCTCGTGATGGGCGTCGCCAATCGCAAGAGCGTCGCGTTTCATACGGCATCGGTTCTTAAAGCCGCCGGGGCGAACGTCATCTTCAGCGTTCGTTCGGAAGAGCGACGGCAGAGCGTTTTGAAGCTCTTTCCTGAGTCTGCGGTCTACCTCTGCGACGTCGCGCATCAGGAGCAGATTGATCGACTGCGAGACGAGATCGGTAGCGCACATCAGCAGTTGCACGGCTTCGTGCATTCGATTGCGTTCGCTGATTACTCCGCCGGATGGCTGCCATTTCATGAGACGCCGCGAGCAGCGTTCTTGCAGGCAGTTGACCTCTCGTGCTTCTCGTTCATGGCGGTTGCGAATGCGTTCAAAGGCATCCTCGATCCGGAGCGCGGCAGCGCGGTCACCGTTTCGATCTCGACGACCCGCATGTGTGCCGAGAACTACGGCTTCATGGCTCCCGTCAAAGCGGCGCTGGACTCAGCCGTCTGCTTTTTGGCGAAGAGCTTCTCGCAGTTCTCGAAGGTCCGCTTCAACGCGGTCTGTCCGGGGCTCTTGAAGACGTCGGCATCGGCGGGCATTCCCGGCTACGTCGACAGCTTTCTCTATGCCGAGCGAGCAACGCTGCGCAAGCAAGCCGTGCAGACAGAAGAGGTCGCAAACGCGATTGCCTTCTTGCTGAGTCCGCGCTCGTCAGGCATCAACGCGCAGGGGCTCGTGCTCGATGCGGGCATGTCGACGAACTACTTCGATCGTGAGTTCGTCAGCCGCTGATGCACGAGGAGATTGAGCAGTAAGCGATTGACTCTAGCCCGTAGCCGAAATCGTGAGATTTCGGACTCCGTTGCCGAGCCCCGAATTCTGACGAATTCGGCTACGAGGAACGCTGTTCTCTTCCGGCGATCAAAGCATCGGTGCAGAAGCGGCAGTAAGTAGCGACGCACTCAATCACGAGTCGCCTGCGTCTGAGGATGATGAGTGCTCATACCGTCTATGGAAGAGTTGCTACACCGAATTGCGAGCAAGCACGCAGAGTCCATCAATCATCGAGAGCACGGCATCAACGCCGCGCGAGTGCAGTTCGGCCAATTTCGCTTCGGCCTTTTCGACGGTCGAATAGCGAGCGACTTGATGCCAGTGAGGAGTGTTCTCGGCCTTCGCCGGACGGATCGTCGATTCACGAGTGACGGTAGCAGCCATAATTCGTCTCCGAGATCTGAGGTCGGACGTTTTCAAAACCGTTGCGTGAGCGATTCAACAACCAATCAATAGGTCACGAGTCAGTCAGACAAAGGGGTCTTCCGGTTGAGTGGAGGGACTTGATTGGCACAGAGTCGCTAAGGCTCAGCCAGAAACTGACGGACGTGACAAACCGCCTGCGGTCGATAGCTTCCCGCCGCGCGATTTTGAGGATTGGATCGGTTCTTCAAGCTGCAGCTCAAGAGCGATTCTCGCGACACGAACTGTGGTTTGCCGCAGGTGAAACCGATTGCTGATTGGGCTTATTCGCGGCCCGTTTCACGACTTGATCACCGTCCCAATACGTCTTCCCGTCTGCCTTTCAGAGGAGAATTCATGAACTCTCACGGTTACGTCGATCGGCTCGAAAACTTGCTCGATCCGGCAGGCAACTTGATCTTCAACATGAGCGTTGAAGATGCCGTCGAGCGAGTTGGCAGCGGCGATGCCGGGCTCGTTCGCGAGATCGACGGGCAGTTCGCATTGCTGCATAAGCGCGGGCACATCG
>CAZNMS010000334.1:0-9611 GCA_964573505.1 uncultured Planctomycetaceae bacterium | reverse complement strand
GCGCGGCTCTGCGACCCAATGCGAGGCCGAAATGAACCTCGCCCCAAATTGCCGCCTGCGACCGAACTCAGGCGCGGCGCAACAACCGTCAGAATCGGCAAACCTTCCGGGACTGATTCAGCCAAACATGCTGTTGCTCCGGGAAAATGGAGTTGTTGCGAGCCTTCGCGGGCTTGCGACGCCCTGCTACAACGCCATGCCAATTCAGGAGTTGTGAATCCTGAGAATTTGGAAAAGCACACTGATCGGTGAGTTCTCAGCGTGATCTCGAAAATCGTTTCCGGCGGCCAAACTGGAGTGGACCGAGCGGCATTGGATGTCGCGCTGGCGCTCGGTTTTCTCTGCGGCGGATGGTGTCCGAAGCACCGTCGTGCCGAAGATGGACGCATCTCCGATCGCTATCCGCTCACCGAATCCGACTCGGTGAATTACGCCAGTCGCACTGCTCTGAATGTCCGCGACAGCGACGGCACTCTCATTCTGACGGAAGCGGAACTGACCGGCGGCACCTCACTCACTCGCGATCTGGCGGTGCGGTATGGCAAGCCGTTTTTGGTCGTTGATCTCCGCCTCGCTCCCAACTTCGAGCAAGTTGAGCAGTGGATCGCGAACAATAGAATCCGCACCCTCAATGTGGCCGGACCTCGCGAAAGCTCGCAACCGGGTATTCACGGCCGAGTGACCGCGTACCTGCGGGGCTTACTCACTCGAACTCGTCCCGAAGCTCCGAAGCGACCGCGACGCAAACGAGCAAAGCCCCGCGAGGCGGAAGGCAGTTCATAACTCTGCCGCCGATCGCACGTCGTCGGGGGCGAGTTCGCATCGCACGATTTACCATTCACACTTCGTCTGAAATTTCATCCTTAGCAAGAGTCTCGCATGGCAGAAAATTACATTTACACCATCGAATCCCTTACCCGCCGTCACGAAGACAAAGAAGTCCTCTCGGACATTTGGCTGTCGTTCTATCCGGGAGCGAAGATTGGCGTGCTCGGTATCAACGGTTCCGGAAAGAGCACATTGCTCCGTATTATGGCCGGCGAAGACAAAGACTTTCTCGGTGAAGTCCGTCCGGCGAAGGGGATCAAGATTGGATATTCCCCGCAGGAGCCGAAGCTTGATCCGACACTGACCGTCAAGCAGTGCATCGAGCAAGCAGTTGCCGAGCAACGCGCGATCCTGAATCGCTACGACGAGATCAATAACAAATTCGCCGAACCGATGACTCCCGAGGAAATGGAGAAGCTCGTCGACGAGCAAGCCAAAGTTCAAGAGAAGATTGATACTCTCAATTTGTGGGAGTTAGATCGGCGCCTCGAAATGGCGGCGGATGCCATGAGACTCCCGGATGACGACGCAATCGTCGGCAATCTCTCCGGCGGTGAGAAGCGTCGCGTCGGACTCTGCCAAATTCTGCTGCAAGAGCCCGACTTACTACTGCTCGACGAACCGACAAACCATTTGGACGCGGAATCGGTCGCATGGCTCGAACGCTTTCTCGACGACTTCAAAGGCACCGTCGTCGCAGTGACGCACGATCGCTACTTCCTTGATAATGTCGCCGGATGGATTCTGGAGCTCGATCGCGGGCGCGGCATTCCGTATCAAGGCAATTACTCGTCATGGCTTGAACAGAAGCAAAAGCGACTGCTAATTGAAGAAAAGAGGGAAACTCGGCGACAAAAGGAATTGGCCCGCGAATTGGAGTGGGTGCGAATGTCGCCGAGGGCGCGAGTGGCAAAGAACAAAGCGCGTATCGAGCGGTATAATGAACTCGCCGCGCAGAAATATGATTCGCGCGATGAGGCTGCTCAGATTCAGATCCCGACGAGTCAAGCACTCGGCGACCTCGTGATACGGGCCGAGAATCTCACGATGGCTTACGGAGACCGGTTGATCTTCGACAATGTGAGTTTCGATTTGCCGAAGGGCGGAATTGTGGGAGTCATCGGGCCGAATGGTGCCGGTAAGACAACACTCTTCAAATTGATCATGGGGCAAGAGAAGCCGGTCTCCGGCAGCTTGCGAATTGGCGATAAGGTCATGCTCTCAATGGTCGACCAGTCGCGAGATGCGCTCGATCCTAATAAGAGTATCTATGAAGAGATTTCCGGCGGGCTCGATCAGCTCGAAATTGGCGGCGTCCGAATTCACGCGCGAACGTACTGCGGCCGCTTCAACTTCAAAGGCACTGATCAGCAGAAACTGGTGAAGACTCTTTCGGGCGGTGAAAGAAACCGAGTTCATATGGCAAAACTGCTGCGAAGCGGCGGCAACGTATTGCTACTCGACGAACCGACGAACGATCTCGACGTCGAAACGCTCCGCGCACTCGAAGAAGGATTATCAAACTTCGGCGGCTGTGCGGTTGTTGTTTCGCACGACCGTTGGTTCCTCGACCGCATCGCGACGCACATTTTGGCGTTCGAAGGCGACAGTCAGGTCTACTGGTTCGAAGGCAACTACAAACTCTATGAAGAAAATCGCCGACAGCGTCTCGGTATGGATGCGAATACCCCGCACCGTATCAAGTACCGCCCACTGGCGAGGTAGTCGGGATCGCTCGGGGCCAATCGCGATGACATTGGCGGCTGTCAGGCCGTCTTCAGGACCGAGTTTCGGGGAGCAGAAGTCGTGAGACTTCCGAACGCGCGTCGGGAGACCGAACTCTCACAGGCTGTCGAAAAAGTGCGGCACGCCCCTCTGCGTCGTGAGTCCCGAGGAAGAGTTCGCGTCAAAAACGCGGGGATTCTCGACGCGGAGCGTCGAGCCACGATGTCTTTCGATGGCCTCTCTCGAGTTCGGCGACTCCGAATCCTGAGTCCTTAGGACGCAGTCGCTATGAGGCAGATCCCCAGCGGGATGAGCCAAATGGGGATCTATTGGAGAGCCGCTGCTGAAGCCTCGCGGCTCTCTTTTGTTGCCTCTACTTGCAGCGGCGTCGCGCGTTCTTGTGAAAGCGGTGAGAAGAAAGAGACGGCCATGAGTGGCCGTCCTACGTCGCTCTGATCACAGCGCGGCCGCTTAGCGCAAGCCGAAGACGGTATCGAGCCATTCGCGCGAGAACGCGAAGGATTCGTCGATCTCGCTGCTGCGAGTTCTCACGGTGTCGTTGCCTTCGCCGCCCGAAACGGTGTCGCCGACGCTTTGCTCGCCGCTGACGAAGTCGTCGCCTTCTTCACCGAGAACGACATCGAGACCGATGCCGCCGCGCAGCACATCGTTGCCTTCGCCGCCCAGCAAGGTGTCGTTGTCTGCATCGCCGAAGATGACGTCGTTGCCCGAGCCGCCTCTGATCGCATCGCTGCCGCGACCGCCGAAGATGCGATCGTTGCCTGCGTCGCCTTGCAGAGTGTCGTTGCCGTCGTCGCCGCGAATGACGTCGTCACCGTCTCCGCCGCGTAGAGCGTCGCTGCCCGTTCCACCGCGAATCGTGTCGTTCCCCGCTCCGCCATCACCGATATCGCGGCCTGCTCCGCCGACCATCAGATCGTTGCCGCCGCCGCCGAGCAGCAAGTCATTGCCGCCTCGACCATAGAGTTGATCGCGCCCCGTGCTGCCGAAGAGCTGATCGTTTCCTTGATTCCCGTCGAGCAGATCATTGCCTGCGCCGCCGTGCAGCCAGTCAGTCCCCGCGCCACCAATCAAGACATCGCGTCCGTCGCCGCCACTGAAGCGCACGCCGGTCGTCACTGAGGCGTCGACAATCAAACGATCGTTGCCGGCATCACCGCTGAAGAGGGTGATGGTGCTTAATGTCACCGCGAGTCCGTCAACGGTGATCGCGTCGTTGCCCTCTGCTCCGAGCACAAGCACGCTCGTTGCAGCGAGTCCGTCGGCATCACTCAAATCGAGATTGAGCACGTCTCGCTTCTCAGTGCCCTCCACAACGATCGACGTTGCATCGCTTACCGCAAAGGTCTGCGTTTCGAAGTCACCACTGGCGACCGTCAGCACTCCGTCGGCGAGCGAGATGTCGGTCGGAGAGAACGAATGCAACAAGCTCACTCGCACTTGCCCATCGAGATTGTTGATCGCGCCGAGTGCCGTCTGCAGTTCGCTGTCTGCGAGCGACTCGGCAATGTTGAGATACTCCCAATCGGCGGCGCCGTCGTCGTCTTCGGTGAAGATCGGTTCGAAGTCGAACTCGAAGAACTCCGACTCCAGCTCGAGATCGAACTCGGCAGCGATCATGCTCGGGTCCGTCACCGACGCGGCGGTGATCATCGTTGTCGAGATCGAGTAGAGCACATCGTCGATGAACGCGCTTCGCAGCACCGTTCCGTTGTCGGTGATCGTCGACTTCAACTCGACTGCGGCTTCGCCGGTCTGAGTGGTGTCGACATCGAAGACAACCAATTCGCTGCGATAGGTGAATGACTCGCTGTCATAGCCGCTGACGGGAATCGCCAAGATGCCGTGCTCGTCGTAGTAGCCGAAAGCATGATGGTCGTACTCGGAGATCGACCATGACCAGCGCGGCAAAGTCTCTTCGTCGACCAGCGTCGGATTCGCGGGATCGGCGACACTGAAGAGCGAGACCTTCGTTGCCCACTCGTCCGTGTCGCGGCCGACTGCCAGCAAGTAGTCATGCCCAATGACCTGCAGGTAACTCGAATAGCCGGGCACCTTCAGCTCGCCTTTGATCTCGGGCTGCGTCGGGTTGCTGAGGTCGATGTAGAAGAGCGGATCAACTTGCCGGAACGTGACGACGAACGCTCGATCGCCGTCAAACCGCACGGAGTAGATTCGCTCGCCCTCTGCGAAGCCGTCGATCGCACCGACTTCCGTGAGCGAACCGGCGTTGTTCTCAAGGACGGTCAGTCGATTCGTTGTCCGCCAATTGCCGTTGTCATCGAAGCCGGAGACGGTCGTCGCAACGCGCAGTCGTCCGTCGAACTCATCCGCTGAGAACTGATTGAGCAGCGTGCCTTCAACGATGCCCGTGCCAATCAACTCGATGCCGCGTTCGCCGTTCGCCCAACTGAATTCGAGAACCGTCGTGCGCGTGTCGCCATAGGAGTAGTTCGGCTGAAAGAGATAGAGATGCTCGGCAGTCGCATACATGCCCTGCGTGTAGTCGGCCATCACCGAACTCGAACTGACGAGTCCCGGCTGCGCGTCGTGCATGTCGATCGAAACAATCGACAGCAAGTTGTCTGAGCTCGCCGTGCTGATGCGGTTGATGGACTCGACTTCCGAGATCAGCCCTTCTGCCGCAAGGCCCTCGGCTGTCATCGAGAAGTAATTCGGCAACGCGCTGTCGATGAGGGCATCGAGATTCTCTCGCAGTCGCGCTTCATAAGTTTCCCGTGACTCGTAGACCGGTACTTCGATCGTCTCGTATTCGATCTCGTACTGAGGACGATAAATGAGCGACTCGCTGCTGATGCCGGCCATCATCACTTCGCTGCCAGCATCTGCGGCAATCGCGTCGTTGAATGACTCTGTGCTCGCAATCTGAATGTCGCCGACATCAATCGAGATCACGGGATCGATGCTGATGAACGGCTCATCGATCCAACGATAGATCGGAGTTTCGATCGTCGTCGTGCCGTCGGTCTCCGGTCCCGGCAAGCTGATGTAGTTGCTTGTGATGACATGCACTTGCCCGTTGACCGCGCGGGAATCGACATACGAGCCATCAAGTCGCGTCTGCTTCGCGAGTGACGGGTTTGCTCGATCGGCAACGTCATAGACCGAGACGAGCGTCGTTGCTGTGCTCGGACGAATGGCAAATCTTGCCGTCAACGAGTCTCCGATGGGGGCATTGTCGAACGAGTACTCCTGCGAGATGACGGTCAGCCGATCGCCATCGAGATACTCGGCGATTGCATATCCCTCGATCCGCACGCGGGCGACTTCTTCGAGCGAGTCGGTCGGGAACGCTTTGATGATTCGCAAGTCTTGCCCGCTGAGCACGAACAAATGCGTGCCGTCGTTCTCGATGATGTCGCCTTCATCGACGCCTTCAACTTGCGTGTTCGTCTCGGACTGACTGCGGACGACAGAGTCGTTCGCCGCCGCAGTCATGAGGAACTCACCGCCTCGGTAATAAACGGGACCGCGATACCACCATGCGGGCTGACCGAACTGGCCTTCGTACTGATTGAGAGCCCGCTGAATGAGGTACTCGCCGAACGCCTCGCGCGACTCGAATTGAGTGACAGTGACCGGCTCCGGTGTTTGCTCACCCGCACCGCCCAACGTGTAAAGGATCTCGGGATTCTCGACGTCGACTGAGGTCGTCGAGATCTCAGCATCGGTTGCGACGATCTCGACTTCGCGATCCGCGACAACTTCTTCATCGCCCGTCGCGGCATCAACAAGTCCGGGCATCGTCGCGTCCATCAGCGCTCGGCTCTCAAGGAACTCTGCGATCCGAGGGCGAACAAGCTGCGGTCGGCGAGAAGTGAGCATTCCGGTCAACCAGTGAAAGCGTTTCATAAAGTGGCTCCGCGTGAGACAGGTAGAAGTATCGGGCGATGCTTGAGGCAGACGGGGCTTATCGGGCACGTTTTCGACGTACTCGGTGACCTCTGCGATCGCCGCGTTCGGGACGAGTCGAGATGGTGCAAGACGCCAGTTTGATGGCTCGTCGGCAGTTCATTCGTAAGAGATTCTGCGATGTGAGAGCAAGTTGTCCTAGAAACGTCCTGCGGGCGTTGATTCTTTGCCTTCAAGCGCCCTCGCATCCGGTCACGGCCTCACTCATAACTCGGCCCCGTTTTGATTGGCCGACTTTGACCCTCTTGAATTGGCAGCGAGTGAGACCTTTTCGAAGTCGCTCGAAAATACGCCCCGATCGGGCTTGTCCCGATGGTTATCTGCCTCATGGCTACCGACCGTAGCCATGAGGCAGATAACCACCGACGCAAGGTCGGTGGGGCGGGAGCCTATTCGCGAGCCGTTGCTATAGCTCGCTCGACTCAGCCCCCAAATCCAATGAACTCGGGACTGGAATCATTCTTACTCTTGCTGCCTTTGAACGACCGCGATGACTGCATTGCTCACGATGTCTGCGATCTCGAAACGCTTCGGTGCCACTCAAGCACTGAAGTCGGTTTCTCTTTCAGTCTCCGCAGGCCGAGTGCTCGCGCTCATTGGCGAGAACGGAGCGGGCAAGAGCACGCTGATGAAAGTGCTCAGCGGCGCACACGCTCCCGATACCGGAGAGATGACGCTCGCAAGCAAGCCGTATCGCCCGACGGGACCGCATGACGCGCGGCTCGCCGGGGTCAGCATGATCTATCAAGAACTCAATCTCGCGCCGCACTTGAGCATCGAAGACAACATCATGCTCGGACAGGAGCACTCGCGATTCGGCGTCTTAGATCGCACGTCGCAACGCCGCATCGTGCGAGATGCGCTCGACAAACTCGGGCACGGAGATCTGCGACTCGAAACGCCGGTGCAAGAACTCTCGGTCGGTCTGCAGCAGGTCGTCGAGATTGCTCGCGCGCTCGTCTCGAACGCAAAGGTCATCGTCTTTGATGAGCCGACCAGTTCGCTCGCCCGCGACGACGTGCTGCATCTCTTCGATGTGATTCGACGACTCAGAGCCGAGGGACTCGGCATCGTCTACATCAGCCACTACCTCGAAGAGATTCGCGAGCTTTGCGATTGCTACGCGGTGCTGCGTGACGGCGAGTCAGTCGGAGCGGGCGATCTTGCCGGCGTCACTGACGAGCAGATCGTTGCGTTAATGGTCGGTCGCTCGGTCGACGAACTCTTCCCGCATGTGCCGCACGAACCGCGAGACGTTGTGCTCAAGCTCAATGGACTCTGCGGCAAAAGCATCCCGAAGGATGTCTCATTCGAACTCAGACGCGGTGAGATTCTCGGCATCTCGGGCCTTGTCGGTGCGGGACGCACGGAGATGCTGCGTTGCCTCTTCGGACTCGATGAGACTCGTTCGGGAAAGGTAACGATCGCTGCAATCGTTCCCGCCGAACGACCGCGCGATCGCATTCGCGCGGGCTTCGGACTCGTCTCTGAAGATCGCAAGAGCGAGGGACTCGCGCAGACGCGCTCGATCGCCGACAACATCACCTTGAGCCGCCTCAATCCTTATTCATGGTTCGGATGGCTCAATCTCAAACGCCGGCGGCAAGAGGTCGAGCAATGGATGCGCGTCATGGAAGTGAAGGCCGCGTCGCAGGACCAGTTCGTGCATGAACTCTCGGGCGGCAATCAGCAGAAGGTCGCGATCGCGCGCGTGCTGCATCAGCAAGCCGACGTGCTGCTGCTCGATGAACCGACGCGCGGCATCGACGTCGGCACGAAGTCGCAGATCTATCGACTGATGGGGGAACTGGCTGCGGAAGGCAAAGCGATCATCTTCGTGAGTTCGTACCTGACGGAGTTGCTTGCCGTTTGCGATCGAGTGGGAGTGATGTCGCGGGGTCGTTTGAAAGAGATTCGCCCAGCACGCGAATGGACCGACGAAGAAATCATGAGCGTTGCTGTCAGTAGCGAGTGACGACGTCTCGAACAAAAACGTGCGGCGGCGATATAGGCCGAAGCCGAGTTCGTCAGAACTCGGATGCCATCGCACATGCGTCTGAAGTCTGACGACTTCAGCTACGGATTCGTCGGCAGCGTCAGTAGCGAGCAGTGTTCGTGCTGCTCGCCCGACTTTCAGAAGTCACAAAGGTCAAAGAACGATGTCTGCAATTCAAAATACATCAAACTGGAAGAGCCGTCTGAACGTGCTCAACAGCGTGCTCGGGCCGCTGCTGGCGCTCGTGATTGTGATCGGCATTTTCCTCGTCGCTGATTGGCGGCATGAAGGGCCCGATCGCTTCGGCACGCAAGAGAACTTTCAGAACATCGCGGTCTCGACGGCGACGGTTGCTGTTGCCGCTCTCGGCATGACGATCGTCATCATTGCTGGCGGCATCGACCTCTCGGCGGGTACGGCGATCGCGCTGTGTGCAACAATTCTTGCATGGGGCCTCAAAGAGGATGTCGCGACGCTGACGATGCACGGCGACAACGTCGATCGCGTCGTCAAACGCCTCTCAACGGCAGAGGCCGACTTGCGCAATGTCGACAGCAAACTCTCGGCAAAGAACAGCAAGCTGAGCGTCACTCAGTTGCAGGAGCTGACCGAGAAACAGTCGACGCTCAAAGCAACGATCGATCGCACGAAGACGAAGCTTGAAGCAACGAAGCTCGCTGCTGCGAAGTGGGGCAAGTGGACGCCGACAGTCGCAATCGGTCTTTGCATCGTGTCGGGCTGCCTCTGCGGAGCATTCAACGGAGTGCTCGTCAGCACGCTGCGCGTTGTCCCGTTCATCGTCACATTGGGGACGATGATGATCTATCTCGGACTCGCGAAGCACATCGGCGCCGAGACGACCGTTCGCCCGGCGCGCGACAACATCCCTGAGTGGCTGCACGACTTCACGAGCTTGCTGAATAAGGCGTTGATCAAAATCGTCCCGCTCGGTGACTCATGGCGCGGACTGCCGATCGGAGTTTGGCTCGTGCCGATACTCGCCATCGTGCTTGCAGCGATCCTGCGCTACAGCGTCTTCGGTCGGCACATCTTCGCGCTCGGGTCGAACGAATCGACGGCAAAGCTCTGCGGCATCAACGTGCCTCTC
>CAZNMS010000333.1:0-9616 GCA_964573505.1 uncultured Planctomycetaceae bacterium | reverse complement strand
TGATTGGTCGGACTCGCGATGTTGCTTGAGTGCCCGACTGTAATTGTTGCGACACACGATTGAAGCAGCAGCCGTTCGTTTGAAGAGCAGCTCTGCTCATCAAGCTTCAATCCGTTTTGCACGGCGGATTGACGGGGCCGAAAGACGCAATCGCTCGGCGGATATCACGCCGAATTTCAGAGGAATCGTCTGCCCGCAGAGTTTTCGCAAACGGACATCCTTTCGCGATCGCTGAGTCGCATGCGTCCGGCACGTTGAACGAGCACCTTTGAGGAACCTCTGCAAAACGCGCCCGAGCCCGAGAACTTCGCGGTGTAAAGTTTGGTCGTTCCCACTGCGTGCGACTGAGTGACCCCGACAACGAAGTGCCTCTGCGAGCTTGCCTGCGTCAAATGGCGAATCGGTCAGAGAGCATGTCCTGAGACCTCAATCGAGCATTCGTTCCGCAAGAACGGCACTCAGTCGCGCGGCTGTAACGACAATTCCCCGTCCCCTATGGAGTGATGCGTATGAAGAAGACTGTCTTTGCGTTGATGGCGGCAGCGGCGTTTGGCGTGTCGGCGAACGGTTCGTCGGCGGCAGATTGTGCGGCTCCTCAGCCAGTAGCTCCGACGTGCTGCTGCGCTCCTGCGAAGAAGTGTTTGGAGTTACCGAAGTTGAAGCTGCCTCAACTGAAGTGCCCCGAGATCAAGTTGCCGAAGCTCGATCTGAGCTGCTTGAAGCCTAAGTGCAATGCGTGCGCTCCGACTTGTGCGGCGCCCGCTCCGAGTTGTGCCGCCCCGACTGCGGCTGCTTGTCCGGTACCCGCGAGCTGTGCGGCTCCGGCAGCTCATGCAGCACCCGCTGCACCGGCTGCGGAAGTTGCTCCGGCGCCTCCGAAAGAGGGTTTGACTCCGTCTGCTGCTGACAAGAAGTAATGCGACGCAGGATCAAGAGTGGGCCGCTCTGATTTGTTGCCGAGCATCCTCTCAATCGACGCTTCCGATAGAACCGCCAACTGCCGGTGAGCCCCGCTTTCAGCGTGCCTCAACTCCGCCGCGGCGTTCTGTCGGAAGCGTTTCTTCGTTTAGGCGAGCGGCCGTTGAGAACCTACCGGCGAGTTCTTCTACGACGGACTTGCAGTCCGTCGGGCCTCGTCTTCGACGGACTGCAAGTCCTTCGTACCGGGACTCAACGCTCGTAAGCAGACGATGCGACCATCATCCGCGCGATTCATCGCGTTAAGCCGGGAATCGCTCGCAGTACCACTGCACCAGTTGCTTGAACGGCGGGGTATAGCGATGAGGCTCAGTCGCGATGCGACGCTGCAGTTCGGGCAATGCGACATATTCGCTGCCCGCGACTTCGCCGGGATCGAGCGTCGGCACTTGATCGGTGACCGCTTTGAAGAGCACCGTGAACTCGTAAGCCGTCTCAGGACTCGCCGGCAGCTTCGTGAGGTACTCCAGTGGCGCCGTGATGCCGACCTCTTCAAAGAGTTCGCGCTGCGCGGACTCGGCATAGTCTTCGCCCGTGCTGAGATGCCCCGACGCTGATGATGTGAAGCACGAGGGATACTCGTCCTTCGTTGTCGACCTCAGTTGCACAAGCAACTCACCCTTTGAGTTGAAGACGAAAATGCTCGCCGCGCGATGCAGGAGTTTGCGGCGATGGACTTCAGAACGCGGTGCTTGTCCGATAACTCGGTCTGCGTCGTCGACGATGTCAAAAATCTCTTCGGGCATGATGGGCCTATTTCAGGAAGTGTGATCAGCGCGCCGTGCGCTGATCTTTGTAGCCGAAGTCGTGAGACTTCGGACGCATGCACTGCGGCCCGAAATCTGACGATTTCGGCTACGGGCGATTGCGGTCGCACTGCGTGATGCCGCTGATGATGTTCGTCGAGCGAGCTGCCACTGCTTCCAATGACATGCTTGAGAACTGAGGCCGATGCCGAGACGCTCCCGCCCGGTTTGCTGCCGCTCGCGTCAGCGATCGTCCTTTGAGTTCCATTTCGAATGGGTTTTGCATGTCAGCTCGCATCATCGACGGGAAAGCGGTTGCCGCAGAGATCCGTCAGCAAGTCGCTACAGAAGTGGCGGCGTTTCAGGCTCAAAGTGGAGTCACTCCGCATCTCGCAGCAGTGCTTGTCGGAGAAGATCCGGCGAGCGCGGTCTATGTCCGCAACAAGCAGAACGCCTGCGCGAAGGCGGGCTTTAAGAGCACGCTCCATAAGCTGCCTGCCGAGACCACTCAGGAGCAATTGTTACAGCTTGTCGGCGAACTGAATGACAATCGCGACGTGCACGGCATCCTCGTGCAGTTGCCGTTGCCGAAGCACATTCACGAGCAAGCGGTGCTTGATACGGTGACGCCGCTGAAAGACGTCGATTGCTTTCATGCCGAGAACGTCGGCTTAATGGTGCAGGGCCGCCCGCGATTCTTGCCCTGCACTCCGCATGGCGTGCAACAGTTATTACTCGCGTCTGGGACTCAAGTAGATGGAGCGCATGCGGTCGTGCTCGGTCGCAGTGAGATCGTCGGCAAGCCAATGAGCATGATGCTCGTGCAACGCGGTGCGGCGGCGAATGCGACCGTCACGATTTGTCATAGTCGCACGCGCGATCTGGCGGCATTGGTGCGTCAGGCAGACATCGTTATCGCAGCGATCGGGCAGCCGAAGTTCGTGACCGCCGACATGATTAAGCCGGGTGCCGTCGTCATTGATGTCGGCATCAATCGAGTCGGAGAAGAACTCGTCGGCGACGTCGACTTCGACGCGGTGAAAGAAGTGGCGTCAGCGATCACTCCAGTGCCCGGCGGCGTCGGCCCGATGACGATCGCGATGCTGCTGAAGAACACTCTGACTGCGGCGAAGTTGCAGACGAGAGGCTAAGAACCCGCTCGCTCTGACTTCTCGCTGCTCATTCAAGTTCTCTGTGAGTGAAACTGAAGCCGTCGCTGACTCCGTCTTGATGGTTATCTAGGAAGCCCCAATGTCTGATCCTCAACAACGAACGCTCTTTATTCCGCGCGAGCAAGTGCCTGCAGGCGAGCATGTTTGCTCGTACTGCACGGCGAAGTGTTGCCGGTACTACGCGTTTCCGATCAACGAACCGACAACATGGCAGTGCTACGACTACATGCGCTGGTTCCTGATGCACGGCAAAGCGGCCGTCTTTGTTGATGAGGGCACATGGTACTTGCAGGTGCATGCCGACTGTCAGCACCTGCTGCCCGATAATCGCTGCGGGATCTATGACACTCGACCGGCTGTCTGTCGCAAATACACAACGGACGAGTGCGAGTACGACGTCGACTCGGGCCATCAGTTGTTCTTCGAGTCGGCAGAGCAGGTCGAGGAGTACGCCGAAGCAGTCTTGCCGAAGAAGAAGCGGCTGCCCTGGACGCGCTTCAAAGTCGATCCGCTCGCCCTGCCGGTATTGGCGTGATGGGCGCAAGTCGTAGCTTGGGATTCCATCCCGAGCCGAGGCGGAGAGAACGTCTCGCTGCGCTGCGACTCATCGTCAGAAAAGAGCTGACCGGATTCAGCCACTGGCTCGCACATCAACGCCCGATGGCGGAATACCGCTCTCAGTCGCAGAGCCACTGAGCGACGTAGGCGAGTCACTCTGCGGTTCGCCTTCAACCACTTCAAAGCCCTCACTTCAGTCAGAACGGAATAAGGTCATTGGCATGCAGGGATGTCGCCTCAGCCTTCGATGGATTGTTCTCTTCGTTGTCGCCATCAGCGTCGTGCTTGTTTGCACTGAGGGAAGCTGGGCGCAGGAAGCGGCTCAAACTCTGACGGCAGACGCGAAGGCCAATGAGTTGCTTGAAGGCGAATTGGCTTCCGTCATCGCGCGCTTCACCTATGCCGCGATCATCGGCGTCTTGCTGCTTTGCGGTTTAGGACTGCCGCTACCGGAAGAGGTACCAATTCTTACATCTGCGATCTTGGCGGCGAGTGGCACGCTCGAACCGTGGCCCGCGCTCGCAGCGTTGATGTTCGGAGTCATGGCCGGCGACTCCGCGATGTTTTGGCTCGGCAAGCGCTGGGGCGCGCAAGTGCTTGAGCATCGCATGGCGCGGCGCATGCTGACTCCCGAACGAGTCGTGATGATCGCGGCGTACTTCAAGAAATACGGAGCATGGATCATCTTCGCCGCGCGGTTTTTGCCCGGCTTGCGAGCACCGCTCTTCCTGACGTCGGGCTCGATGAAGGTTCGGTTTTGGGTCTTCTTCGCGATGGACGGTGCCGCAGCGCTGCTGAGCATCCCGACGAGTTTTTGGTTGGCGTACTACTTCACCGACCGACTGGAGAGCGTGCTGAAGGTCAAAGACACCGTGCAGTATTGGGCCTTCGGAGCGCTCGTTGTGTTTGTGGGCAGCGGCCTGCTCGTGAAGTACCTCTGGAAGAAACGCCGAGCAGTTCAAACTGCCGTCGAGGGTCAGCCAACAGTGCCGACTGATAATCCGGCGAGCGTCCCTTCCAACGAAGTTGATCGTCGAGTCGTTTAACCGCGTGGCCAACGGCCCGCGTCTTCTGTTCAAAACGTCCGCCTAACTCCTCAAGAAACGCACTGCCAAAACCACTGCGGCGAGGATCGAGTATCAATAGCATCCTGCAGTTGCCTGCGACTCACCGCCAGTTGCTACAAACGCAAATATCAGCCTGCCAAGAGAGTCTCGAATATCATCACTCGCCCGGGTTCTTGCGGAAGTACCCCATCACGAACGCTGGCAGGCGTTGCTGGAGCCGTTGCAGTTCGGCGGCGCGGCAGTTCGAGGGTGAGTGCGCGAACTACAATCGCGTTAGCCGACACAAAGAAGTTGACGTCGCATTGTCTCGATGAGAGTTGCCAATAGAGTTCGCCGCGCGTTGAGTCGCTGTTGGCTCGGCGCGGCCAATGATCGAGTTCGGAGCTCTACTTTTTCTCCGACGCCCGGCACCGGCTTTGATGGGCGTGAAATCGGTGCAGCCACTTATGAGCAACGAAAGGTTGCGGCGGCAAATTACGGTTGAAGCAGCTCGGCTGATGTATCACCGGCAAGAGACCGAGTACTACCGAGCCAAAATGAAGGCGGCGAAACGCCTTTGTCAGGGATGGGTCAAGACGTCGGACTTGCCCAGCAATGCTGAAATTCGGACCGAGATTCAAACGCTCGCATGGCTGTTTGAAGGCGATGCTCGGACCGACAAGCTCCGCGAGATGCGCGTTGAAGCTCTGCGGATGATGAGGCTGCTCAAGCACTGCAAACCGAAGCTCATCGGCAGCGTGCTGACCGGGCATGTGAGACAGGGCTCGGACATCGACATTCATGTCTTCGCTTCAAACACCGAAGCGGTGACGAGCGCACTCGACAATGAAGGGGTCACTTACGACGTCGAGCACAAACGAGTCCGCAAGCACGGCGAAGAGCGAGTCTTTACTCACATCCATATCAAAGACCGCTTCCCGATCGAGTTGACGATGTACTCGCCGGACAAGTCGAGCTTCGTCTTCAAGAGTTCGGTGACTGGCAAAGCAATGGAACGCGCGACGTTGCCGGAACTGGAAGAATTCCTACAGAAAGAGTACCCCGACATCGAACTCGATGAAGAGCTCGTCGCTGCTGAAAACAAAGTCGATCGGTTTCAGGTCTATCGCTCGCTGTTATTGCCGCTCGACGGAGTGCGGCAGTCGCGGAAGTATCACCCGGAAGGCGACGCACTCACGCATAGCTTGCAGGTCTATGACTGCGCCGTTGACGAGCTGCCTTATGACGAAGAGTTCTTGCTCGCAGCGCTATTGCACGATGTCGGCAAAGGGCTCGATCCCAGCGATCACGTTGCAGCGGCACTTGAGGCTCTCGACGGTCACATCACCGAACGCACGGCATGGCTGATCGAGCATCACATGGCCGCACATCAGATTCGCGATCACTCAATCGGGCACCGTTATCACCTGCGTTTGAAAGAGTCGCCCGACTACGAAGACCTCTTGTTGTTGGGTGAATGCGATCGCGGAGGCCGAGTGCGAGGAGCGCGCGTCACTGAGGTTGAGGATGCTCTTGATTACATCCGCGATCTTGCGCGGATGTATGGCTGAGCCGAACCGAGCACCGTTTGACCGTCTCTGAGGGCCGCCCCAGAATCCCGGCCCTTTGCGACCAAACGCCGTGCATTGGGAAATGGTGCTGATGAGACGAATGCGATTGATGAGCCTCAATGAGCAACGCCGTTAAGGATTTTCGGGCTATGCCTTTGTAAGTAGCCGAAATCGTCAGATTTCGGATTGAAGTCAGTTGTTGGTCGAGTCCTGACGTTTCCGACAGAACCTCAGAATTCATGTGGGGCAAGTTTTCAATGCGCCTATTTCGCAGCGAAACGAGCACGTTGAAAACGTGCTCCACGAGTTCTGTCGGAAACGTCAGTCCTGCGTGACTCCCCGAAATCTGACGATTTCGGCTACTTCAAAATCCTTAATGGCGTTGCTCAATGGGGCCGCAGTTTGAACTGCGTTTTCGTCGGTCGTATTCGTCTTGTTGGTCCTCTCTGTCCGATCCGATCGCGTCTCTTTTGCAGCTTCATCGCACGTTGCGAATGAACTTGCTGCTGATGCGAATGCGCCTTTCGAAAGTTCCTCATGAGCTTGTTTCGTCCCGCGATTGACCGCATCGACGGCTACATGCCCGGCGAGCAACCGCAAGATTCTGGTTGGGTCAAACTCAATACGAATGAGAACCCCTATCCGCCGTCGCCCAAAGTCGTCGCTGCATTGCAAGCAGCGTGCTCAGATCGGCTCAATCTCTATCCCGATCCGCTCGGCAGCCGGTTTCGTGAAGCGGCAGCGAAGCTCTTCGGTGTCGACAAAGAATGGATCCTGCCGGCCAATGGCAGTGACGAGAACTTGACGATCATCACTCGGTCGTTTGCTGACTCGGCCGATCTGATCGCGTTCCCGTATCCGAGCTACATCCTCTACGAGACGCTCGCCGACATTCAGGGCACGCGGCATATGCGTTTGCCACTTCAAGCAGATTGGTCATGGGACTTCAGCCGCATCCGACCGTTCGTTGAGACCGCGAAGATCCTCTTTGTGCCGAATCCGAATTCGCCTTCTGGCAACAAGTGGAGCGACGAAGACATTCTGAAGCTCGTGCCGCCGCGCGGCGTGCTCGTACTCGACGAAGCCTACGGTGACTTCGCCGATCAACCGCATCGAGCAGAACTCCTTCAGACAGAGCCCGGCAAGCGGATCATCATCACGCGGACCTTCAGCAAGTCGTATAGCCTCGCGGGCATTCGGTTCGGGTTCTCGATCGCTCATCCCGATTTGATCGCGGGCATGCGCAAGGTGAAGGACAGCTACAACTGCGACCGCCTCTCGCTCGTCGCGGCAACGGCGGCGATCGAAGATCAAGAGTGGATGCAGGCCAATGCCGATCGCATCCGCGCGACTCGCAAGTGGCTAACGAGCGACCTGCGATCGCTCGGCTTCGCCGTCGTCGAGAGTCAGACGAACTTTGTTTGGTGTACTCACCCGACGAAGACGCATCAGTCGATTTATGAAGCGCTCAAGGCCCGCAAGATTCTCGTGCGATTCATGAAGTTCCCCGGCATTGAGTCGACTCCGGGAAAACCATTCGACGGCATCCGCATTACGATCGGCACGGAAGAGGAGTGTCGGACTCTGATGACGGTGCTGCGAGAAGTGCTGCCGGGATTGGCGGGGGCATAGATGCATCCTTCGTAACTTCAGCGCGCCGTGAGCGTCTCTTGTCACGAGAGATTCGATGCAAGACCTCTGCTCTGCAAACGGTGAAAAGCGTGTTGGAACGCGAAGATATTTGCGGCCCTTGTACGACGGACTTGTAGTCCGTCGATCTGCGACTGCGACGGACTACAAGTCCGTCGTACATTTTGGTTGCGGCACTGCCGCGCTAGGTCCTTTGCTCCTCTGCGGTCAGAGCCGATTTCATGAACCGCAGAGGAACGAAGGGCACGGAGAAGACATCGCAGGCATTGCCTATTCCGATGAGTGGCGGGCGGGAATTTGACGGCGAAGCGCGACTCACTGATGACCGAGTGCCCGCCGAACGCGCTCGCCTGAGGCTCGCGGTTAAACGAGTCGAGGCGGTGCAACTCAGCAGTCCTGATTGAACTTGTTGGCACAACAACTCGCCGCAGAGGCACGTCATGAATTGGTCTTCGATCCGCAGCCATTCCGATCAAGAGCAGATGCTGCGTCGATCCGTCGAACGAGGGCGACTCGCTCATGCTTACTTGTTCGCCGGACCGCCGGGGATCGGGAAGTCGTTGTTCGCGCGCGTCTTTGCAAAAGCGCTGCTCTGCTTGAGGCGGCCGGAAGGCTCGCTCGATGCATGTAATGAGTGTTCCAGTTGCCGCCAGTTCGAAGCGGACTCGCATCCCGATTACTTCTACATCGGTCGCCCGGAAGACAAGTCCGAGATTCCGATCAAGCTCTTCATCGGTGATGAAGACAAACGGCCGCGCGACGGATTGATCTACGAGATCTCGCTCAAGCCGATGACCGCCGAACGCCGCATCGCGATCATCGACGACGCCAACATGATGAACGAAGCCGGCGCGAACTCGATGCTCAAGACGCTCGAAGAGCCGCCGCCATCGTCCGTGCTGATCCTGATTGCCGAAAACCTCGACGCGGTCTTGCCGACGATTCGTTCGCGCTGCCAGCTACTGCGATTCAACGCGCTCAGTCAGCAAGACGTCATCGAACTGTTGATCGAGCACGAGATGGCAAGCTCGCCCGAAGAGGCTGCTGAAGTTGCCGCGATGAGTGAGGGCAGTCTGCGAACGGCGGCTCAGTTGCTGCGTCCTGAGTTGCGAGCACTCAGGACCGAACTGCAAAAGCATCTCGCGTCGGCGGACATGAATCCGATCGCCGCATCGAAAGCGATGCTAGAAGGCATCGACTCATCGACGAACGAGACGTCCGAGAACCGTCGAAACATCGGATGGCTGATCCGCTTCGCGCAAGAGTTCTATCGGCAGGGCACGTTGCTCATCACAAACCCCGAGAGCATCGACAATCCGCCGATCGAACTGCGCAGCTTTGCCGAGCGGCAACGCAAGCTCGGAGTCTTCGGGCTCGAGCGAACATTGGAACTCTTCGATCGCACGGTCGAAGCCGAGCAGCACGCTGAAGGCAATATCGCGCCGGCTCGCACGATCGAGTCGATGTTCGACGATCTCGCTCGCATTGGACGGAAGCGACTGGCGGCGTCGCGCTGATGCGAACGCGCATTGTGCTCGTTGCTGTTGGAATGCCTGAAATCTCACGATTTCAGCTACGTCCTGCGATGTAGCGTCAGTCGCTATGCAACGTGACGCAGCGCGTCGATCGGATTCATCATCGCGGCACGCCGAGCGGGATAGAGACCGAAGACGACTCCGACGACGACCGAGATCCCGAACGCCAGTGGCACGGACCATGGAAGCACAATCGGGACGACGCTCTGCACTGTCTCGGGCAACGACTTCATGACGTCCGGGAAGAGTTGCGTGATCGTCCAGCGCAGACCGTCGACGAATGGGGCGCACGCAAAGCCGCCGATGATGCCCGTCGCGCCACCGGCGACTGAGAGCAAGATCGTCTCGACAACGAACTGC
>CAZNMS010000332.1:0-9617 GCA_964573505.1 uncultured Planctomycetaceae bacterium | reverse complement strand
ACAGTTCCGGCTGCGGCACCTTCTGCGACCGATGAGCCGGTCAACGAGATCGCGGTTGGAGCGGCGTTCGTCAGTGCAATCGTTGTGACATAGTCGCTGAAGCCGCCGGTCGCCGCGTTCGTGATGCGCCCCAGCACGTCGATGCTCGCGACGTTGCTCGGCGTCGTGAAGTTGGCGTTTGGAGTGGCGGAACTCGTGACTTCAAACGTGCCATCGTTGCCGAAGTCGAAGCTATAGAGGAACGACGCGCCGCCGAAGGGCGGAACCGGATCGGCTGGATTGCTGAACGTGACTGTCGCGGACGTGCCTGCGGCTTTTGGGCCGTTGTTGCTGAGCGTGGCGGTCGGCAGTGCGTCGCTGACAAGGACCGTGGTTTGATAGTCGGTGAAGCTGCCGTCTCGATCGAAGATGCGACCGTAGATCGTGCGGTTGCCGAGCGCGTCGAAGCTGAAGTCGGCGGTCGCATTTGCGGACGCAGCGGCATAGGTCGCGGCGAGAGCACCGCTGCTGAGCGCGATGCTGTAACGCAGACCGGCAGCGCTATCGGCGGTCGACGATTCGAGTTCATTGTCGAAGCTCACCGTGACCGTGCCGCCTTCGAGGATCGGGCCGTTGTTGAGGAAGCTGGCCGTCGGCGCGACCGAGAGAATCGAGATCGTGCGTGTGTAGTCGGTGAAGCCGCCGTCGACGTCGCTGATGCGGGCTCGCACGGTGAGCGTGCTCGGTCCGTCGTCGAGATACGTTGCCGGAATGCTGACGCTCGACGCGCTGCCTTCGCTGACCTCAAACGTGCCGTCGTTGTCGAAGTCGAAGCTGTAGAAGAAGCCGAAGTCGGTATCGGCCTGCGAGGCATCGTGCGGGTTCGTCAGCGCGAGCACATAGGGCTCACCAGCATTCGGACCAGTCGCGATCGTGCCGCCTTCGTTCGCGGCACCGCTATCAACGAGCGTCGCGGTCGGCGCGGCGTTGTTGATGACGATCGTCGTGACGTAGTCGGTGAAGGCGAGATCTTTGTCTCGAATGCGAGCGCGGACATCGAACGTTGTCGGGCCGTCGGTCGGTAAGAGTTCCGGCGGAACGGTCGCCGTCGGGCTCGCGGAATCGACGATCTCGAACGTGCCGTCGTTGAAGAAGTCGAAGCTGTAGAGGTAGCCCGCCGCTCGATCGGCAGCAGCGGGATCGTGCGGGTTGCTGAGTGTCACTGTTACGACAGTCGCGCCTTCAGCGATCGGGCCGCTGTTCGAAGCCGTCACCGTCGGCTTCGCGCTTTGCAGGTCGATGTAAGTGATGAGATCGCTGAAGCCGCCGTCGCGGTCGGTGATGCGAGCGCGGATCGGCACTTGAGCGGGACCATCAGCAAGCAAGCTGCCGGGAACGCTCGCGGTCGGGTTCGTCGAGTTGACGATGTCGAAGAGACCGTCGCCATCGAAGTCGAAGCTGTAGCGGAAACCGGCAGTGGTATCGGCTGCTGACGGATCGACGATGTCGGTGATCGTGACGGTCGCGGAGCCCGCCTCTTCAACGGGACCGGAGTTCGCCAGTGTCGCGGTCGGAGCGACGTTGTTGATGCGCACGGTGTCGTTATTCGTGCTCGATCCGCTCGACGCATCGGTCACGGTGACGATCAACGGCAGCGTGCTGAAGGCCGTGCCGGCGGTGTTGTCGAGATACCGATGCGGCGCGCTGAAGCTCGTTTCTCCGGCGGCCAGATTGAACGTTGTGTTCGCGCTGCCGTCGCCCCAATTGATGACGACGGAATGAGCTTCCGCCGGTCCGGGATCAGCGAGCGTGCCGAAGAGAATGAAGTCGGTGCTTTCATTCGCGAGCAGGCCGACGTTGTCGACATCGGTGCTGAGCGCGGTGATCGTCGGCGTTGCGT
Source organism: uncultured Planctomycetaceae bacterium (assembly GCA_964573505.1). Classification (GTDB taxonomy): domain Bacteria; phylum Planctomycetota; class Planctomycetia; order Planctomycetales; family Planctomycetaceae; genus AM-0621. The sequence goes on along the minus strand of CAZNMS010000332.1, from coordinate 7,738 downwards.
TGACGACATCAATTTCGAGATCGAACGAACCGGTCGCGTCGCTGCTGTCGGTGATCTCGACACGCACGGTGTAATGGCCGCGCGTCGCAAAGGTGTGCGTGAAGCTGAAGCTGTGATCGGCAGCCGAGAGGTCGATGAACTCCGACGCAGAGCCGTCGCCGAAGTCGACAGTGCTGGTCCACGGTCCCGTGCCGAAGTCGATGAACGAGCCCGTGAAGGTCTCGGGCACTCCTTCTTGCGGCGGCGGATCGGCGAACGCAACGACGGGCGCGACGTTGTTGATCGTCACGCTCTGCGAGTACGTCGTGAACGCGCCGTTCGGGTCTTTGACGCGAGCGTGAATGATGATCGTGCCGGGATCGCCGAAGGCATGCGTCAGCGAGCTGCTGCTCGTGTCGAGGATCTCGAAGAGACCGTCGCCGTCGAGATCGAAGCTGTAACGCAAGCTACCCGCGTCGACGCTCGACGGATCGACGATGTTGCTGAGGCTGATCGTCGTGTCGACGCCTTGATTGATCGATGACGGAGCGTTGAGCGTCGCGGTCGGGGCGACGTTCAGCGCGAAGACGTTGACGGTCGCCGAGCCGACTCCGCCGTCGTTGTCGGTCACGGTGAGAGTGACCGAGTAAGTGCCGTCTTGCGGAGCGACGAAGCTGAAGTTCGTGCCCGTGCCGCTGCTGATCGAGACGTCGTTGTCGGTCGTGACGGACCATTGAATGGTGTGCGAGTCGATCGAACCGGGATCGGTGAAGCTCGCGGTGAGAGCAACGGTCGCGCCTTCGCTGACGGTGCGGTCGGCTCCGGCAGAGACGTTCTGCGGAGCGACGTTCGCGACCGAAACAGCCATCGTCGCGACGCTCGTGAAGGTGCCATCTTCGTCGACGAGATCGACAGCGATCGTCCGCGCGGCGGGACCGTTCGCGTAGATGTGCGACGCAAGGCCGCTCGCCGAGAACGTGTCCGAAGTGCCGTCGCCCCAATGCACGATGATGCTCGTGACGGTGTCGGTTCCCGGTTCCGTGATCGCTCCGAGATTGAGCGAGTACGTCGAGCCCTCATCAACGGTCGCGTTGCCGCTGAGTGCGATCGTCGGCGCGACGTTCGCGATCGTGCGGTTCAAGGTGTAGTCGGTGAAGAGACCGTCTTTGTCGGTGACTCGCGCCTTAAAGATCAGCGCGGTGTTATCGGGGAAGACGACCACTTGCGATGACGCCGTGTCGTTGACGATGTCGAACGTGCCGTCGCCGTCGAGATCGAATGAGAACTTGAGTCCGGCCGCGAGATCGGCGCTGCTCGCATCGGTCGCACCGCTGAGCGAGACGGTGATCGGGCTGCCTTCCGTGAGTGAGCCGCTTGTTGTGAGCGTTGCGGTCGGCGCGACTCCCGCTGCAGTCAGCGTCGCGGTGTCGGTCGCCGTTGCTCCGTCCTTATCCGTCACCGTGACGCGCACGGTGAAGGTGCCTTGATCGGGCGCGGCAACAGTGAAGCTCGCGCTGTTGCCGATCGAAACCACTTGCCCGGCGGCGTCAACGAGTTGCCATTGATAGGTGAGATTCTCGCTCGCACCAGCATCGGAAGCGGCGGCGTTGAATGTGACGTTCTGACCTTCGTTCGCGTTTTGATTAGCTCCGGCATGAACGGTCGGAACGGCATTCGCGACGACGATGCGGAACGTGTCGATGTATTGCTTATTACCGTCATCGGTATCGGTCGCGGTCAGCGTCACCGTGTAGAGACCGTTGTCCGACGGAGTGAAGCTGAAGTTCGCACTCGTGCCGTTCGCGATGCTCTGCCCGTTGCTGCTCGTCACTTGCCACACACGATTGATGTGCGAGCCGTTGCCGGAATTCGGGTCCGTCAACGTGCTCGTGAGATTGATCGAGCTGCCTTCCACGCCGGCGTGCGAACCGTTGATGCCGATGACGCGCGTTGCATTGAGCGTGCTCGTCGCGCGATTTCCGGTGCTCGTGAAGCTGATCGACTCAGTGCCGACATTCGCAAAGAACGCGGGCGGAGTGACGAGCGTCGGTCGGAACGTGTTGACGTCGAGGTCGCGGAAACGCCATTCGCCATTGGCATCGACGAGCGTTGTCGGCTCGCCGTTATTGAGCGTGCCGCTGTTGTTCGTATCGAGGAAGATGACGGTGCCTTCGGGCAGATCGGCGTCGGCTCCGTAAATCGAGTTTCTGCCAATATCGAAGGCGAAGCGCGTCGACGCACTGCGGTTGCCGCTCGTGCCTTGCGCGTTGAGGCCAAATGCCGAGAGCGTGAAGTCGCTCACTCCGGAAAAGCCCGGCGCCGGCGCGATGAAGATGTCGGTGCTTGTGTACGAGACCGCGAGCGACGGTTCGCTCGATGCGATGCCTGCGGTTCCTCCGCCGTTCGGATCACCGATCTCGTAAGGCACGGCGTAACTCAGAATCTGCCGACCGAGTCCGCGCGTCGCTCCGTTGAGCGTCGCGGTTGCGTTGCTCGGACTGTGATCGGCGGTCGTCGTGCCGCTTGATTCATCGAAGGTCCAATAACCGATGAGCCCCGCGCGTTCTCCCAGCAGCCGTACGCCGCGCAGATGGAAGATCTCGTCGCTCGTGCGGACATCGTTCCATACTCGGACTTCATCGAGATAACCGTTGATCGGGTCGTTCGTGACGCTGCGATTGCCGATGCGGAAGGCGCCGCCGAAGCCGGCATTCATGATCGGGCCGGACTCGAAGAAGTTGATCGAGACCGTGCTCGCCAAGAATCCGTTGACGAAGAACTTTGCCTCGCCCGTTGTCGTGTCAGCAGTGACCGCGACATGACTCCAATTGCCGAACGGGATGCGGACGCCGGATGAGTAAGTTCGATTACTCACGGCGCCGAAGAGGTCGACATAGCGACCGAGTTCGAGAGTGAGTTCTCCGTCGCTCTGCAGACGCAGGATGTATTCGCCGTCTCGTCCGGCGATCGTGCCGCCGCCTGCAAGTGGCAAGACCCAATTTTCGAGCGTGAGTTGCGACGTCACCGCGAGAGCCGACGTCGTTCCGACATCGAGCGCGTCATCAATGCCGTCGAACTTGATGCCGGTTGAAGGTTCCTCATCAAGCGTCGGCGCACCGTCGACGACGAGCGGAGTCGGGCCGACGTGCTCGCCTGCGTCCGCGAGGCCAGTGAGATCATTCGCGACGGTGCCGCTGCTTTCATTGAGCGGGTAGTACGCGATGAGCCCCACTTCGTTGCCGGTCAGTTCGCTGAATCGGTTGCTAGCGATGTCTTCGACGACGCGGAACGTGTTCCAGAAGCGGACATTTTCGATATCGCCGTTGAAGGTGAACGGAGTCGGCGTCGCACTGCTGACGCTCGCGGGCCAATTGTTCGTCGCGAAGCCGGAGCCGATCTGATTCCAGTGCATCGTGAGGTGATTGATGATGCCCTGCGTTGTGCTCGCAACCTGCACTCCGTCGATATAGAGCCGCTGCACGCCGACCGTGCCTTCCGCGACGTTGTTGGCCGCGATGCCGATGTGATGCCAGTTGCCGTCGTTGACCGGCGCGGGGCTCGTCATCGGATTGCCGAATCCGTTCCAAAACTCGGCTCGCAGATAACCGTCCGTGCCAACATAGACGGCGGGGACGAATTCGGTCGGAGTGTTCTCATTCACGGGCGCGTTCTGGTAACCGAGGATCACTCCGCTGCCCGTCGTGCGGAACCATGCTTCAAAGGTCAGCGTCGTCGAGTTGTGAATGAGATCGTCGGGCAGATTCAGCGCTTGCGTGACCGGCGAGTTCGTGCCGGTGAAGTGCCGCGCGTGACCATTCGAAAGGACCGGCAACGACGGCACGTTGAAGTCGCCGGGATGAGTGACCGTCGGCTTTGCGTCGCCATTGAAGAGCACGGTCGCGCCTTCGCTCTGCAAGAACGGCACCGCGACTTCATAGCCGAAGTTGTTGAATGAACTGCCGAGCAGATTCACTTCGACAAGCTGAGGAGTGATCGTCGGAGCTTGCACCAATCGGACGCTGTCGGCGGCGACAGTGCCGCTGCCTGTTTGATTGGAGAACTCGATCCGCAGATTGCCCGATGTCGTTGTGAAGCGACCGAGCGAACCGCTCGGCGCGTTGCCTTGATTGAGCGTGCCTTCCCCAATGAGCGTCGCGTCGTCGTAGACCTTGAATGGCACTTGCACGCTGCGACCGCTCGCCGTCGGCCAATTCGCGAAGACGTCGTAAGCAACTCCCGAAACGAGATCGCCGAAGCTCCATTGAGCCGTGCTGCTGCCGTCGCCGCTGTTCGTGAAGACGTAGTCGTTGTCGTGCGCGGTCGCGGTGTCATGAATATTCCACTGCCAGTTGCCGACGGTCGCGAAGCCGGTCTGACCGTCGTCGATCAGGCGTTGCCCGGCGATGCCCGAGAGATCGACGAGCGAGTTGCCGTGCAGATCGAGATAACGCAACTCGGTCATGCGCGCTGTCACGTTGCGATCGATCGCGGTCATGTTGTTGTCCGCGAGACTCAAGAACCGCAGAGCGTGCGCGTCCGCGAGATTCTCGGCATGCGAATCGGTCGCGGCATCGAGATTGGCGCGATCGACGCTCAGCAGCTTGAGCGTGCTGATGCGACCGAGGCTGCCGACGTCCGCAAGGTTCGAGTTGTTGTCGAGCGTCAGCACTTCGAGTTGCTGCAAGTCGGCGAGCGGCGCGACATCAGTGACGTCGTTGAAGTCGAGAGCGAGCGATTCGAGTTGCGCCATCCCGACGATGTTGCCGAAGAGATCGCGACCGGGTTGCAGTGCGCTGACGTTGGTGATTCCGTTGCGGCTGAGATTGAGCACTCGCAAGTTCGTTGCGTATTCGAGCCCGCGCAGGTTGCTGATGCCGAGTCCTTGCAGATCGAGTCGCGTGAGTTGTGCGAGTTCGCTGGCGCGGATGTCGCCGCGCACGAGATCGTTGCCGTTGAAGTCTTTTGTGACCGGTCGACCGATCGCGCGGCCGAGCGCGGCTTTCAACGCTTGATCGGGAACGAAGAGGATCGGGTCCGAGTTGTTCGCTTGAGTCGGGGTGAAGAGCTCGGTTGTTGGCGGACCAATCGGCTCGCCGGACTGCCGATCGCGAAGGCTCGTATCGGGACCGATGAAGCGATCGGCGCCTGAGTCTCCGAAGAGTCGGTCGACCGGGTTCTGACCGATGACGAGATCGTCTCCGTCTCCGCCGTGCATGACGTCGGTATGCGCGACGCGATCGGTCAGTCGGCTCTCGCCAATGAACGGCGGAGCGATCTCAATCGAGAACGGCTGCGAAGTGCCGGTCGGGATCGAGCGGTTGACTCGTAGGAAGTAAGTCCCCGCCGGAGCGCTGCGGAGATCAATCACCTTCTGATTGTGAGCGACTCGTTCGCCCTGCGCGTTGAAGAGGTCGCCGGTGAGATTGTCGGTCGTCGTTGTGAAGGTGAGCGCGGAGTTCTCGCCGGTCTCGGCATGCGTTTGCAGATTGACGGACGCCGTTGTCGCGGGCTCGGACACTCGCAACGTGAGCCGCGTTTGGCCGCGCGCCCAAAGTGCGTCGATGAGCGGCTTCAGTTCGAGTTCATAGACTCCGTCGGCATTGAGGCTGACGTCTTGGACGGCGCTCGGCAGCGACGACACGGCTGCTGAGTAATCGGACGCCTGCAACGAGCCCGTGCCTTCGCCCGCGAGCAGGCTGACGCGCAGTTGCGGTCGCGTCAGCTTCGTCAGTGAGTTCGCGCCGCTCAGATGGAAGTAGCCGTTGCCGTTCGTGCTGATGAGCGTGCCTTGCAGCGTCTGACCGAACGACGTGACCGGCGCGTCGAGCGTTGCGGCCAGTGTCGGAGTGAAGTCGCCGCCATTGAAGAGGCCGATCGCGTAGAGCTTCGTCTGACCGCTTTCGAGCGTCTCGACGAGCAGCCGACCGCCCGCCTTGAAGTACTTCTGCACGTCGCCCGGAACTCCGTAGTCGACGTTGAATAAGCCGTCATTCGAGAAGAGCCGCTGCCCGCTGCCGTTCGTCCCGACCGAGAACAGTCGCGCCCCTTGATCGGTCGCAACAGCGCTGAGCTGAGTGAGATTCGAACCGCCCGCGCCCGAGTTGAGGTCAGACGCACGTTCGGCATTGCCGAGGCCGTTGATGCGGAACAACTCGTTGCCATAGATGCCGTCGGTCGCAGTGAAGTAGAGCGTGCTGGCGAACTCGATGAAGTTCGCGGGATCAGAACCGGCGGATGCGGACTGCTGATTGATGTCGGCCTTCAGCATGGTGCCGTTGACGGTGCCGTCCGTGACCCACAATTCGCGGTTCGTCTGATTGGTGCGATCGGTCAACGCCGAGAAATAAACGAGCGAGCCGACGCGCGTGATGTTCTGCGGATGCGCGGAGTCGTTGCCGCTCGCATTCGTGTTTGTAAGCACGGTTACATTGCCAAAGCTGCCGTCGGTTGTGAGCAAGTGCGTCTCGCCGCGCACGACTCCTCGGAAGATCGGCTTATCGGCATTAGCAGCCGCGAGCGCCAGATTGCTGACGCTAGCGCCGCGCAGCACGGCTCGCGTGCCGCTTTCTGTCCCGTCCGAGACCCACAAACTCGGGCCATTGGACTCGTCGGTGATGAAGTACATCCGCGATTCATCGCCGGTCAGTTTGAACTCGCGCGGATTGCCCGGCACGGTCGCGATCTTCTCAACGACGTAGCCATTGTCGCCCTCGTTGAGATAGCCGAACCGGAACTTCATGAGGTCGCTCGTCGTGCCGTTGAAGTTCGCGGTGAAGAAGAGCGCATCGAGATTGGCGGCGTAAGTGAGGTTGCTCGGGTTCGAACTGGTTGAGCCGGGCGCGATGTCGAGCACCTTTGTGGAATCGCTGAACTGCGTGCCGTCGGAGACCCACAATTCGTTGCCGTGCCGTCCGTCAGAGGCCGTGAAGAAGACCGACGAAAACGCTGCTGTAAGATTCGCGACATTCGCGGTCGGCAGATCGCCGACGGGCACGAGCCGCAACTTCGCGGACGAGTACGAAGCCGGATCGAGAATGCCGTCGTAGACCGATCCGAAGTCGTAGCTGAAGAGGCCGCGTTCATCGGAAGTGCCGCCGACTCGCACGAAAACGTTCGGCGAACTGAGCATGCCGGAAGTCGCCGAAGCGCTCGGGCCACCGACGGGAATCTGCATGCTCTCAGTCGATGAGCCGACCAATCGAATCTGATCGCCGGATTGACCGTCGCCGAGCGTTGTGAAGCGATACCACCTCTCGGTTTCGGACGTGCCGAACGAACCGCTGCGAGTCTCGGGTTGCCCGGTCGCGAGATTGACGAGCACATCAACGCCGTCGTTCGTTGATTGGTTGGTAAGAATACTGACACCAGTCGACGGCAAGGCGTACCGATGCGGCGTCCCATAGATCGCATAGACGCGACCGGCACCGAGCGTCGTGCCGCCGATGACTCCGTCCGCTCCGCTTGCTCCGATCAACAAGTCGCTAATGCGGTCGTTGTTCGTATCGAGGAACGCCCCTTGAGTCAGCGTGCCGAGCCGATCGAATTCGAACTGTCCGTCGAGCGCGACATCCGCGCGAGTCATCGAGAGCTTGCGTCCGTGCCCCTCATCTTCAGCGTCATCAAGTTGACCGAGCACATTGAAGAAGAGTTGCACGCGGCCTCGATTGCGATCGTCGAGTCGTTGACCGGTCGCGCTGCGGAGTTCGTCATGCGGCGTGCCGATCGCGAGATCGCCGGTGCCGTCTCCGTCGAAGTCGCC
>CAZNMS010000331.1:4675-9618 GCA_964573505.1 uncultured Planctomycetaceae bacterium | reverse complement strand
ACCATCTTCGGCGGTCCCGGCGATGAAACGATTCGCGGCGGCGCGGGGCCGGACTTCATTCGATTCTTCGACGGGCAGAACAGTGTGCTCGGCGAACTCGGTGACGACGTCATCGTGACGGGACTCGGCAACGACACGATCGACGGCGGCTTCGGTGCTGACACCATCACCGGCGGCAGCGGTCAAAACACAATCGTCGGCGGCTGGGGCCGCGATGTGATCTATGCCGCGATCTCTCAAACGGCACTCGGCGACGGTTCGACGAAGAACCTCATCTACGGCGATGCGAATGATGGCTCGCCGCTGCCCGGTGCTCCTGAAGCCGAAGCCGACATCATCTTCGGCGACAACGGACCCGATACGGTCTTCGCGGGCTTCGGTTCCGATCGAGTGACGTCATATGGCGGCAACGACTCGATCGATGGAGCGCAAGGCAATGACGTTGTGAGCGGCGGCGACGGAGATGATCTGATCGTCGGCGGTCTCGGTAGCGACGTCATCAATGGCGGTGCGGATCGCGACACCATTTGGGGCGGCTTCCCGTCGTTCTCGATCAACATCAACGACGCCGCGCAGTTTCAAGCTCCGCCATTGTCCGAGCAGTACCTCAATGACGCCGATCGACTCGCAGCACCGCTGCCGCAGAACGTGCCCGTTGCAACGCTCGGTCTCTCGATCGACGGGCCGCTCGAGTCCGACGGCAGCGACTTGATCTACGGCGATGCGGGCAACGACTGGGTCTTCTCGGGTTCGGGCAATGACACTGTCGATGGCGGTGCGGATACGGACTATCTCGATGCCGGTTTCGGCAACGACATCGTGCTCGGCGGCGACGGCAATGACGTCGCTCGCGGCGGTCGAGGCGATGACGTCGTCTTCATGAGCTTCCGTTGGGACGCCTTCAATCGGAATACGATCGCGGGCGGTGCGGGCCTTGATCAGATCTATGGCGACGAGGGCGACGACACCTTGTGGGGCGGCGCCGGAGTGCCCGTCACCAGCGGCATGACGACGACGATCTCGCAAGCCGGAGCCCGCATGTTCGGCGGCGACGGCCACGATTTTCTGTTCGCGTATGCCGACGTCTTGCTGTCAGCGGGCAATGTGGCGGTGACTGCTGAGACCGCGCTGCAGGGCGTCGAGATGCATGCCGGTGCCGGGCAAGATTGGCTCTTTGGCAACCTGCGGCGCGAAGTGATGTTCGGCGACGGCGGCAACGACAATCTCTTCGGTGACTTCAATGCCGGACCGACATTCGCGGTCAACTCGCAAGCCGCGCTGACGGGCGGCGACGATCTGATGTTCGGCGGCGACGGCGAAGATCGCATCTTCGGCGGCGGCGGTCGCGACATGATGTTCGGCGGCGCGAGCAGCGACTTCATCGAAGGTCAGAACGGCAAAGACACGCTCTACGGCGGCGAACGAGTCGACGTGCTCGTGCTCGATACGTCCGCGACTTACACCGAGTTCGACGATGTCTTTGACGGTCACTTCGGCAATCAGAGCAGCGGCGATTTCGCGGACGACAATGCGACCGACATCATGATGGTGCGGTCGACGGCGAGTGATGACGTCATTCGAGTTTCGCAAAGCCCGACTCAGTCGCGCGACATGCTCGTGACCTACAACGGCCGAGCGATCGCGGCCACTTGGCGCGATGCGAACGGCAAGCCGCTCGTCGAGCAGTTCAACATTCAAGGTGGCGAAGGCAACGACCTCATCCAGTTCGCGCAGCCGGGCAACGATCAGAACTTGCTGCCGCTCGATCTCAGCGCGTTGACGGCCCGCAGTCGCGACTTCGTGACCGTCATTCAAGGCGGGCCGGGCAACGATACGTTGATCGGCAGCGCGGCGCGAGATCGCATCGACGGCTCGGCGGACAACGATCAACTCTTCGGTCTCGGCGCCGACGATCGGCTCTTCGGCGATCAAGCTCGCAACGGCGACGTTCTACAAAGCGACTCGCTCTTCGGCGGCGCGGGCGACGACGACCTCATCGGCGGCATCGGACGCAATACGTTGTCCGCATGGAGCTATGACACAACGGCCTTCGGCGCTGACGGTCCGGCGGCAACGTCGCTGCACTTCACGAACGGCCAAACGGCGATCCCGAATCTGCTCGGTGTCGCAACGATTACATCCACTGCCGACGTGCCCGCGAACGGAGTGCTCGTCGGAGCGAACGGCATCAATGGCGCGTACTTCGATCCAGTGCGAGGAGTTGCTGTTCCGGCCTCAGCGCAGATCGGCATCACGCTCGGCACTGATGCGCCGGTCGACATCGTCATTCCGAGCGATCCGACGAACGCGAGCGAGCCCGATCCAATCGCGGCACTCGTCAGCGACATCAACGCCGCGCTGCAAAGCGCGGGGCTCAATGATCGGCTGCTGGCCGGTCGCAGCGGCAACAAGTTGTTCCTCGCGACGCGAGCGGGCGTCAACAAGACGCTGACGGTCTCGACGGGCCGCTTCGGTGTCTTCGCGGATGCGACGGGCGGACTGCATACGCATGACGGAGCGGGGACGTACTTGCTCGAAGATACGGGGCTCAATCGTTCGCTCGGTTCCGATCAGAACGACTTGCTCTACGGCGGCACGGGGCTTGATTTCCTTTACGGACAAGGCGGGCAAGACACTCTCTTCAAGCAAGACGGCACGAAGTTCGAGAGTCTCGACGGCGGTCTGGCGGGCGACGAATGGAAGACCTATGCCCGGCAGTCGAACAAAGTTTGGTACGTCGGCGGATCGAACGCTGACGACGTCATCAACGTTGATTACGTCACCGAGCCCGGCCTGCTGAAGGATCATCATCTCATCACGCGGCTGACGAATAACGGCGGCAACTTCTCGTTCGCCGCGCAAGTACGATTGGACTTCGGAGCAACGGGCGAAGACGGCAATCTCATTTGGGACGCGAGCGATCTGATTCTCGATCTCGAAGTGATTCAGAAAGAGAACCCCGCGCAGCGGCAAGCGAAGTTCGACGAACTCGTGCTGAGTGGCGGGTTGCTTCCGGCGGAAGGCGATTTTCAAGTCATCATCGTCGACGCGCTCGGCGGCAATGACGTCGTCAACGTCGGGCCGACCGTGCAGAAGACCGTTTGGGTCGACGGCGGCGCGGGCGACGATCGCGCGGTTGTGTCGAGCGGCAATGCGATCCTCACCGACAAGACCGAGCAAGCGTCGCGCAATGACTCGGCGGAACGAGCCTCACTGTTGACCGACTCGCGCGATGCGAGCGGCAAGCTCGTCGGTAATGTCAATTACACCGGCTTGACGATCGACTCGCCGAGCGACGTTGACTGGTACTCGTTCACACTCGGAGCGACTCCGGCCAGCGGCGCGAAGCTGCGTCTGACATCCGCCGTCGCGAGCGACAATCTGCAACTGACGCTCTATCGCGCCGATGATCTCGATAACCCGCTCGGCTCGCTGACGCCGATCACAACGGGAGCGGATCGAGCCGACAGCGACGGTGCGAACAACTCGCGCGTGACCGCGTATGCGATCTCGAACTTTGCGAATCTCGGACGCATCGCCGGGCTCTCGCTGCATACCGCGACTGACGAAGACTGGTTCAAAGTCACGCTCGGCAACGGCAGTCAGAATGGTGATGCCATTCGCATCAAGAACCTCGACGCCGGCGGACCGAATCTCCGTCTGAGGTTGCTGGATGCGAACGGCAACGTCCTTAGAGCAGTCACCGCCGCGGGCAGTGCACCGGCTTCGGTCGGTGCCTCGGGCCTGCCCGCTGGCACTTATTTCTTGCACGTCGCTGCGGAAACGGCAGCGGCGGCTCACTACGAACTGCTGCCGGTCTTCAACGGCGGCGGCAGCGGGATTCTCGATCTGAGTGGTGCGGGTCAGGGCGAAGTCTCGCTCGTCGGTGCGCCGATCAATGTGCCGCTCGCGGTGCGAGTCACCTCGCCCAATCTCGTGCCGACGATCTACTCGCTTGCAGTGACGCTCGATCCGAATCAGTCGTCCGTTCTGACGGTCGATCAAGCACAACGCACCGATACGACCAGTCGTCGCGATGTGCTCATTGGGGGTAACGGAAGTGACACTCTGCAAGGCGGACCGGGCGAGCCGTTCCTCTTCGGTAACGACGGCAACGACTTGCTGACCGCCGGACCAAAGAGCACCGGAGCGGGACTGCTCTTCGGGGGTAATGGCGATGACACCTTCCAAATCATGCCGCATGACTTGCCGCTGACGAACGACGGTCTGACTTACTTTCCGGAAGTCAGCACGCTGATCGACGGCGGAGCGGGGCGCGATCGCATGCTCTATCAAGGCGGCGACTTCGACGCTCAAGGTCGAGCGGTACCCGACAATGTCGCGATCAAGTTCAACACCATCTTGCGGCGCTACGAAGTTGGCTCGCTCGTTTGGGACACTGCCAATCAAGAGTTCGTCACGCAAAACGACGGCGCGTTCGCCTTCAAGTACGACTTCTATCAGCCGACGAATGTTGAATTCACCGAGATCAACACCGGTGCCGGCGATGACATCGTGCATGCTGATGCGGCGGGCTATCAGTATCCCGGCGATCGAGAAACATGGGGCTTCGTCAGCGGCACGTTGCAGCAAGGCGCGACGATCAGCTCAGTGCTGATCGACGCCGGTGACGGCAACGATCAAGTCTTCGGCGGGCAGTACGACGACACCATCAACGGCGGCGAAGGGCTCGACTTCATTCAAGGCGGCAACGGCAACGACGTCATCAACGGCGGAGCAGGTAACGATCTGCTCGCGGGCAATGCGGTGCCGTCGCCGGATGCGATTGAGATCGTGACCCGCTCCGGCACGAGTAACGTGAATGACACCCATCCGTTCGCGTCGCTCTTGCCGGACTATGTCGCGGGGACAAAGGCAACAGTCATCTCGGCAACGGCTTCGCAATCGCAGACGCTGACGGTCGGCGATCAGCGCTTCATCGT
>CAZNMS010000331.1:0-4665 GCA_964573505.1 uncultured Planctomycetaceae bacterium | reverse complement strand
CGTCGGCGGGCTTTCATTGAGCGAAGGCGATCGCGGCGATTGGCTTCTGCTGAAGACGCCCGACGCACTCAAGCAATGGGCCGACGGCACGAGTGCCGGATGGCTGACGCGTGACATGCTCAGCGTCGAGTTCCTCAATGCCGACGGCACTCCGAACGCATTCGCGAACGACATCTGGGCGAAGCATCCCGACGGCCGCGCGGTCATTCACGCCAACAACGCGCCGAGTGCGAACGGTCAAATCGCGAGCGACGTCAGCTTCACGATCAGTCTCAATGGCGAAGCCCCGGCCACAGTGACGCTCGCTGCTGCGGACACATCGAGCAACACCTCGGTCGCGGATCTTGTCGCCGATCTCAATCGCTCGTTGCGTAACAGCGGCGTCGCGGGACGAGTCGTTGCGAGCGCCAATTTCAAAGGCTGGCTGCAACTGGCGTCGTTCGAAGCCGGAGCCGATCAATGTCTTGAGATCACTGCCGCTGACGCGGCCACTCGCGACAACCTGCACTTCGCTATCACAGCGAAGACATTCGGCGGGCGAGCGAACCTCAATCTGTTCGCAGCCTCGAACGTCGCAGGCAACGGGCAAGCTCCGCAGTTCGTGCCGGTCGAACGCTTTGCCGGCGTGCCCGATTACTACCTCATTCACGTCGTCAACGTGCGCGGGCAAGAACCGGGACAAACCGCCGATGCGCCGCATGCTCTCGGGGCGTATCAGCTCGTCGTCGGCAGCGCGGCGAATCAGACGCTGCATCTCCCGTCGAACGCCGCTGACTTCGACATTCAGTCCTCCGATCCGGCGGATACTCCGGCACTCATTCCGCTCGGCGACATCAACGGCGACGGCATCGGCGACTTCGTCAGCTTCACTCAGGATCAACTCGGTTCGCCCGAGGATTTCTTCAACCTGAATCCCGCCCGAAATCTGCATCCGGCAGCCGCCATCCCGCAGTCTGTAGCTCGCATTACATTCGGCACAGCAGCGGCGAGTGACTTCACAACGAACGCGAGCAACTCGTTCCAACTACGTCTGCCCGCGCCACTCTTGAGCCAGTCACTCTTCGGCTCGCGTTCGACGATCGTCTCGGGCGACTTCAATGGTGACGGCATTCAAGACCTCGCGATCGGAGTGTCGATCGACTCGAACAACTACGGCCGCGCGGGTGACGGTTCGACGAGCTTCCCGGACGGCGGCGTGCATCTGCTTTTTGGTCGCGCGAACTGGCCCGCGCAACTCGATGCCGTTGCGGATGCCGACGTCTCGATCAAAGGCACTCCGACGATGAATGGATTCAATCCGTTTGCGTCGTCGGTTTCGGTCGCGAACGGCGGCAAGTTGAACAACGACAGCAGCGATGATCTCGTCATCGGCAACGTCGGAGTGAATCACACCTACGTCTATTACGGGCGATCGACGCTCGCTTGGGCGGGCTTCAAGTACGACTTCGAGAACAACGGAGCGGCCTCGCTTGATGGTTTTTCGATCGACAACAACTTCGGTGCGGGCGGCGGTTTATGGCACCTCTCTACGGGGCGCGGAGCTGACGACAATCATTCGCAATCGACTTCGTTCTACTTCGGCAAAGACGAGACCGCTTCCGGCGGCGGCAACTTCGCGACGGGCAATCGCGTCAACGGAGCCATCACTTCCGGCGCAGTGAATCTCACTGGCGTCCCGAATCCGAAGCTCATCTTCAACTCGCTTCTGAGCACCGAAAACATTCATGGCCCCGTCGGATATGACGTTGCGACGGTCCGCGTTTCGACCGATGCGAACTTCGCAACGTCGACGCTTATTGCGAGCAATCAGAACTTCACGCTCTCGAACGGCGGCTTCTCTGAGTACTCGTTCGATCTGTCCGGCTTCGCGAACCAGACCGTCTATGTGCGGTTCGAGTTTGATTCGGTCGACGGCGTCTTGAACGACTATGAAGGCTGGTACGTCGACGACGTGCGACTCGGTCCGGGCTTGCCCGCGCCGGACGCGGACTTCAACGGACTGATCCTGATGCCCGACTTCTCTCACGAGGACTTCGGGGCTCAAGTGGCGGGCGTCGGCGACGTCACGGGCGACGGTATCGATGACTTCGCGGTCACTGCGACTCCGCCGATCAACCGCGAGAACGCGCCGGCTCATGTCTACATCATCCCCGGCAATCACGCGGCTCCGTATGCGGGTAACTACAGCATTGATTCCGTGCCCGGTGTCATTGTTCTTACCGACGTCAATCGGCTCGCGGATATCACGGTGCGCCGCGCGGACAACATCGACGGCGATCAAAGCTCGGGGCACGCGCTCGACGACATTCTCATCAGCGGTCGCGAGACCTCGAACGTGCCGGGCATCTTTGGCACCGGGTTCGATGCGAATGGCGGTCAGCTTGCGAACGGTCTCGCAGACGGACATTGGCGACTCGTTGCGGTCGCGGATCAGAACGCAGTGCCGCTTGCGCAGCCGCTCGTTAGCAGCGACCCGCCGGGGTTCTATGTGCCGCTGTTCGGCGGCGGCTATCAGCAGATCGCGAGCAGCGCGAACGACTCGACGGGCAAGTGGCTGACGCTCGATAGCGGACCAGTCGCAGCGGCGGGCAAGTATCGCTTCGAGACGCAGTTCGATTTGACCGGCTTCGACATCACGACTGCCGAGATCACGGCGGCCTTTGAAGTGACGGGCACATTCAATGACCTCGCGATCTTCATCAACGGTCAGAAGGTGCCGAGCTACAAGACGATCGCGAACTTCTCTGGCTCAGGACCGGGACTCTTCAAGATCGACAGCGGCTTCAATGCCGGAGTGAATACGCTCTCGGTCGAAGTGAATCAGGTTGTGCCCGACGTGCCCGATCATGTGCCCGTCGGTTTCAAAGTCGCGTCGCTGACGGCTCGCGCGGCAAAGCTCGATTCGGCGTCTTATCGCAACTTCATCGGCTTCGGCGGTTCATTAACGACGGGCAACATCGCGTCGCGCACGGGCATCGTCGATGTGCCGAATGTTGGCGGCGCGCTCGTCGGATTGGGCGACATCAACGGCGACGGTCGAGCAGACATCGGAGCCGCGACCTTCAAGCCGACTCAAACGCTCGATGAAACGGGCGACGTCATCTTCCATCAAGTGGCGACGGCGTTCTTCGGCGAGACGACCCGCACTGCCGGGACTTACTCGCAACCTGACCTGCTGCTCGAACCCGATCGCCCGATCTTCGGCGACATCAAGCAAGTCCTGCCGCAAGCGCTGCACTTCAGCTCGACGACCTCCGGCAGCACGACGCGACTGCTGCTCGCGGAACCGCAGGGCGGCGAGATTCATGTCTTCAATGGCCGCGCTCTCGCCGTTACTCCGGCTGCAAGTAGCAATAACGACAGCGAGTCGTTGCCAGTACGAGCATTTGAACTGAGTCTCGCGAACGCGATCGTGCCGGGTTCGCTCGCGGTCGATCGAGCCGGAGTCGATCTGCTCGGGCCTCAGCCGCAGATTCGAGATGCGTTCTCGGTCGAAGGCGTCAGCGTTCAAACGGTGCTCGCATCAGGACGCAGTGTCGGCGATCTCAATGGAGACGGCTTTGCGGACATGCTCGTGAGCGGCGAGTCTCAGTCGTATGTCTTCTTCGGTCCGCTCACGCTCGACGCCGCCGATCAAGTTGTGCGGCGCAGCGAGCTGGCGTTCGCAACGTCGCTCGGTCAGCCGGCTCAAGGCGCGGGTAATCTTTTTGACATCGACCCGAACGAGCCGAAGTCGGACCTCGCTTTCACTCGGCACGACGACGCGAACGGCAAGACGATCATCACCGTTGTGCTCGGTCGCGAGTTCTTCTCGCGTTCGTTCGACGGCAGCGATCTCAACAACCTCAATAGTCGCACGATCGAACTGACCGATTCGCAACTCAATCCGAACGGCAAGCTCAGCAGCTACATCCTCGATTGGAGCGGCGACGGACTCGCGGATCTCGTCGTTGCGTCGAGCTTGCCGACCGGCAGCGGCATCTACGCCTATGTCTTCAGCGGATCTCGCCTGCGCGACGGCTCGACGGTCAGCATGCCGCTCGGCAGCACGACTCTTGTTGCTGCCGATGCACTGCATCGCATTGAGCTTGGCGGCGAGACGGCCTTCAGTGTCGTGCAAACATTGCTGTCATTGCCGCAAGCCGCGACGACAGAAGATCTCACGCTCAACATCTCAGTCGCAGGCGATCTCAACGGCGACGGACGAGAGGACTTGCTGTTCGCGCAACCGCGTCGAGCGTCGGTCTCGGTCGGCAACTTGCCAGCGATTGGTCGCGCGTATGTCGTCAGCGGTCGTGATGCGACAAGCAATCTTATGCTCGGCGGCACGGGGCAAGTGACGCTCACCGGCTTCGGACTCGGCGATCAGCTCGTCGGTCTCGGCGATCTGAATCATGACGGCTACGACGACTATGCGATCACACGCAGCTTCGAGAACGGCACGAATGCCGTCGGCTCCGTCTTTGTCTTCAAAGGCTCAGCCAACATCTTCGCGAACGCAGTCGCGACAACTCCCGAAGTCTTCGCGGACGGAGTCATCGGTCGCTCGGACGCCGCTGACTTCGGTTCGTCGTTGCGGATTGTCGGCGCGGTGCATCTCGCGAGCGGCGACTTCGACGGAGACGGCACCGGTGATCTCGCGATCGGCACGCCGCATGACGAACT
>CAZNMS010000330.1:0-9631 GCA_964573505.1 uncultured Planctomycetaceae bacterium | reverse complement strand
GCAAGGTTCAGTGTGTCGGTTCCGCCTTGAGCGGTAATTGTTCCTGACACAGTTCCGGCAGTCGTAAAGACGAAATTGTCATTGGCCGTTGCGCCGCCGTTGAGATTCTCAACGTCCGAGAACGTAAAACCGCCGACGTTGCCGATATCTGGGCCGGTAATACTCCAGAGATTTGTGGCGCCATCGAGTGCAGTCAGCGAGTCGCCGGGACCGGTTCCACCGTTAATCACCGCAGTTGCGAGTTGTCCCCATCCTGAGAGGTCAAAGTCGTTGCCGGACTCGTTACCAGTCAGAACTGCGTGCTCGCCATTAAAGCCAACTAAGTTGAGGACGCTCGTTCGCGTAAATACCGGAGCGTTGCTCGTCAGGCTCGCGGCACCGGCAACTACCTTCGAAGTTGTCAATGTGAAGTCGACGGCCGCCTCGACCGCATCGTCAGCAACCAGTTGAGCCTTTGCGGTGATGGTATCAGTGCCGGAACCGCCATCGACTGTGACGGACCCGCCTGTGACCGGTAATTGGAAATCGCTCTCTTCGATGACGAAGTTGTCGCTACCGGCGCCAAGCAAGACGGACAGCGAGCGTAATACTGGTACGTGACGCAGCACGTCATTTTGCACCGTCAGCAAGTCGCCCGGTGATGCGCCGTCGTTGAGGCCGAGATCTAAGCTGAAGTCGAGCGCTGCCGCCGGACCTTGAGCAATCAGGAGCGAACCGCCGCCGACTGGAGCGAGGGGTGATGCAACTCGAATAGCGTTCGAGAAGCCGTCGATCGTCGATGACTTCGAAAGCACGTAGTTGTTTGCACTATCAACCGGCACGACTGATGTCGCTTCGAAGCCCGCGATCTCGACGACTTCCAATTGCGTGAGCGAAATCTTGCCGCCCGTGTTGTCAGTGATAATGCCATTTCCGAGATCGGCGGATACCGGGCGATATGAGACCGACTTCCCGGCACCGGCGCCGAGGAACTGCATTTGGTCGATCGCGCCACTTTCGGTGAGAGCGCCGCCATCACCCGAGAAGTTCACCGCCAGACTCAGCACCTGACTGCTAACGTCGAGAATCAGGGTGTCGGCGTCAGCGGACCCTTCGACAGTGATCGACTGCAAGCCCGCGGCCGGCAGACGCAGGATCTTCGTTGAGCTAAAGAAGTCGACGAGCACAACGCCATTCACGACCGAGATAGCAAAGGTGTCAGACGAGCCATCGTTGATGAATTTTGCGGTATTCGGCTTAAGGCCATCTGCATTAACGACCGGGTTCGGGTCGTTGTTTGCTTGCAAGTCTTCGATCGAGGTATAAGTGATTGATTTATAATTGTTGGTGGTCGCGGTCGCACCCTTGAAGGTCACAGAACCGGCAGGCACTGGCAATGTCGAGAGATTCTCATTGATATCGCCGGCCGGAATCGTCGTGAGATTGATCAACAGGAGGTCGCCATTGGGCGGAGTGACCGGCAGCACCGGATTTCCGCCGTCGACCGAGATCGGCGCGTTGCGGAGCGGTGATACGCTAATCTGATCGTTTCCGTCGCCGGCATCGATTGCAACATTACCCGGTGACCCGGACCCGGATCCGAGATCCGTCACGTTGATAATGTCGTCGTCATTGCCGCCGACGATCGTGTATCCGCCTGCTCGGTAGCCTAAATTGATGACGTCGAAGCCATCACCGCCGTCGATCATCTCGGTGTTGGAGATGATGGGATCATTATTGCTTCCGCTCGTGATCGAGTCGTCGCCCGCTTCGCCAAAGACCTGATCGCGCCCCTCACCGGGGGTAATTAGGTCGTTGCCATTACCGCCGTAGATCGTGTCTGCGAGGTCGCCGCTCAAGAGGGTATCGTCACCCGCGCCGCCAACGATGGACGACGTCACCGTTGTCATTTGACTGAGATTGATCAGGTCGGCGTCAGCACCGCCGGTCACATTGAGTCGAGCCGTTTGATAGGTGCCCAATGCGATAAATGTTGATCCGGCAGTGTCGTTAGTCGATCCGTCTAAGTTGATATTGAGGAATTGGGCTCCTGAAGAACCGGCAGCAAATCGGCTCGCTTGCGCAACGACGAGATCGTCGGCGGCATTGAACGTGATGTTGCCGGTTAGTGACGAGATCTGCGCGTTTCCTATGACGATATTGTCGTCAGTCACTCCAATGCCGGTTTCTGGGACAGTCAACACGACATCGTCAGCAACGACATTTCCAATCACGTTGAGTCGGTTCGCCCCAACGACGGCTGTTTGGTTAATTGTGATGTCGAGCTTCCCGGAAACCGAGGTTGTCGAGAGCGACAAGTCGTCGAGTTCCAGAATGGTGACGTCGGTGCCACTCGGAATGGAGAGCGTGCCATTGAAGTCAGTATTGGCATTATCCAATGTGATTTTGGCGGCAGCTCCGACGACGGCATTTCCGGTGATATTGATCTGCCCAGTCATGTCGTCCGTCAAATCTTCGCCTGAGTTGATCGTCGCCGTACCGAGCACCTGCGGCAGGTTGACATTGAGATCTTTGGCGGACGTCAGTGTCAGATTGCGAGTTCTTGTGACGGTAACAAGGCCCGTGGCGCCATGCAGCGTATGAGGTCGGCTGAGGAAGAGGTCTTGCGTGCCTAGCGTTGTGAAAGTTGAGCTCTTCGAGACGTTTAGGAGTCCGACTCCACCGTCTGTAATTCCCGCTGTTGACGCTGTGAAGTCGAGGTCTCCGGCGGCTATGTCACCGAGGATATTAATCCCAGTTGAAGTTGCGGTGAGCTTGCCGGTGACAACTGACCCGACGCCGGTGACATTCGTAAATGTTAGAGTATTGATATCGAAGACATTGACGTCGTCACCTGCGACGCGGAACGTGCTGAAATCATTCAGCGGACCAGTAAGCGTCACATCGCCGAGCGGTGCGGAAACAGTGACCTGTCCGGGTACAACAATGGATGTGCCCGGCGACTGAGTCACGTTATTTGAACCCGCAACATTCATGGTGAATGAGGAGCCTGTGACATTTCCTAAAACGGTCGGAGCAGCGGCGCCAACATTGACGGTGTTTGGATCGCCGAGCAGTGTGAGCACGCCGTTAAAGATGTTCGTCGTTTGCGCGAGATTGATACCTCCCGGCTGTGACGAGTTATCAAAGAAGGCCGCGCCATTCACGGCAATGAAGGCGGAGCTGCCTGTTTGAATGATGGAATCGGAGTCGACGGCCAGCGTTTGCGGCCCTACGGCGCCGCCAATGTTGAGATTCAAAGTTCCGAGCTGAACAACGTCGGCGCCGCTGCCCATATCCACTGTCGTATTAATGAACCGCAGCGGATTGGCCGCTGAAGTTGAGAGCGACAAATTGTCAACTCCGTCGCCTAGATCAACATCTAGCGAAAGTGTGGTGCCCGCATTACCAACACCTGCAATGGTTGCGGAGACTGCCGTCTTGCCTGTCGGACTAACAATATTTCCGATGGAATTGAAATAGGTAATAAGTGGGTCAGTGTCCGTTGAGACGTCAAAGACGGCACCGGCACCGAGAGTGATGACCGCGCTGCTACCTGCTTGCGAGACCGACACGATGTCATTGGACGCTGCGACGGCAATATCGTCGATCGACAGTCGGCCGGTGAGTCCCGTGAACGTCAGTGCGACCGTCAGCAGTGACCGGTCTTCAAGCCGCTCAAGGGCAGCAGTTTTGACGCCCAGTTTCCTCGCCTCAGGTCGACGGAGCTTACTGCGCCGTGTGCGAGAAACTTTGGATTCGAGGGAACGCAACCAGGGTGTCAGAAACATAGGGGCAACCCCGTCGTGGATGAGAACTCGTGGTCGTGTTTGGCAGGTAATTCCTGATCGACTTTGGCCTGCGGAGGGACGTTAGCCCCTGCTGACAGGTCGCCGCCATGCATTGTCGGAACAACCGCAACTATCGTGACAGGTAGCAGAGTTTGCACGAAATCAGCCCGCGCAGAACCACTGCTTACTCAGGACACTTTCATCGGAGGACTGCGCGGAACAACCCGAATGAGACGGGAAGACGCGAAACTAAGTTCCGAAATTTGACGGCGTCTTGCTTGCCGCTCCGCGTATGGCAGTGATGTCGGTCATGCCGACTCGGCACGGTCGCGCAAGGGATGCCAGCAAGAGTGAGATGCGCGAATGGTCGGCTCGTCAGGTTTGCGGGGGCAGGCCGGTTGCGGCGGAAGGGGGCGGGCAGCATAAAGCCGGGGCACTCTTTAAGGGTCAGCAGGCGATGCTAATTGCGGACAGCGCCTGCTCGATCGTGTCCTCACTCTGCCGTTGATTATGGAGATTGTGATGCGCCGCCAATTCTTGCCTCTGCTGTGTTCGGGGATTTTTGCTGCGTCGGTTCCGGTCACTTTTGCTGCGGATAATCCGATCGTGCCCGACGGAGCCCAGCTCGAAAAGCTGTTTACTCGCAGTGCCCCGATTAAGGGCGGCTTGACGGAAGGTCCGGCGGTCGGGCCAGATGGCGCCATCTATTTCTCGGACATCCCGCTCGGTCAGGACAAAAGTCAGATCGTGCGTTTTGATCCGAAAACAAAGCAAACCTCGGTGTTCGCCGAGGACAGCTTCAAGTCGAACGGACTGGCCTTCGATCGCGACGGGTTCTTGATTGCCTGCGAAGGCTCCGACATCGGCGGGCAAGCGGTCGCACGTTGGGACATCAAGACGAAGAAGCGAACGGTCATCGCCGATCGGTATCAAGGGAAGCGATTCAACGCTCCGAATGATCTCGTCCTCGATGTTGATGGCCGGATCTATTTTTCCGATCCGCGATATCTCGGTGATGAGCCGCGCGAATTGGAGCACCGAGCTGTCTACCGAATTAATCTCGATGGCTCGGTCGTCGAAGTGACACATGACGTCGAGAAGCCGAACGGCCTTGCTCTGAGCCGCGACCAAAAATGGTTGTATGTCGCCGATCACAACAACGGATCTGACAAGATTGTCCCCGGTGAGAAATCAACACCGGGTGCCATGAAGATTTTGGCCTTTCCGCTCGGTGCGAATGGTCTGCCAAACGGCCCGAAGCAAGTCCTTGTCGATTACGGGACAGAAGCCGGTTGCGACGGAATGTGTATCGATAAGGCCGGGAACATTTACCTGACGGCGCGCGGACTGAAGCGGCCGGGGGTGCAAGTGCTGAATCCGAAGGGGCAAGAGATTGCCTTCATCGCAACCGGTGCCGCAAATCAAGATGGCTCAAAAGAGCCCGTCGGCTTGCCGAGTAATGTCGAATTTGGCGTCGGCGACGATAGACATACCCTTTATGTCACGATTGATAAGAGCCTCTATCACATCAAGCTCAAGTCCGAGGGTTATCACATTCCCTTCGTTGACGAGCAGGCTGTTAAGAACTGGGAGCGGATCGAGCTTGATCCCGAGTTCCGATCAGAGGGCGTTGCGATCGGGGATTTGAACGGAGACGGTCGGACGGATCTTGTGGCCGGCGACTACTGGTACGAGCAGCCCGCTAACAAAGCCGGTAAGTGGGAGATGCATGAGTTCCGACCGGCGGGCAAGTTCGTCGCGGGCGTCGGCTACAGCAACAGCTTTTGCAATTATGTTTGGGACATCGACGAAGATGGGGCGAAAGACATCATCGTTGTCGGTTTTCCGGGCGACCCATTTCATTGGTACAAGAATCCCGGCAAGGGCGACGGGCAATGGACGAAACACGAAATTTGGCACTCGATCTGTAATGAGTCACCGGACTTCGTCGACGTGACGGGCGACGGCAAACCCGAGTTCTTGTTTGGCTCGCAACCCGAAGCGCAAATGGGCTTCACGTCGATCCCGGCAAAAGGGGACGTTGCTAAGAAATGGCAATTCAATGCCGTCAGCGAGAAGGGCGATCCCGGCAAGAACGGAACCTTCAAGTATTATCACGGGCTCGGTGTCGGCGACCTCAATAAGGACGGTCGGCAAGACGTGCTGATTGCTCACGGATGGTGGCAGCAACCGGAGAAACTCGGCGCCGGAGCATGGCAGTTTCACCCGTACTCACTGTCGAAGGACGGAGGCAATCCGTTGGCAGTGAGTGATATTCATGCCGATGACGTCGACCTTGATGGCGACATGGATTTGATCGCCTGCTCGGCTCATCAATTCGGAATGTGGTGGTTCGAAAATGTCGGCGGGAATGAGAAACCGCAGTTCAAGCCGCACACGATCGACGAATCACACTCGCAAACACATGCCGTTGAGTTTGTGGATATCAACGGAGACGGTCGCAAGGATCTCGTGACCGGTAAGCGATTCTTTGCTCATAACGGCGGCGATCCGGGGGCCTTCGAGCCGGTCATGATGTATTGGTACGACATCAAGAAGGAGAAGGGGAAGCAGCCGGAATTCGTGCGACATGAAATTGTCGCCGGTCGCGATACGGGAGTCGGCACTCAATTTCAGGCGGCTGATTTCAACGGCGACGGCAAGATCGACATCGCGCTGTCGAATAAGAAGGGCGTGAATTTGTTGCTGCAGAAGTAGCAAGGTCGCGAAACGAAATCGGGCGGGCCAAAGTGGCCCGCCCGATTTTTTTATTTCACGGTCATGCTGATACGCCGCATGACCGTGAATGATGTTCTAGTCATAAATGCCCCGACGCATCTATTCGCCTTGCGCGACGCGTTATCGAAACGCGGCAGCCTTTTGGTGACGCCGACGGGCTGAGGAACAGTCGCGGAATAGCTTCCCAATTTGGCGTCGCGCAGGTCGGATGCCTACGCCCGGCAGAAACGCAGCACGGACGTAGGCGTCCATGCTACGAACTCGCGATGCAGCCCGACCTACGAGTATCGCGGGGCTGAGCCACCGAACTTCTTGCGGAAGGGAGCACGGCCGTAGCCGCCTGAGTTGCCTTGCTCGAAGTTACCGCCCTGACGGAAGCCGCCGGGTTGACCGCCAGCGCCGCCTGCTTGTCCGCCGTAACCCTGACCGCGTTGTCCTTGCTGGCCTTGAGGCCCCTGCTGATAGCCGCCGGAGTTGCGTTGTTGGCCGTAGCCGCCCCCGCCCTGCTGATCGCGATCGCGATTCCCCCCGCCGTATCCGCCGCCGCCTTGCCGACGATCACCATAGCCGCCGCCCTGCCCTTGAGGTCCGCGACCGCCGCCTGCTCCGCCGCCGAAGCGACGACCGCCGCCCTGCTGCTGACCATATCCGCCGCCTTGCTGACGTCCCTGACGGTAACCGCCTTGAGCACCCTGACCTCCTTGATCGTCGTACTCACGACGACGCTTCGGCCAGAAACCCTCACCCTGCTCGTTGTTCGAGTATGGCTGACGCTGACCGTATTGAACTCCGCCTTGCGGACCGCCCTGCTGATAGCCGCCTTCTCCGCCTTGCTGAGGAGCACCGTCATTCGGCATCGCTCCGGCAGGACCGGCGAAGTAACTGCGACGTTGGCCGCCTCCGTAGTTGCGGCCGCCTTGATCTCCCGGTGGGGCGTAGCCCGGCACGTCATCAGGACGAACATAGAGCAGCGACTGATCGTTGCTTTGTCCGCCTTGAGGAATGCCTGCTTGCGCTGCCGGTGTGATCGAGTCCGGCGGAACTGGAGCACGTCCATAACGAGGAGCCGGAGGACCGTCGTTGAAGTTACCTCGGTTGTTACCGCGCGGTCCGCGATCGCGAGATCGATCACCGCCGTTGCCGCCGAACGATCGTCCGCCGCCATTGCCGAAGGCCGGAGCCCCGCCTTGCTGATCGCGATTGCCGCCGTTGAAAGGCTGCCCGTAGCCGCCTCGATCACGGCGATTGCCGCCGTCTCGTCGGTCGTTTCCGTAAGGCTTTCGTTCGCCGTAAGGAGCACGACGATCACCGCGTCCGCCGCGATCTCCGCCGTCATTACGAGGACCGCGCTCTCGACGACGCTCGCCTGAGAACTCGCCTCGATTTTCTCGCGGCGGGAATTGATTGCCTTCGAACGTTTGGAAGGGATCAACCGGCTGCTGAAAACCTTGAGCTTGCTGCCCTGCGTTCTGCGACATGTTGCCGTTGAAGGCGGCTGCGACAGGAGCCACTTCAGGCTGTGTATTTTGGATGACACTGCCCGCTTCGCTGCTGCTGACTTCGGAGCCGTCCTCGTTGAGCACGGTCTCGCATTCCGCGTCGTCGCCGTTGTCGAGCGACATGTTCTCGATCAGTTCACGAGCGAGAGAAGCCGCTGCCAATTCTGATTCGACGCCTTCAGCCTGCTCGGCGTCAGTCGTGCTCGCCGCAGTCGCTGCCGGAGCAGTTCTGACGAAGGGCGCTGCCGGAGCGAACGAGGGGTTGCTCGGTGCCGGAGCGTTGTTGCGGAACTGCTGATTGCAAGGTGCCTGAGCATTGCCCGCGAACGGCGCGTTGCCGGTGTAAGGCGCATTACCTGCAAAGGGCGCGTTGTTCGCAGGACGACCGTTGCCCGCGAAGCCGTCCTCACGCATACCGAATGGCCGCTGAGGGTCTTCGTCCATGAGGTACTGCGGCAGAGGTCGCACCGGCAGTCGTTGATTCAGGAAGAACTGCACGTCGCTCAGCAAGCGGCGTTCATCGCGAGCGACGAACGAGATCGCGTTGCCGCGTGCGCCAG
This sequence comes from uncultured Planctomycetaceae bacterium, assembly GCA_964573505.1. Taxonomy (GTDB): domain Bacteria; phylum Planctomycetota; class Planctomycetia; order Planctomycetales; family Planctomycetaceae; genus AM-0621. The sequence continues at coordinate 1,063 of CAZNMS010000330.1, read as the reverse complement.
CGCGGCCCGTGCGGCCGATGCGATGCACGTAGGTCTCAGGATCGCGCGGCATATCGAAGTTGAAGACGTGCGTGATGTTGTCGACGTCGAGTCCGCGGGCCGCGATGTCCGTCGCGACGAGCACCTGCACTTGTCCCGACTTGAACGCATACAGCGCTCGTTGCCGAGCGGACTGCGACTTGTCTGAGTGCAACGTGTCGACGGGGATGTTGGCATCCTGCAAGCGACGAACGACTCGCTCAGCACGCATCTTCGTCCGAGCAAACACAACGGCTCGCGAGACCTGCTCCGCTCGCAGCAGCGTCACCAACAAGCGGCCTTTATCGGGCGCGTCGATGAAGCAAACAGATTGATCAATAAGTTCGGTCGTCTCGCGCACCGGCGCGATTTCGATATTCACCGGATCCTTCAACAAGGTGTCTGCGAGTTGACGAATCGGACCGGGCATCGTCGCCGAGAACAACAACGTCTGCTTCTGTTGCGGCAGCATCGGAATGACTCGCTCGATGTCGGGCATGAAGCCCATATCGAGCATGCGGTCAGCTTCATCGAGCACGAAGAACTCGACGCCATCGAGACGAATGAAGCCTTGCCCAATCAGATCGAGCAATCGTCCGGGCGTTGCAACGAGAATGTCGATGCCGCGATCGAGCGTGCGGACCTGATGGTATTGATTCACTCCGCCGAAGATGACGGTGTGAAAGACGCCGGTGTTACGGCCGTAAGTCCGCAAGCTGTCGCCAATCTGAGCCGCCAATTCGCGCGTTGGTGACAGCACCAAACCGCGAATCTGACGACGAACTCCTCGTGCCGGAAGCTTCTGCATCATGAGGTGCAGCATCGGCAGTGCGAACGCGGCGGTCTTGCCCGTTCCAGTTTGTGCGCAGCCCAGCAAGTCCTTGCCGGCAATCACTTCGGGTATCGACTGAGCCTGAATCGGCGTCGCTGTCGTATAGCCTTCTTCGGTCACGTTCTGCAGCAGGGGCGCAGCGAGCCCCAGTTCTTCAAATGTCATCACACAGTCCCAACTTGCGGAATAATCCCAGGACCGATGCGACGAACA
>CAZNMS010000329.1:0-9644 GCA_964573505.1 uncultured Planctomycetaceae bacterium | reverse complement strand
AAGACCAACTAAACTCCACTCAGCAAACAACTTACGCCCTACCACCGCACTCAACTTGGCGCTGTCCAGATAGATGCCACCGCAGGTGCATCGAATTGCGAGTGAAGATCGCGACGAATTTGTGCAGCCAGATCTTGGCTAGGTCGCAGGGCTTGACTCCGCGTTGATTCGCACTCGCAGACGATTGAAAGCGGGCGTCTTCTCGATCGCGAAGCGACAAGAACTCAAAGTTACTTATCAGCCATGCTCGTCGCGAATTCATTCCGGCTGATAGCGTTGCAGGTACTCGCTGACTTGCAGCTTGCGGCGGGTGCTGGCGGAACTCATGTAGCGAATATTACCGAAGATCGGACGCACTGGTCCCCAGGCTCGGTCGTAGCGGCCCAGCGTCCAGAAGATGCCCGAGTATGAGTTCGGGTTGCGGCCATCCAGCGCGTTGCGGTTATTGAGTTCAATCATCGTCGCTAACGCCTCACGCGGAGTGGCCGACCATTCGACGATCTTCTTGCCCCACAACATCCGCAGGTAATTGTGCATCCGGCCCTCGCGAACGAGTTGCGTTTGAGCCGCATTCCAAAGCGGGTCGTGAGTTGCTGCCGTCGCAAACTCGTCGAGCGAGTAGACGTACTCGCGCGGATCACTTTCATGCTTCGCCAGCGTTGCTTGAGCCCACTCAGGGAGCGACTCGTATTGGTCGTAGTCATCGCGTTTCGACGACATGTTGAAGCCCAGTTCGCGCCACGTGATGAACTCGTCGAGCCATGCTTCGGCTCCGGGACTAACGCCCCACCAGCCTTCTCGCTTGCCGCCGGTCTTCTCTCCGAGCAACGCCGGTGACCACTCTTCACGAGCCATTAGCTCGCGAAACAACTCATGCGACGAGATGTGTCCGAAGTGCAGATACGGCGACAAGCCGCTGCGATTGTCGGCATCGGGATCGTTTGCCCCAGCAGCGTAGTGCGGCAAGCTCCGATGTAAGAATTGCGTCAGCTTCTGCCGGGCGATCGACGTCCCTCCGCGAGTCTCAACGGCACCGACGGAATGGTCGATGGGCAGCGCTCTCAGGCTGGCAACATCACCGCTCAGCAACGTGCTTGAAGCCGCCGGCCAACGCTCAGTGATGTCGCTCGGCAATGCAGTCAGGGGCGGTAGTCTTAATTGCTTCAAGGGGTCGGACTGGGGGAACTCGACGAGATGCTCCGGCAGTTGCTTCTGCAAGAACGCGCGGAAAGAGAACGCGGTCGTAAAGACCCGCTCGGTCGCTCGCATCGGGACCAGACCGTTCGAGTCGATGGCTTCGAGTCGTACTGACAATCGACGCGCGGCCGCGTCGACCATGCGCGGCAAGAAGAACGACGGAAAGTCGTCCGTCACGACGACACACGCTCGCGCGGCCAACGCTTCGAGCAACCCCTTGCCCGCATCCGCTCGCGGTTCGACATACGGGTAATAACAAATACCCGCGTTCTGTAGCTCAGCACCTCGTGCCGCATGCTCCGCCATTCCGTCGATGACGAAGCGATGCAGTCGATCGCTCGCCCACTGATAGCCGATCCGCAACGGCTCGAAGATGACGAGCGGCTTGCGCAACTCTTTCGCCCATTCAATCGCGCGGTCCAAAGCAAAGTTCGAAGACATGCGCCGAAAGGCGGGCATCCAGTAAAGGACGAACTCGCCGCCTGCTCGCAGCGGCTGGACATTGCGTACTGATAATCGTTCGGCAGAGAGCTGATGACTCGCCTTCATGGATTCAACCTCCAGATCGCGAAGTTCAAGACAGACGCGAATGACGACCACAGCCAGTACGGCAGCATCAAGAATGCGGCCGTGACGGAGTGGCGGCGGAACGCGTTGATGTTCGCGGCGATCGCGACCCACAGAACGAGGATCTCGGCCAAAGCCCAACCGGGCTGTTGCAGTCCGAAGAAGATCACTGACCACAGCACGTTGAGCGCGAGTTGCAGCCCGAACCACATCAGTGCCGGTCGAGCCTTCATCCAACTCGTGCGTCGCCATACCAGCCAAGCGGCGATGGCCATCATCAAGTACAGCGCCGACCAGACCGGGCCAAAGATCCCATCGGGCGGAGTCCAAGTTGGCTTCGCGAGGGTTTGATACCAACCGCTGACAGAACTGCTCGTCGCGGCTGCTCCCAGACCGGCTGCTCCAAAGCACAAGACGATCGACCCGATAAATCCAAAGACTTGTTGCCTTGCCGAGTAGGCAGGCTGCGACTCTTGAACCGCTCCAGCGTTCGTTGACTGGCTCGCGCGGTGAGTTGCGATGGCTGATTCAGCGATCCTCGCCAACATCCCGCGAAACAAGAACTCGTGCAGCACAAAGATCGAATACCAATAGATTAAACCCGTGAGACCGACCGGATCGAACTCGGCAGTCTGTCGGATGCGTGAGCCGGTTGCTGTCGGCTCCACTTCAAATTCCAACCAGGCTCGTCCCGGCAACTTCATCTCGGCGGAGAGTCGGAGTCGGCGCTGCGGTTCGAGCGTTTCAACGCGCCAGCAATCAACAGCGTCACCGACTCGCAGTTCATCAAAGTCACGTCGACCTCGACGCAGTCCGACACCGCCGCAGAGCAAGTCCAGCCAACCGCGCACTCGCCACAACCAATTGCCGTAGTACCAGCCGGCCGTTCCACCGATGCGTTGAATCGGAATGAAGGCCACATTCGCAGGCACAGCGACTTCCCGTTCGCGCGAATCCACCAATCGGGTTCCGAAGCGAACTCCGCCCCAACGCTTCGGCCTACCTGACGAACTGAGGGCGTCCGACCAACGAGTCGCGGCCAACTCATGGTCTTCATTGACGAGGGCTCGCGCAATGGCCTCTGTGACGCCGCGCGGTTGAATCGCGAAGACTTCGCGAGCGTGCGAGTTCGTCACCAGCGTCGGATTCTTGAGACTGTCAACCAGCTTGCGGCCAACGCGGGCATAAACCGGCGTCACCAGTCCCAACCACAAGCTCGACAATCGCGGCGAAAGAAACGGAACTGAGATCATCCAGCGTTTCAGGCCGCGCTGCCGCGCATACTCCCGCATGATCTCGCCGTAGGACACTTGATCGGGACCGCCGATCTCGAAGACATCGCTCGCGCCGTTCGGTAGATCGAGCGCGGCGAGCAGGTAGTTCAGCAAGTCTTCAATCGCGATCGGCTGCGCGGGAGTTGAGACCCATTTCGGACAGAGCATCACCGGCAGCTTCTGCACGAGCGCCCGAATCAACTCAAACGACAAGCTTCCCGAGCCAATCACAATCGACGCGCGAAACTCGATGACTTGCGCTCCGGATTCGCGCAGCAGTTGTCCGACTTCTTGCCGACTGCGGAGATGCTTTGACAACGTCTGTCGTTCATCACCGAGCCCGCCGAGATAGACGATGCGACGCACGCCACACTCGCGCGCGACGGTCGCAAAATTGCGTGCCGCCAAGCGGTCTTCGTCTTCGAAGTCTTTCCCCGTGCCCATCGAATGCACGAGGTAGTACGCGGTGTGAACGTTTTGAAGCGCGGCTCGTAGAGACTCTATTTCGAGCAAATCAGCCGCCAGCACTTCGGTGTGTTCGCCCACTCGCGACCGCAGAAATTCCGGATTCCGCGCCAGGCATCGCACACACAAACCCCTCTGTTGGAGCAGGGGAATCAGGCGGCCGCCGACATAGCCGGTGCCACCAGTGACCACGATCCGTGAGTAAGTCTGCATCGAGTATGCCTTGATCCTTGCGGTGCGAATGAAGTGGCGCAAAAGCCGTTGAACCCCCGAGGCAAGCTCGGGGGCGATTTCATCACAGCCTCGGCATGAAAGGCGACAAGCCTGCCAACCAAAGCGAAGACACCTGAGCCGAATGCGGCTCAGGTGTCGTCTCAAAAAGACTGGGCTCCGGCATGAACCCAGCAGGACCTCATCCAACAGTGCTCAACGGAACGCCGAACTACGGACGGCAAGTCTGAGGAGCAGCGTAGTAGGTCACGCGTCCGGTCGTCGGGCAAACTTGCGCGACATAAGTCGGTTGAGCAGGCACGACATGTGATGTCTTGGCCGTCGCGGCCGGAGGCAGCATCACGCTGTCGATGACATGAATGACTCCGTTCGATGTGTCGATGTCAGTCGCGACCAGTCCGGCACCGTTGATGGTCGCCGCACCGTTCTTCATCGCAGCGGTCAACATGCCGCCCTGAACCGTCTTGAGTTCCTTCTTGCTCAGCACGTCGTTCGAAAACACGCGCCCCGGCACAACGTGAAAGGTCAGGATCGCCGCCAGCTTCGCTTTGTTCTCAGGCTTCAGAAGGCTCTCGACGGTCCCCGCAGGCAGCTTCGCAAACGCTTCGTCCGTCGGTGCGAAGACAGTCAGCGGCTTGTCACCGGCTAGCACATCCACCAATCCAGCCGCCTTCGCTGCCGCGAGCAGTGTCTTGAACGTCCCCGCTTTGTTAGCCGTCGCCGGGATGTTGTCGCCTGACGGCAGCAAGACCTGATCGACAACGTGAATGACGCCATTCGAGCAATGGATGTCCGCCGTCACGACCAACGCTTGATCGACTCGTACTTTGCCCTCTTCGACCTTGATGTTGACTCGCTGACCATTCACGGTCGCGGCCGCATCCAGCTTCACCACCTGAGCCGCCGGTACTTTGCCAGCGACAACGTGATACGTCAGCACGGACACAAGCTGCCCCTTGTTCTCCGGCTTCAGCAACGTCTCCACCGTCCCTGCGGGCAGTTTGGCAAAGGCATCATCCGTCGGAGCAAACACGGTGAAGGGCCCTTTGCCCTGCAGTGTCTCGACCAATCCTCCGGCCTTCAGAGCTGCGGCCAACGTCTTGAACGAACCGGCCTCGACCGCCGTCGTCACGATGTCTTTCTCAGCGTGCTTATCAGCCGCCTTCGCAGTCACACCGGTTTGATCAGCGACACTCATCGCGGCCATCGCCGCCACACTCAGAAACAATCTTCGACTCAACATCTCACACTCTCCTTGCAGGATTTGGATTTACGAACGCCAATCACCACTGGATTCGCTGATTCATAAATCGGTCAATTCGGTCACGCAATTCAGACCGCACAATGGCTCTCGCCTTAACTCACGTTTTGGAAAATGCCGAAAACTCACTCTCGGTAGCGGCGCGATGCACTCGGGCCGGCGTTACCTCGTTCCCCCAAGATCAGCGAATCGACGACAGCTCGCCTGTCTCGATCGGCTCTGGATGTAAGAGTTGCTCCACGATCTGAGCGCGATAATTGAAGATGGCATCGAGATCGCGGCGGACCATCGCTGCATGCACGACATTGCCGATCCATCCGAACGGCAAGCGGTAGTGGACTTCATCCGTCATGCACGTCGCGTTACCGAGTGGCTCGAATGTGTGGCGATGATGCCACAGCACATACGGCCCCTTGAGTTGCACGTCGACGAACTCGAAGGGCGGGTTCCAGACCGTGATGGCAGTCGTCCAATGAATCGGCAGGCCGTGCACTCGCAACGCGTATTGAATGATCGTGCCGACGTGCATCTCGATGCTGCCGGGCGTGAGGATTTCGAAGCGCAACCATGGAGGCGTCAACGTTTCAAGATTCCGCGCATCGGCGAAAAACGCGAAGACTTCGTCGAGCGGTCGGGCGATTGTTTGCTCGCGAACGAGTCGATAGGTGCTCATGAAACAGTCCTACTTCAAAGGCGTAGCTGGCTGATTCAAAATCGCTCTGAGTGCCGCTTCCAAATTAGGGTGCTGAAACTCGAAGCCGTGCTGCTCAAGCTGTTCTGGGGCAACTCGAATACTGGCTAGCAGCAGGTCGTTGGCCATCTCACCTAAGACCAATCGAGCGGCGAACGCGGGCATCGGAAGCAGAGTGGGCCGACGCAGGACACGACCTAAGACCTGAGTGAACTCGGCGTTCGTCACGGCCCGTGAAGCAACGGCATTCACCGGCCCCGAGAGCGAGTCGTTGTCGATCGTAAACAAGAGCGCTCGCACCAAATCCGGCAGCGAGATCCAGCTCCAGTATTGGCTGCCGTCGCCGACGCGACCGCCGAGTCCCAGTTGGAATGGCAACAACATTTCTTTCAAAGCACCGCCATCGCGAGACAACACAATGCCGATTCGAAGATTGACGACTCGTATGCCTGCGTCGCGTGCGGGTTGTGTTGCTCGTTCCCACTGACTGCAGACCTCAGGCAGAAATCCGCTGCCCGAAGCAGTGGCTTCGCTCAGAATCTGTTCGCCGCGATCACCGTAGAAGCCAATCGCTGAGGCGCAGACCAACACGCGCGGTCGCTCGGTCATTGACGCGAGTGACTCGCAGAGACGTCTTGTGCCGATCACTCGACTGTCTCGAATGCGTTGCTTCTTGGCATCGGTCCAACGGCCACTGGCGATGTTCTCGCCGGCCAAGTGCACGACCGCATCGACTCCACTGAAGGCCGTGAAATTAAGTTGTCCGGTTTCAGGCTCCCAAACGATCGCATTGTCTTGCCGACCTGCAGAAGAACGACGTGCCAGTCGCCGTACACTTCCGCCTCGCTGTTCGATGGCCTGCGCCAATGCAGTGCCAACTAATCCACTCGCTCCGCTGACAACGATCGTCTGCGTCGGCGCTGATGTTGCTGAGTCTCCGCGGCGTTCAGAGGTGCGATTCAATGTCACTGTCATCGTTATGTCCTCGTTGGAGAATCGTTCGAGCAGAGGATTTGATGAGTTGAGCCAACGCCAACTTGAGTCTTGAGTGTTCGTGTAATCAAAACGACATGCATCGTTCACTCGGAGGAAGCGATTGAGAACGACAACGCTGCAGACTCAGAGAACTGGTCCGTCGAGCGTTTGCGTCGCTGCGGATGGCGACTGTCCTCGACCCAATCTTCGCGCGAGTAAATCACGACTGAGGTATCAGTCTCGCGGACCTCCAGTTGATTCAGCCGGAAGCCCAATTCGGTGATCTCGGTGAAGAGTTGATAGGCAAGGTTTTCGACGCTCGTTGGGGCATCGAAGACCTTCAGCTTCAAGGGTTCACCGGTTCGTTCGGTATGTCCTCGCAGCGTCTCGTGCAGCGGATCGGCGTCATGAATCAGCATTGCATGGTCGTATTCCGCCTTCAGGAACGGCTCGATGACGCCATCAAAATCTCCAAACAGAGTGCTTATGGCTCCCCTCCGTTCGACCTCAAAAACGCATGTGATGCCATAGCGATGGCCATGCAGGTTTCGGCATTTGTCGTCGAGTTCTTCGTTGCGATGAGCCGCGTAAAACTTGTAGTCCTTTTGAATGAGCATGGTGCTCTCCGGTGTATTCGAATGAGTAAGAGAAATGGCAGGCGAGCCTTGCGTTGGGAGTCGGTGCATCGCTCTCTCATGCCCGCTCCGACTCGCCCGTCGATGATTCACGAGAGCGCTTCAACTTCGTCCGACCAACATCACTGCACGGCGACCGACATAGGTCATGTTGAAGCGAAGCGGCTGGACTTAGTCCGTGTCACTGCCAGGCCTGAGGGATGGGCGGTGTGAGCATCTCGCTGTGATTGGCGGATGCTGTTTCAGGGTTTGGCGATCTCTGTGACTGGAGCGCGCTTCCTCACTGGAATTTCGATTTCATAGAACCGCTGCGACTTCCAAACGAACGGGCTGTTGTAGCCCATCACGCGAACCTTCCCGTCGCGCTCGTAGTTTGAAGCATGCTCGGCCAGCCAAGTTTCCAATGCCTTGATGTAGGTGGACGCAGTTGGGTCGAAATCCCCCGTGAGGCCGATAGCAACCGTCGACAATGCGGGGATGTCTTCAACGATCACGCCCTTGCCTGCATCTCCGAGACTGCCCCAGTCCGGCGCGCCATAGAGGAACGCCATGTCGACTTGTTGGAACTTCTGATCGGCTTCGTCGAAGCGCATTTCGACGGGAGCAGTCATTTCGATGTTGTTCGCTTTGATATGCCGGAACAACGTGAAGAACGCGTTGTCTTTCTGAGAGGGAGCACGGGCGAGGCGGTAGGCCGGATAGTGCTTTAATTGGATCTCTCCGAGTGCAGACGGATCGGGAAACCCCTTCGGCAAGGCGGCCTCTTTCTTCATACGAAAGTTTAAAATCACAGCCGCTTCGGACAGCGCCACTTCCAGTGCATTGACCTGCTTGCTGACGCTGGCATCCCTTCGATCGAGAGCCGATTGCAGTTTCGTCGTAATTAGCCAGTTGTGCCGACGAGCCTCCATCACCGCCTTCGCGGCAGATTGAAGTGTGGCCAATCGCTCGTCCGTTGCTTGCGGCTTGGCATCGGTCAAAGCCTTATTGATGAGCGTGACCGTTTCGGTCTCTGCTTTCGCCATTGGATCGGCCCGAAGCATGCGGGCGGACGCGATCGACACCACTGTGATCAGTGTTAAGAGCAGCGTTAGTTTCATGACGAACCTTTCAAAGTTGGTCTGACGGAATCGGCGAGTAGCTCGGTAGCTCATTCCGCACCGAGGCTGGGGTTGTCCGGCGGTCGCGATCGTTTGCTGGATGTACTTCTTCCGACTCGAACGACGACCATTGGTCATGCCGTCGGAAGGCAATCCTCATCCCTTAATCAGTGACATCACTTCGGCGCGACTGGCGGGGTTCGTCTTAAACAACCCTCGCACGGTGCTGGTGACGGTTTGGCTGCCCGGCTTACGCACGCCGCGAATGCTCATGCAAGAATGCTCGGCAGTGACGATCACGGCGACGCCTTTGCTATCGAGTTCTGTCTCGATCAGATCGGCCACTTGCTGAGTCAACCGCTCCTGCACCTGCGGACGTCGCGACACCTCTTCAACAACGCGAGCCAACTTGCTTAGTCCGGTCACTCGCCCGTTGGGGATGTAGGCGACATGCGCGACCCCCGAGAAAGGCAGCAAGTGATGCTCGCACATGCTGGTAAAGCGGATGTCGCGAACGAGCACCATCTCGTCGTAGTTCTCTGGGAACGTGACCTTGAGATGTCGTGCCGGATCTTGATGGAGCCCGCCAAACATCTCGGCATACATGCGAGCAACTCGGCGCGGCGTCTCAAGCAGTCCCTCGCGATCAGGATCTTCACCGACGGCTTCAAGAATGGTTCTCACCGCGCGCTCAATGGCCGGGAGGTCGACCGTCGAAGTGGCACGCGGCGGTTGATGCCGTTGCAGGTAGGAACGGGCAGATTCATGAGCGACGGTCTCGCTCGGACTCAGGTTAAGCACGGTCTTCATATTCGTCCTTTTGAGAAACGACTCCGGCACCGACACTGGCTGCCGAAGTCTTGTGGACGATTAGACCGTTTTACTGAAGAGGATTTAACTCCGATTCAATCCAAATTCTGAAAGTATCTGGAAACAAGTCTTTGAGCGGCGACAAAGTTCAAACCGAGTTGCTGGCACGTTCTCCTTAAAGGTGTGCCATTTTTTGGGGATTTCAGATCGTCGATCGAAGTGCTGGATCGGTTAGAATCTGACGTCTCCGACAGAACCCGATCGGCGAGTTTATTCTGTGGAAAACTGGCTATTTTTTTAGGGTTTTCTGCTTGTCTGGACTCCTCCGCAGTCGGGGCGGCGGTATCATCCGTGTCTCGGTTTTCGGCTAATTTGTAGCATGGATGGCTCGGTATGCGGCGGATTCGCGATCCTCAACTAAATTCGACTGTTTGATCC
>CAZNMS010000328.1:0-9650 GCA_964573505.1 uncultured Planctomycetaceae bacterium | reverse complement strand
GGAGCTTCGAAATGTATCGCGAGAACTCAGCCAATTCTGGAATCCCGGCCGGGCTCAATTTCCAATTGCCACATGATGCGAGACGAGGATCAACTCTGGTTGTGATCATCGCCTTGATGGCCATGTTGGCGCTCTTAGGCGTGACGTTTTTCACGTTCGCGACTCAAGAGCAAGACAATGCCGAAAACTTTCTCGAAGCTGCAAAGCGCACCGATGAGGCTGATCTCGGACCTGATGTGTATTTCAATTGGGCTTTGCGTCAGGTGATTTCTGGTGCGAGTCCAACTGAGAAGAACAGTGCTTTATGGGGCGCTCGGCACTCTCTATTGGCTAACGCTTTCGGAAATGACTCTCACCCATTTACGGGGCGAGGAGTGAATCTCACGGTTGATAATTTTGGATACCCGGTCGTCGATCAGGATTTCGACGGAAACGCTGACAACGCACATCTGCTGAACTTCAACGACTCACCACAGGCTCATAATCGTGCGGAATTGCCTATCCAAAACACGCAACTCTATCCTTTGCCAGATGTTGACTACACCTACCCCGATATTAACAACGTGTTTTTAGCACACATTGGAACGACGTTGGTTAAAGAGCGGGATCCGAATGGCAACGGAATCGTGGACGCTGGCGAGACGATCTACGACCTTAATCAGAATGGGCAGTTTGATGTGAATCCTGTTGAAATTCGCGTTGTGAAACCTTCGTTTCATCGACCCGAACTTCTGCGAATAAACGGTCTCTTCAACAACACGTTCGATGCCAACTGGTATAAAAGCAATGCGACTGTGGCGCGAGTTATGCGGGCGCATCCACTCCACGCATTTGTGCCACCATCAACGGGCAATCAGGCTGCTCCCGTGACGTCTCGCTACCTAGATGACTCTAATCCCGCAGACAACACGTTGTTGACAAGTGGTGGATTCAAGTTTGACCGTGATACGAGCGGAAACGGCAGGACAGCGGAGCAGGGCGTTTGGGGGATCACCTCGGCAACTCGTATCACTCAAGATCATCTGCACTACGACGGAGACGAGGATAACGATCTCGATGGCGTGTATGAGGGGATCACGATGGATCTCGACTTTCCACCCCAAGAGGACACCGCCAACGGGAAGATTTACATACCGATGTTTTCAATGACCATCATTGATGCAGATGGATTAATCAATTTGAATGCTCACGGGAATCTCTCTGGAAATAATCTGGCGCATCTAAGCCCGTACCCGTTCGTCACTGCTCCGAATGCGCCGTTTTACAACCCTGGCGCCGGGATGCCATATAGTCTGTCTCGGTCAGTGCATGGTGTTAGCTCATACGAAGTGAATCCGATCTGGGCGTTGTCCGCGAAGCCGAGTGATCTTGCCAACGCAACGCTTCATGCCAACTACTTTGGAGCTGCGCCTGCCAATTGGTTCGACCTCGCGAATATGGAGTTTTGGTGGATTAATAAGGGCCGCGCCGAAGCTGGCTCGGGAGTGGGATCGCAGCCGAAAGTCATTCCCGGTCGAATGGGTGATGCCGACCGAATTCTGTGGATGTGGCAGAACGGCGGGAACAGCGGCTCCTTCACCCAACTCTTTAATAATCCTGCCAACTCCTATCGCTTCCCATTTCCGGGGGTCTGGGATCAAGATGACAACCGCGATCGCAATGAAGGCGGGCAGTTCGATCCAAATACCGTGAATGTCAATAACATCGCGATGGCACAATCGCGTGCGGGACGGCATCCCATTTCTCTCGGAGGGGGCGGATGGTTCTGGAATCCAAATGATCCCAAGAGCACGCAGAGGACCTCGCTGCCGGGGACGAACAACCCAATGCGCTGGACTCAATACACGAATTATCAATTGGCTGGCGACGCGGGGTTGCGAGGCGTGAGTTTCGTCGATCCAAATAATGCGATGAACGTCAATTTGTTGATGCCTAATGCTGTACTAGGAGCTCAGTTCCAGAGTTATGCCGGTGCGCCGCAGCAAGTTCTTTCGAACGGCCCGTTGGCTGACGACATGAGCGAGATCTCATTGGATCGCCGATATCAAAGGCGGCCTTATGACGAAGTTTTCGAGCTTGAAGATCTCGCAGCGATTCAGGTTTCGGAAACCGATTTTACGAATACCGGGATTAGTTCACGGATTCGCGATTTGATGCCGGGTAATACGAACCCAGGGTACAACACCAAAGCGGGTGAGATTCGGAAGCGTTTCACGTCTGAGTCTTGGGATCGCAAGCAATTCGCCTTGGCTCTCAATAGTGCGGCTCGCAGTTGGGAGTTTAATCATGACAGCGATGGTGATGGAAAGTTGGAGTTCCCGCCAAAGTTTGTGGGCGCTCCGGTCTATTCCTCAACGGATCCCTTTCGTCCTCAGGTTCGTCGATTGTTAGCTGTCGAAAATGGCAACAAAAACCAGTTGTCCTTGCAGTTTCGAATGCTGCTCAATCAATTTTTGGATGTGAAGCGCGTCGGGCCGAATGCAGGAAATCCAATCGCTGGACAATTGGAGTTTCGGCCACTGACGCCTCATCCGACAAGTATCAGTGCCGCAATTCCGGCGACAGCCGCATATCCGCCACAGAGTGCAGATCAGCAAGAGTACTGGGCTCGGCGTGATCGCCAACAAATGGCAAGAGACTTGTATGTGATGCTGGCAACCTTCTGCCGAGGTGACATCGATCAGACAAGCGGCGGAGCAGTGGATGCAACGGCAGCGACGGCTTATCAGACTCCCGAGCAGAAGTTGATCCTAAAGGAGATGGCTCAGTTTGCGGTGAATGTTGTCGACTCCCTCGATCGCGATAATTCGATGACGATGTTTGAGTATGATGATGATTTGAGTAATGGGTGGAACTTGGATGACAACCCATTGTCGAATGACGGAACGCCGCCTGATCGGCAAGTGGTAATTGGAGTTGAAGCGCAGGAGTTGGCCTTCAGTGAGACCTTATGGGCATGGCAAGACAAATTGAGCGCAGACAATAGTCACACTCCGTTCGACGAGGGCACCTACGAGCATCATTTCCTTTTCATCGAGTTAAGGAACTTGCTGCCGACTGCGGTTGATCTAGGTCGACCCGGAGTGAGTACTAGCAAAGCCACGGCAGTCTGGCGAATTCGGCGTACAGAAGACAATTTGCCCGATACGACAAATATCCCAGAATTGCCGTCTGCCAGTGCAACGAATTCGCCAAAGAACGCAATCTATTTCAAGGCTGCCGCAGGGTCTGTATCGCCGGGGGAGCAATACACCATTGCGACCGGAGATGCGTATCTTGGAACTGGGCGTCCCGTTGATCTGTACTTGGATGTTGACACAACAGCTACAACCTTTGAGGCAATCGTTCCTGCGGGCGCTGGTAGTTCAACATTTACAAATTCGAATACACCACCTCTCGGTGGATTGGCACGCCGGACGAATTTGGATTTGGTCGAAGATGATAACTTCACTAAGCATGAACTCGAAACGGGAAGTGCTGGCCGGTTCGTTGATAGGACTGATTTTGGAACCACTGGAGGAATCCCGGGGCCACTTGTTTCAACGAGTCGATTTCAATTGATTTTGGAGCGACGCTTGAATCCGGAGCTGCCTAATCTCTCGATTGCGGATAATCCTTGGGTTGCCGTTGACTTCATGAGTGCCAAGAAGAAGGTATTGGGCATCGGCGCTTCCGATGACGCAGCGACAATATCAACGAAGTTGGCAGGGTTAAAAAGCTTCGAGCGTCTTCAGCCTCTAGAGCGAGATGAAATTCCGCCAACAATCAAGGTGGATGATTTTTCCGGACTACCGGTAATTCCCTATCAGTACAACAGCATTCATCCGCAGGGGTCGTCGTTGTACTCGATGAATTCCAATACGCAGGTGGCTGGTGGGGTCTATCCGCTAACTCAAATTCATTTAGATCGCGACTTCGCTTCGCCGATTGAGTTGCTGAATGTGCCGCTGTTCTCCCCGAGGGATACAACGTCGAGATTGGCTGGGCAGAACACGCCAAATGGAGGCCATTTGGCTCGCCGCCGGTTCCTTGATACTCAGACTCCCTTGCTGAATTCCATGCCGCCGCTGAATGGAAACCATTGGCATCGGTTATTGTCGTTTGTCGAAGTGCCGAGCCATTCTCATCGCCAGGTCGGCGATGCGTTCGCTCTCAGTCGGGTTCCGGGAAAAATCAATCTCAATACAATTCGGCATTCGGAAGTTTTGGCAGGACTGATTGACGCGCCCGAGTGGATACTTCCGCCGGACGCTACCGGCCCGACTTGGAGATACGGACTGAAGACATGGTCGCAACCATTGAATGCTGGTTTGATCGCGCCGGTTGATAATCCCTTGTTTGCGTATGTTCCGCGGACGTTGTCTCCCTATGGAAAGCAAACCGGGTTGAGAGACCTTTGGGCTGACTTCCTCGTGGCACGAGACGGTTACGATCGCTTTACCGAGTTGTCGCTGCCGGGTGTTCCTGCACTGCCTTCGGTGACTTCGGGGGCTCCTGAAACTGATGGATTCATTCGCAGCAGCGGCAGTAAGCCGTTCCGTGACTTTTCGCTGGATTCGTCTGGTACGCCGAACGCAAGTGTTGAGCAGACGTTGCTGCGCGGACAGCTATCAACCGATTCAGGAACGCCCTCGACCGATCTCTGGAAGAAGGATGCCGAGCAAGAGCGGTTGTTCGAAATTGGTGGGGCTTCAGATCCGTTGATTCGAGACCGATTGCTCTCGAAGATTGCGAATAATACGACGACACGGAGTAATGTGTTCTTCGTCTACATGACGGTGCGGTTCCATGAGGTCTATGAAGATCAAACGACCGGGGCTCAGAGGATCGGTGGGCGATATGACCTCGATCACAATGGGAACCCGGATGATGATACTCATCGCGGCTTCTTCATTCTGGATCGTTCGGATGCCGAGCAGGCTTATAATCCGGCGACGCAGAGCTTCGATTGGCGCGAGATCGTTAGGTATCGGCTGACGATTCACTAAGCGGATTGCGTGATCGAGGTGCGGGGTATTGGGTAAGTGTTGATGCCTCGCCGTTCCGGCGGGGGCGGGGGGCGTTGGTGTTGGGAAGAGTTCTCGCACGCGAGAAGTTGATTTTCTGAGGCGAGCGTTGTTTGAGGGGTGCTCGACTCGGAGAGTCAAAGCTACGGCGGAGTGGGCTGAAGACGGCACGGACTGGAAGTCCATGCTACTAGCGAGCTTCTGAGGGCATGTGTTGAACATGCCCTTTTCTTTTGGGTGTAACCGGCATCCCGGTGCGGTCTCCGGCGGGCTTGATCCGTCGGAATCAACGACTGGCAGTTACAAAAACGAGCTAACTGAATCACTCTCCGTCCGGCTTGCCCGGACGGGCGTCACGACTGCCCCGCTGCTCGCTCGCAGTGGTAGCGGATCAGTCGTTGCTTCCGTCCGGACAAGCCGGACGGAGAGCGAAAGAGCCTTCCTTTTGCGGGGAAGTAGCGGACCAGTCGTTCGTCCCCTCCGGGCGAGCTGGACGGAGACGCCTGGTATTCAGCGCCGGAGTGCCGGTCACACCCTTTTCTTTTTTCAGCGGGTGACCGTTGAGTGGGCAGTGGTCGTGTTTGGGACGGTCTCTTCGTTTTATTGGTTGCTATTAGCAGTTCCGGTTGTGTGCTTTTACCTGCTGAAGGTCAAGGTGCGGCGGGTTCCGGTATCAACGCTGCTCTTCTGGGGGCAGGTGTATGAGGAAAAGCAACCGCGCGCTTTGTGGCGGAAGTTGCGAAATCTGAGTTCGCTGCTGCTGCAATTGTTGTTTCTGCTGCTGATCGTCACGGGGTTGTCTGATCCACGATTGAAGAGTGAAGAGACTCGGCATCGAAGAGTGATTTTGGTGCTCGATAATTCGGCCAGTATGTCGGCGACTGATGTTGCTCCCAGTCGGTTAGAAGAAGCGAAGCGACAAGCCCGAAGTCTCGTAGCTGATCAGCGAGCGGGCGATGAAATGGCGGTCGTCTCAGCAGGCGGTCAAGCACGAGTTGCTTGCGGATTGACGGCCCATCCGGGCACGTTGTTTCGGGCGATTGATGAGATCTTGCCGAGCGATGGCCCGACGGATGTTCGCGGCGCGGTGGCGCTCGCGGAGAGGTTGCTCGCACAACATCCCAGCGGGTCGATTGTGGTGTTGTCGGACGGGTGCTTTGTGGGCTCTGCCGAGTTGCTGTTGGGGAAGAAGAGTTCGGACGCCGAGGGGAGCGATGCAAGCCGCGTTGAGTGGCGACCGATTGGTCGATCGCAGGCGAATGTGGCGATCACTGCCTTTCAAGTGCGACGCAGTCTGCAAGATCCGCTGGGTTTTGAGGCGTTTTGCGAGGTCAAAAACTTTGGCGTCGAGTCCGTTCAGAGTCGGTTGTCGCTCACATTGAATGGAAGGCCGATCGACGTTGTGCCGCTCAAGTTGGGGGCCGGAGGAAGTTGGTCGCAGACCATCGAACAGATGACCGAAGAAGGCGGCGAGATCGTCGCCCAATTGGACTCGGCGGATGTCATGGCGGCGGACAACGTTGCTCGTGCCGTCCTGCCGCAGCGGAAGCGACGATCGGTGACGCTTGTGGCGAGCGACAATCTCTTCCTGCAGAAGGTGTTCGAGGCCAACTCGCTCGTTGATCTCACTGTTGCGAGTGAGGCTCCGACGACAACAGAGCCGGAACGATTGCTCGTCCTGCATCGGCGAGTGCCGCGTGAGTTGCCGAAGGGCGATGTCATCGTGCTGCAACCGGAGGCAGGCTGCTCGTTGTGGGAGTTGGGGGAGCGATTGGATCAACCGCTCGTCGGGAAGCAGGAGCAGGACTCACCGCTGTTGGCGAATGTGCGACTCGACAATGTATTAATGCCGGAAGCTCGACTCGTGCGACCGACGGTGCCGGCGCGAGTATTAATCGAGTCCGCGAATGGCGAGCCTTTACTGTTCGTGATTGAGCACGAACGCGGGCGAGTTGTGCTACTCACTGTGAATTTGGAGCGAGGAGATCTCACTCTGCGAACAGCCTTCCCGATCTTGATCAGCAATATTGTGAATTGGCTTGATGGAGGAGCGGGCGAAATTCGCGAGGCGGTCACTGCTGGTGATATTGTGCAATTTGATGTGTCAAATAGCTTGCTTGCCATGAGCGGAGATCGTGACACTCAACTGCAACTACTTTCGCCTCGCGGAGTTCGCACGCAGGTCACAGCGATTCGCGGCAAGGCGACGATTGGGCCTCTGTATGAAGCGGGAATTTGGCGACTCGAACGCGAGCAGGATTCGGCAGCTTCGACGAATGCGGCCGCGCCAGCAGTGTTGATCGCGTGCAATGTTTCGAATCTCGGTGAGAGCGATCTTACGGCGCCGGATGCCGGGAGTTCTTCCGCACGTTTGATTTCGGGTGAGTTATCACGACCGCTTTGGTTCTATCTGCTGATACTCGCTTGGATTTTGACCGGGATTGAGTGGGCTTTGTATCAGCGGCGGGTTGTGAGTTGAGGTCGCTTCGCGATGGGCCAGAAGGCTGGCTGGCGGAAGGCGGCAGCAGGCTGCCGCAGTCCAAAGTGGCGCGCTTGCTCGAAGTTAGCTGCGTGCGGCGTGCGATTCGGCGCTCGGGCAAAATGGACTGTCGCCTAATCTCGGATGACATCGTCTGATTCATGGACAAGGCGATGAACGCGAAGATGATGCGAGGAATGCCGGGCCGCTCTTTGTGAGTCAGTTATTGCCGTTGCCTCATGACTGACGGCGGGTTGCGGCGCTCGACTTGCAATGGCGTCCTTGCCCGTTGATGTTGGCTCGTCACAAATGCCTGCCGACAACTTCTGCTGCCTGCCTTCATTCCCGCCCCATTCGCCCGAGTTCTCGGAGCACTCACCATGAAGCTGACCTTTGATCGTTCTCGCCGAGTCCCGGCTTTGGCCGTTGCGATGCTGTCGCTACTGGCTGCGTTTGCTTTTGGAATCGCGCCCGCCAGTGCCGGAGATTTCGAAACCGAGCCCATCAAGTACAGCGACGGAAAGCCGGATAATGTCATATCCCGCTTGCAGCAGAAGCTCGATCAGAAGTCGGTGAAACTCTCGTTTCATCAAGAGTTTGGGTACTTGCCGGCGGTGCTTGAGGCTCTGAAAGTGCCGGTATCAACTCAGTCATTGGTGTTTTCGAAGACGAGCTTTCAGCGGCAGCGCATCGCACCGCGGACACCGCGTGCCATTTACTTCAACGACGATGTTTATATTGGCTATTGCCAGAACGGAGATGTCGTCGAGGTTTCCGCAGTCGATCCGGTGCTGGGCACGGTGTTCTACTCGATGGATCAAGAAGAGATTGAAAAACCGAAGTTTCTACGTCACACGGACAATTGCCTGATTTGTCACGGCTCGACTCATACGCTCGGAGTGCCGGGTCATATGGTGAGGTCGGTTTATCCGGACCTCGGTGGCTATCCGGTGTTAGCGGCGGGAACTTACCGCATTGATCACACAAGCCCGCTGCCTCAGCGTTGGGGTGGATGGTATGTGACCGGGACTCACGGCAATCAGAAGCATCTCGGCAACCTTATTATTCGCGACGGTGAAAAGAATATGGCCGAGGATGTTGAGAATTCATCCGGTCACAACGTCACTGATCTCAGCAAGCGATTTAATACGACTCGCTATCTCACACCGCATAGCGACATCGTGGCGTTGATGGTGTTGGAGCATCAGGGGCAAGCTCACAACTTGCTGACTCGCGCCAACTTCGAGACACGTGCGGCGCTGTATTACGAAGAAGCTTTGAATCGCGAACTCAAGCAACCTTTCGGTCGGCAATGGGACAGCACCAAGAGCCGCATCAAGTCGGTGACTGAGCCGCTCGTGAAGTATTTGTTGTTCCATGGAGAGACGGAGCTGACCGAGCCCGTTGCCGGGACTTCGGGTTTCACGAAGGAGTTCGCTCAGGGCGGACTCCGCGACAAGCAAGGTCGCTCGCTAAGAGATCTCGATCTCAACCGCAGGATGTTCAAGTACCCGTGCAGCTACTTGATTTACTCCGAATCGTTCGACGCGCTGCCTGAAGCTGTGCGGGGGCCGGTCTATCAGCGGCTGTACGACGTGCTGACGGGGAAGGATACGAGCAAGGAGTACTCGCACCTCTCAGTTGAAGATCGAAAGGCCGTGCTCGAGATCCTGCGCGATACGAAGCCGAACTTGCCCGACTATTGGAAGAGCTAAGCAACGCTGCTGGTACCGCTGCTTCTTGATGCGGTCTTTTGCTCTCTGATGAGATGCGCCCGGCGCTAAATCTCTGGCTCAGAGTCGTCGGGAACGTTTCCGCTTGCTCTGCGAAGGTCTCACATGCTCTCTGAGTGAAGCACGCTTAGCGCTCGATTCAGAAAGGTCATGACTTGAACTGAGGGCATCGAGAGCGCGGGAGTTTTCGAAGCTGAGCCGGAGCGTTTGCCAGCCGGGTCTTCGAACTTGTGCTGAGCCCACAACTGAGGATCCCGAATGTGCGGCATGGTTCCTCTCAGTTGCTCGGTGCGTGTTCGATCCTGTGTGAGTTGGGAACTCGGTCTGAGTTGATCTGCCTCTGACGCTTTCTGCGTGGCGGATGTTGACTGCGTTTTCGGATCTTTTTTGAGAGTCGGATCCCGCTGAGGCTCGGGATGGAATCCCAAGCTA
>CAZNMS010000327.1:0-9675 GCA_964573505.1 uncultured Planctomycetaceae bacterium | reverse complement strand
TTTCGTTGAGAGCCCGTTGCCGCTGAGTCGGAGGGCTCCGTCGAGCCGGAGCACTCCATGATGGCCGTCATTTACTGACTTGCTCGATCACGCTCTGACGAGCGTTACGACGGCTGCATGTCACAATTCTTACCGACGCGATGTGATCTGCGACTTCAAGACTTGCAGAGCCTTCGCCATATCGGCGTCTTCCGCGTCGTCGCTCGCATTCGGGCGGTAACGAGACACTCGCTCGTCAGGCACTTCGACAAGCACGTCGGGTTCGATACCCACTTGACCGTAAGTGTGCCCGTTCGGTGAGTAGAACCGAGCGGTCGTCAGTCGCAGGCCGGTCGAACGGCCCAGATGGAAGATGCTTTGCACTGACCACTTACCGTAAGTCTTGCGTCCGACAATCGTGCCTCGGTGATGGTCCTTAACGGCACCGGCAACGATCTCACTCGCACTGGCACTGTCTCCGTCGGTCAGCAAGACGAGCGGCACATTCGACGCACCGTTCTGCTGTGAGCGGTAAGTCCAGTTTTGATCCGTCGAACGACCGCGAGTCGAAACAAGCACGCCGTTGTTGTCGATCAGACGATCAAGCAACTCGACCGCAGCCGTCAGCAACCCGCCGGGGTTTCCTCGCACATCAAGGATCAACGCTCGCATGCCTTGCGATTCGAGCGACCGCATCGCAGCTTCGAACTCTTGCGGCGTCGACTTCTGGAAGCCGATCAGCTTGATGTAGCCGACTCCACTTTCACGATCGACGATTCGCATCTCGGGGATGCTTTTCACGACGACCTCGCGTCGAATCAGAACGGCGTCCCATGCTTTACCGGCACGAGCAATCTTCAACTTCACGCGGCTGCCGATCTCGCCTCGCAAACGCTGAGCAGCATCGTCGATCGACGCTTTGCGAACGTCTGTCCCGTCGATCGCTTGAATGTGATCGCCCTTCTTCAAGCCGCCGACCGAAGCCGGACTTTCCGGCAAGACATTCACGAGCAGCATGCCCTCAGCTTCAACCGCCTTCATCTCGACACCAATCCCGACGAACTCGCCGTTGATGTTGCTGTTGAGATCTTGAAAGCGATCCGCCGTTAAGAAGCCGCTGTAGTCATCGAGCGCATTGCAGCCCCCGAAGAGGTACTCCATCACAACTGCTGCCGGCTGAATGCCGGTCAGTTGCCGAGCATGACCGCAAACCTCACGCACCAATTGGCGAGCTTGATCACGATCATTGACCGGTCGATTCCAGAACCGCTCACGCAGCACGGTGCGAAGCTGCTTCACGTTCTCTTTACGAGTTTCACGCTCTGCGTCAGTACGAGCCGCCGGCAAGTTGTTCTCTAAGAACTTCGGATTCGCGAGAGCGATGTAGAAGCTTTCGGTACCGTGCGCAACGACCGTCAGATAGCTCAGTGGGTCCACAAAGTTGCGACGCACTTGAGCGAGTAATTCATCATACAGGTCGAGTGCTTCGGCTTCGGGCGTCAGCAGCAGTGACGACTGAAAGCTCTTGTCTGCATAACGGCGGTCGATCTTGAAGTGTGCCTTCGCTCGACGCTTGCCGTACTTGAGATCGTCGTCATTGGGCCATCGTTTGAGTGCCCCGTCGTAGTGTTGAACGGCATCAAGCCATTTGGCTGAGCGTTCGAGTTCCTCGCCGATAGCGAGGGCGCTCCGGCTGTCGTCGAGATCGAGCGGCAGCGGCGGAGCGGCATTGGCGGCCGAACCCCAAACGAGGAATCCGACCAAAAAGGTCCATAGCAAACAGTTTCTCAAATGAATCACGTAATCGTCCCCCTCGGTAGCTCCGAGATCGCCCGATGCCGCGTTCCCCAACACGGCAAAGAGATAACCGACCTCATCGCTGACAAAAGATGCTCGTCATGGTGTGTGTGCAAGACGGACGAGAACCGAGGGATGCTCCGGTGCCAGTAGTCACCGCAGTCGCTCTGCGAGCCCGATCGCAAGCTCGTGAAGCACGTTCAAGACGTGCTCGCTGAACCTCAGCGATTGCTCAAGCGAAGCCACTTCATCGCAGTCGATCGTCACTCGACTGAGAGCATTGGCAGACTGCGGTCAGAAGTCCTTTTGACCTTCGGCGGAGAATCCCAAAGCGTGCGTCTCACGCAGCTCATGACGCGCAGTCCATTGCCTTCGCGAGCGACTATGCCCAGCGCCGTTACGTCAGTCAAACACCGGTTGACCGCAACGGGTCGCAGGGTTTGCCGAGTCTCGCTAACCGAACTTTGCGAGTCCGATTATGCCGGTCAGAGAAGCTGTAGGACGACTCGATTGGCCCGCTGAGGGAGCATGCTCCCCGCGATCGGTTCGTCCGTGCGAAAGGCTCGGAAGCGGGACGAATCAGAGGATTCGGCTCACGTTCAGAGTCGCGTGAGGCGTCGCACGTCTCACGCCCTAAAGCTAGGCCGAGGCTCGCGCCGCAACTCCCTGATGTGACTGACGACGCTGAAATGGCCCGCCATGAAATACCGCTTGGGGGAGGGTGACATCTCTGTTCCATGAGTCGCGTAATCGCCGCACCGATTTGTCAGGTGAGTGGGAACGAAGTGCTCACGGAAGCGAACAACATCTTGGAGTGCTCCGGCTCGACGGAGCCCTCCGACTCATGTCGCTCGACTCGCTTCACTCGTTTTGGCTAGACCGCAGGGACAGCCGGACGCATCTCATTTGCTTCTCGATAGGAAGTGCCTGCGAAGTCATGACTGGCGGCGGAAGCGGCTTTGAGGTTGCAAGTCACTGGCCGCTGAGTCGGAGGGCTCCGTCAAGCCGGAGCACTCCAAGATGTCTGTTTCATCCCTCTTTATTGGAGTGCCTCATGACTGTTGCTTTGCGCGTGCTGAGCTTGCTGCTGATCTTTGCCGGTCATGCGCTTGCAGCTCCCCAAAACGTTCGGCCCAATGTCATTGTCATCCTCGCTGATGATCTCGGTTACGGAGACCTCGCGTGCTACGGGCATCCGAAGTTCAAGACGCCGCACCTTGATCGAATGGCTGCCGGTGGTGCGCGGCTCACTCAGTTCAATACGCCAATTCCATTCTGTGCTCCGACAAGAGCGGCCCTGCTCACGGGCCGCTATCCGTTTCGTTGTGGCATGCCGTCGAACCCGGCGCCTGATGGAGGACCGGTTGCGGATCTCACTCATCTGCCTGAAACAGAAATGACACTCGGGCAATTATTCCTACAGTCGGGCTATGCGACAGCGATCATCGGCAAATGGCATCTCGGTCACGCGAAGCCCGAGTGGATGCCGACGCAGCGCGGGTTTCAAAGCTACTTCGGCATTCCGTACTCGAACGACATGCGCCCCGTGAAGCTGTTCGAAGGCACGCAACCCACTGCCGAATTCCCGCTCGATCAGTCGCGGTTGACTCAGCAATACACCGACCGCGCACTGAGCTTCATCGAGCAACATCGCTCGCGACCGTTCTTCCTCTACTTGCCGCACACGATGCCGCATAAGCCATTGGCCGCATCGGAGAAGTACTACAAGCAAACGGGGCTCGGGCTTTATGGCGACGTGATATCGGAACTCGATGCGAGCATCGGTCAGATCTTCGCGAAGCTGCGCGACCTGAAGATCGACGACAATACGCTCGTCGTTTTCACGAGCGATAACGGGCCATGGTACGGAGGCAGTACCGCCGGCCTGCGCGGGATGAAGGGCAGCACGTTTGAAGGCGGGCATCGAGTGCCCTGCATCGCACGTTGGCCGGGCAAGATTCCGGCGGGGCATGTCAGTCATGAGCCTGCTGTGACAATGGACCTCTTCGCGACCGTGCTCAAAGCAGCGGGCATCGCAGCACCGAGCGATCGCGTCATCGACGGTCACGACATCATGCCGCTCTTCACTTCAGCGACTGCGAAGAGCCCGCATGCTGCAATCGTCGGAGCTCAGGGAGCACAGCTTGCGACCATTCGCGACGCGCGCTGGAAGCTGCATGTCCTGCCGGGCAAAGACCCGTTCTTAGGAGCGACAAAGCGCGGCGGAAAATGGACCGACCCGCGCGGACCGGACGGCAAGACAATCGTCGCACCGCTCGAACAACCGCAGCCTGCCGAGTACCCCGGCATCCGCACCGGAGTCGAACCGGCGGCGATGCAACTCTTCGACTTGAACGCCGATCCCGCCGAGCAAGTCGATGTCGCGAAAGAGCAGCCGGAAGTCGTCGCGCGACTCAAACGTTTGTTTGACGAGTTCGGCAAGTAGCTCAGCAGAGCATCGCTCACGCACTCACTTCGCGACCGGCGGTTTGACCGGTGCTTCGAGCGGCAATGGGTCATCGAGATCGACAATCCCGTCGCCATCAACGTCACTGCCGGGCTGCAAGTAGTTCGGCATCTCCGGCAATCGCTCGGGCAGTTCTTTGATGTGCTGCCACAAGATGCGAGCAAGCTCGTGCCGTTGCAGGACGGCGCGGGTCTCGTTGACGGGACCGCTCTTTGTCAGTCCCGCGCTCGGTGTCATTCCGATTGCACTGAGTCCGTCGGCGAGTGCTTGCCAATCGGCAGTCTTCGCCCCGCCACTTTGCAGCGCGGTCAGCTTCGTCTCGGCATCATCGTTCTTTGTGACGACATGCAATGCCGCGCGTCGCAAGATCGTTGCTAGCTCGGCACGTTCGACCGGGCGGAACGGTTGAAAGTCGAGACTGTCAGCATCCCCCGGCCAGATGCCGCGCACGGCGAGCATGTTGGCGCCTTCGAAGTGCAGATCGTCCGGAGCGAGATCGTGATAAGGCCACAACAAGACGCCGGGAGCACCGTTGAGCGATCGCGCGAGCCGACTCTGCAACTCGCGAATGAGCGGCCAGCGCCGCGCAAACTCGCGCGGCTGAAGCTTCTCGCGCAGGCACATCGTCGCGAGCGTTCCGGCCGCTTGACCGCACAGCATCATCTGCCCGTGAACTCGCACTGCCGAACTGACGAGCGACGTGACTCCGATGTTCTTCGAAGCGCCGAGCAAGCCGTCGCGCTCAACCGGGATCAGAGACCGCAGCGGCAACATCGCTCGGTCAGTGTCAGTGTGCCAGTTGCGATTCGCCGTATGCACGAACTGCCATGCGCCGCTTTTGGCTTGCGGTCCGGTGCTCAAGAACTTGCGCCGCGTCGGATGAAAGTCGATGTTGAACTGAAAGCCGAAGACGCTGTCCGGGACCATTGCCCGAGCCCACTTCGGATTGCGATCCGTCGCGCGAATGTCTTGCTCGCGCAGCATGTAGAGCGCTTCGAGTCGCAAGCCTTCGCGCACATACGGCTTCGGCGGCAAACGATCCGGCGTGCCGAACTCATCGGTCAGCGCCATGTAACGAAAACTCTGCGGGTAGTCGC
Organism: uncultured Planctomycetaceae bacterium; assembly: GCA_964573505.1. GTDB lineage: Bacteria > Planctomycetota > Planctomycetia > Planctomycetales > Planctomycetaceae > AM-0621. The sequence goes on along the minus strand of CAZNMS010000327.1, from coordinate 4,335 downwards.
CGACTCGGTCATGCACCTTCGTCTGCAAGTAATGCAAGAAGCCGAGCGCATGCCGCTTCGCATCATCGAACACAATCCGTCGCTGCGCGGGAGTCATATCGACAACGTTCTTTGTCGAGGCACCGCGTTCGGTCGCTTCGAGTGCATCAACAACATGCTGAGGAAAATCGAAGATCGGATAATCCTGAGTCGGCCAATTCAGAAACGTCGTCTCAGTGCCGACCGGCAGTCCGTTATGCCAACGATCGACTAAGCGGCGATGCGTGTAGACGCTCCATCCGCCGGGCGTATAGATGCCCTCGGTCATCGCTGAATCGACAAACGGCGGGATCGAATCGAGGGCCGCAAAGTTGCGTGCGAGATAACCCGGCGGCGGAGCGATCGTCGCATTGCGACCGGCTTCGCGCAGCACGATGCACCAAGAAATCGGGTTCATCTCATTGCGGTCATCTCCGAGCGGCCCAACAGGCGCACTGGGTTCATTGAACCGCGCTTTGACGTCCGGCCCCGCGCCGTACTTCGCTCCCGACAATCGAATGACGTCGCCCCAGTCCGAACTGTCGATCGTCAGCTTCGCGTTGACGGTCAATCGCTGCTGCGAATCATCGGGCTTCGCGAACTCAACGCCGGTCACAGCACCGTTCGTGACGACAACTCGCACCGGCTCCCATGAGTGCAAATACGAAATGGAGCCGCCGGGCTTGCCGATCAAATGCGGCTCGATGAAGCGATCGAAGATGCGGGCCGCTTCGGCAGGCTCGATCGTCTCAGTGCCGCACCATGCGTTGCCCGGATTCGTGATTCCGTACTTGCGCGAGTTGACCTCACGGATCGAGCGAATGATTTCGAGGAACATTCCGGAGCGCGGAAAGTTGACTCGCTTGCCGCGATACACAGTCCATTCATCAACGCAGCCGACGCCCTCAGCGCTGAACTGACCGCCGAGCCATGCAATGTCATTCACGAGCACAATGCGCGGCACTCCGAGTCTCGCCGCCTGCACCGCCGCAGCGACTCCCGCTTCGTTGCCGCCGACGATCAGCAGATCGCATTCAATCGGCTCCGCCGCTGCCAATCTCGCCGAAGCCGAGACCGCAAGACTCCCGAGTAATAAAAACGACACGACCACTCGTCGCAACAGAACTCGAACGACAGAGAGCATGAATCGATCCTGCCTGAGAACAATTGGGCCAGCGCGAGACTCAACTGAGAAACGAGTCATCGCGATCGCCGGAGAGTAACTCAATCGTCCGGTCGCACTGCTCATGCCTGCGTGCCGATTTCAGCTCCGCGCAAATAGAAACGCCGCCCGCGAGAGGAACTCTCGCGAGCGGCGTTGATTCGATCAGCAGTTGCATCATCGCTCGATGCAGGCGAGTCGCGGAGCGGCTCGCCTACGTTTCTCGGTCGCTTTGCGACTGAGTCTTCTCGAACGACATGCTGTAACTGTTCTTACTGGCTTATTCCAAAACGATGCTCAGCCATCCGCCGTTAGCTTTGAGTTGACGAATCGCGACTTGAGCAACGCTGCCGTCGTCATGCTTGAGATCGAAAGCTCCCTTCACCGTGCGTGTCGGCAAAGACTTCTGAATCTTCGAAGTCACGACCGCGCTGCGAGCACGCTGAGTCAGCGGGTTCGCAACGGCTTCAACCGGAGTCACCGTCACTTGCCCGGCTTCGAGCTTCACGCTGCCCGCTTCGAGCGAGACCGCGATCGGAACAGTGATCTCTTGAGTCGGGACGGGCTCGCTGCCTTCAGGCTCAAGACCCGTGCGAATCACGAGCACAACTTGCCCGTTCTCGAAGCGAATGCGGAACGCATCTTTCGCCGGCAACACGAACTTCGTGCTATCCGGCTTCGCGTCGTCAGCCTTCTTCTCGCCGATCTTGAACTCACGACCGAAGAGCACCGAGAGACCGTTGAGTATCTCTTTGGCCAATTCTTGTTCGGTGAATTTGCGGCCGCCGAGATTCATGCGGTCGATCGCGTTGTTGAGCAGGGTCTCGTGCATATGCACCGAAGCGCCCGTTGACGACAGCGCCGGGAGTCGCGTCGCATCGCCCGACACTTCGCCGGTCTGCATCAAGCGAGTGCTCGCAAAAACGTCGGTGTCCGTCGATCGGAAGCTGCGAGCGGACGGGAAGAGATTGTTCTCTTTCAGCTTCGCAATGAATTGGCTGTCGAGCTTCTTCGAGTAGTCCGCGAACTTCCCGTCGGCCTCTTCATTGAGTCGCGGCAGAACCTTATCTCGCAGGCGCTGAGCGGCGATCGCTTCCGACTCCCCTCGCTTCTCACGAGCTTTCCCGACTGCGTAGTTATCAATGATGCCGCCGAGGATCGGAACGCCACTCGCTCCGGTGCGAGCACCAGTCGTTGTGTTGTTCGTCGCCACTTCGATCGTCGCGGGACCGGTCATGAACTTGTCGCCGTCGAACGCAACCGGCTTCTTCGCCCAGAACTGGTGATAGCCCGATGTGAAGACGGTTGCCTGTTCGGTGACACCGGCCGTGCTCGTCTGCGAAACACCGGTCAGCGTCAGAGCGAACGCGATGTTGCCGTTGCTCGGCATGACGTCGATGCCGATCGTCGTATTGGTCGTCTGACTGCCGCTGACATTGGCGCCGAGAATGAAGTCACGCACCGGGCCAGTCTCGCTGTGACTCTCTGCTGCAACCTTCGAGAGGAACGTCTCGCTCGCGATGACTCGCAGGTTGTAATTGAAATAACTCGTCGAGAGTGCGTCGGCCAATCGGTCGCCGCCATCAGGAGACAGCGAGCGAACCTTCAAGAACTCACTTGTCGCGCCATTCGCCGCGACGGCTGAGCGGGTCTCTTCGAACTGCTCAAGGTTTGCGACCATCTTCGTCAGCGCGTCACGCAAAGCGGGGACGTTGACCTTCGGAGCCGGTGCGTTAGCGAGTTCGAGATACTCACCGAGCTTCGACTTCAAATCTTGAAACGCCGCGCGCTTCAAGAACGACTGCTGCTGCTCACCCTGAAGCTTGTCGGGATTCGAGAGGCGGCTCTGAACGGTCGAAAGAACTTCCGCGCCGACATCGTTGCTCGTGAGCTTGCTGAGTGCGTCGAGCTTCACGTACTCGGACCATGGCTTGCTGCCGTCGATGCCGCCGAGATACGCGTCGAGCGCTGCGGCTGACTTCGAGACATCAGCGCGAGCCGCTTGAACCCGCGCTTGCTGAGCCGTCGCAGGATTGAGTTCGAGGGTATCGAGCACCGCTTCCGCAACGGTCACGCGACGCAACAGTCGACCGTGCTGAGTCGCCAATCGGTCATGAATCTGAGCGTAGGCTCGATCGCCGAGAGCCTTCTCCATCGTGCCGAGCTTTGTCTTCAGCACTGCGAGAGCTGCTCGCTGACCGGCAGCATCGAGCTTCTCGTTGTCGTAGAACGAGGCAACAGACGCCGCAGCGCCCTTGCTCCACTCTTCCCAACTGGGACCGATTGCGACGAAGTCATCTTCGCCTAATCCCGCAGGAGCACTCGCCGGAAGGATGCCGCGCAAGCCGACTGCTGCGGGCTGAGCTTCTTGAGCGCTGAGCATGATACTCGGCGACCAACTGGCCATTCCGAAGCCTGCTCCTAAGCCGAGAACCAGTAGGCCGCGCTTCCAAAACAAGGGGGCTTTTCGTAGCGACTTCATCTGACAACTCCATTCCTGTGAAAGCAGGCCGCCGACACTCTGCCGCTCTAAGCGGACTCCGTTCTACCTCGCAGATAATCGCGAAGCGGTCTCGGTGGTTGATACACGCGGCCGGGCAACGAACGGTGCCTGAGGCAGTCCCGCGACTAAGCAAGTCGACCGGAGAATGCCCTCCCAACCGCAAATTCTTCCTGTCTGGTGCGCCTTAACGGGGAGTCGCTCTCACCGACCGCAATCGACGCAAAGTCAACCTAGATCGCGACTTCAGACGCACCACAACGCTTACATAACCGGCAAAGTCTAGTAGTGCTTCTCATTCACTGTAAACCGTGCGGCTTACGCTGTTAGCCAAAGGTGACACCGTTCGCGCTACGCGCAGCGAGTCGCAGAGGCGGGCAGGAGTTCGTCACTGGGGACCGCGACAATTTGCGAGGAACGCTGGTACGACGGACTTGTCGTCCGTCGAACGTCGAACGTCGTCTTCGTGACGAGCGACGGACTGCAAGTCCGTCGTACACGCAAAAGATCTGCGTCCCTCAAGAAGCGTATCGGGCGCGTTCGGACTTCTGCCTTCGTCTGGGCTTCGATCAGCGATCAATACTCGCCAATCACTTCGTCACCGTTGCGCGTTGAAAGCGCCTGATAGGTTTGAAACGACATATTGGTATTGAGG
>CAZNMS010000326.1:0-9694 GCA_964573505.1 uncultured Planctomycetaceae bacterium | reverse complement strand
CCTCGTTCTCCAACTCGCCAGTGATCGACAGCGTGAACGTGGCGGCGGCGAGCGTGATCGTTTCAGCGAGTCCCGCCGTCGCGTTGGCCTCCATGACGGCCGCTCGCAACGTCGGCTGACCGGACGCTGTATCAATAATTCCATTACCCGGATTGAGATCAATCAAATCCGCCGTGCTGGTCACGGTGAGTTCTTCGTCTTTGATCGTTCCCACTCCGACGCCGTCTGCAATGGACGCGTTGACGGGATTGGTGAGTGTGAGATTCAAGGTCTCCCAAACTTCATCCGTCACATCGCCATTGATCGTGATGGAGACCGTCTTCGTGGTCTCATTGGCCGCAAACGTCAACGTGCCACCCGCTGCGACATAGTCAGATCCCGCTGTCGCCGTCCCATTGCTGGTCGAGTAAGCGACAGTGACCGTCGCCGACGTCGCGGGAGATAGCGAGACAGTGAAGGTCAGCGTCGAAGTCCCCGCGTCACCTTCCGCGACCGAGACATCGTTGACCGACAACACCGAAGCCATCTCGACCGCGCCAGCATCCACCGTCGCCGTCCCATTGCCGTCACCATCGATCGGTCTTGAATAGCCTCGCTGGTCCGTGCTTGGCGCGCCGCTATTTACCCCAGCATCAAGAGCTGGGCTGCCCGACAGCAACGCATGCGTCTTCGTCGGCCCACCATTGTCTTGCAGCGGTCCAATCTGCGGTGTGCCTCCAATGACGTTGCCGCCGCCATCGGTGTAGCTACCAGAGATCTGCGTCGAACCGTTGCTGGCGATGAGCGAGTTCTTGATGGTCACGCTTGTGCCGCCATCAAGCTGGATTCCGTTCGTACCGGAATTATTGACGAGCGTGACATGAGTCAGGGTCGCGCTGCCGTTGTTGTTCACGACCAGTCCGCCACCCGAGTTGGGCACGGTGTTTCCGGTGATGGTCACGTTGGTCAGCGTCATCGAGCCGCCGCGATTGAAGAGGCCGCCACCAGTGTTGTTGACGGAGTTACCCGAGAAGAGGCTTTCAGAAATCGTGACCGTCCCGCCTTCGCTCAAGAGTCCGCCGCCAGCGGAGTTGTCGACGCTGTCGTTGCTGAGAATGGCCAACCGCTGACCGATCACCGTGCCCGCCGTCAGGATGGCGCCGCCACCGAACTCGGCTCCGAAGCCTGAAGACGATGTTCCTCCGCCAGTTCCTCGACCGTTCTGAAGCGTCATGTCAGAGACGGTCAGCGTCACGCCGCTCAGCACATGGAACAGCCGGTCGACATGATCGCCATCAAGAATTGTGCTCGATGCACTGGCACCTCGAATGACAACGCTACTCGTGATGTCGAAGTCACCAGTCGCCGCCGCGTTCTCAAACGTGCCACTCAGCGCGAGCTTGAAGGTGCCTGCCGGGACGTAAATCGTCTCGACAGTACTCGTCGTGCTATTGGATTGAATGACCGCTTCACGCAGCGAAAGTACTCCATCGCCAGAGTTGAGCACATCGCTGGTTGTCGTCACGAAGATGATCGACGAGTCGTAGCCCACTGTGCTGGAAACCTGCAGAGTCGCAGCACCTTGAGTGAAGACTCGCATGCCGCTGGTCACGCCTTGATAGAACCAGCCCGAGCCGATCGTCACGGTGTCATTCGCATCACCGAGCACATTCAGCGTGTTGCTCGTGCCGGAGATGTTGAGCACTTCGGTGACATTGAGCGTCAGCGTGTTCGAACCGCTGCCGGTGATGTCGATGACCTCAATGTCTTGCAGTTCGGCATCGAATATCGAGGTCAAATCAAGAGCCAGCGAAGCCCCATCAAGCCGCAACGTGTCAGTGCCCGTCCCGCCATCGACGCGAGCGAAGGTCGTGCTCGAAATCCCCAGCACATCATCGCCCTGTCCGCCATACAGCACATCGGCACCGCCGTTACCGACCAGCGTGTCATTGCCTCGACCGCCATTCATCACGTTTGCCGAGGAGTTGCCCGTCAGCGTCTCCGCCGAAGCGGTTCCAGCATGCGTGACTGCATTCGTCGAGTTGCTGCCAAAGACCAGATAAGTCTCACCCGATTGATTGTGACCATTCGAATCCCCGTTCGTTGCACCGATGAGGAATTCAGCATAGCCATCGCCGTTGACGTCACGAGCACCTGCGACAGGCCGTCCCGATTGATCCGTCGCATTGCGACCGTCTAGGCGATAGCCGTTGGTCCCATCGAGTGACGCCAGCCCCATTGCGGCACTGAATCCACTCGCCTTTCCGTAGATGACATAAGTCGCGCCCGCATCAGCCGTCGCTCCATCATCAGCCAAAAGCGCACCGACCAAGACATCGTCGAAGCCATCACCATTCACATCACCCGCCGTACCGACTGAGTAGCCGGCACGATCCCCGAGGTTGACTCCGGAGAGCTTGAAGCCCGTTGTTCCATTCAGCGACGAGAGTTCCAATGACGCCGAGAAGGCGGATGACTTCCCAAACACGACGTAAGCGTTGCCCGTCTTCGATGCCGCAGTCGGGTCTTTGTAATCACCACCCACGATCAAATCGCCAATGCCGTCGCCATTCACGTCTCCCGCCGCGCTGACGCTGACCCCAACACGCTCATCTACAGTCGCCCCATTGATGCGAAAGCCATTCGTGCCCGTGAGCGACGTGACATTCAAGTTCGCACCAAAGCCACTCGCCTTACCAAAGATTACGTCAACACTTCCGGCCGTTAGACGCGATGAAGGGTCGGCATACGGCGAGCTAATGGCGATGTCGGCAAAGCCATCGCCATTGATGTCCCCGACACCCGAAACTGAGACGCCCGAGAAGTCATACTGGGCACCGCCATCAACCCTAAAACCATTTGAGCCATTCAACGTACTCAGATCCAAACTAGGCCCAAAGCCAGTTGATTTGCCAAACACGACGTAGCTCTCGCCTGCACCGTTCAACGCACCGACTTCAGCCGTGTAAGCACCAATGATTAGATCGTCGAAGCCATCGCCATTCACATCACCCGCGTTGCTCGCTGAGCGTCCCGCGTAGTCGCTGACATCAATGCCATCCAAGCGATAGCCGTTGTTCCCATTCAAGCTGCCCAGGCTCATCGACGCTGCGAAGCCACTCGCCTTGCCGAAGATCACGTAGATCTCGCCCGAATTACTATCACCTCCAGCATCGGCGTCCTTAGCTGAGATCAGAACATCCGCAAAGCCATCGCCGTTGTGATCGCCTGCAGGGGCGACCCACACTCCGGCCCTGTCGCTCGCATCAATTCCCGTAAGCCTGAAGCCATTGGTGCCATCGAGCGATGAGAGCGGAAACGGCGAATTGAACGACGTCGCTGTGCCAAACACGACATACGCCTCACCCGAATTCGTCACTCCCCCCGAATTAGCTTGATGACCTGAAATGACGAAGTCTTCATAACCGTCCCCGTTCACATCCCCCGCTGCACCAACAGCGCGGCCACTCACGTCCCCAGTCGCAATCCCTTCAAACTGCACGCCCGTCGTGCCATTCAGCGAACCAAGCTCAACTACCGCTGGCCCGCTCTGTCCGCTCGTCGTACCGGCGCTGGTTGCGCTGGTGTTGAGCAGCAGCGAGAGCTTGTTTGTGCTTTGATTGATGACCACCAAGTCGAGGGCTCCGTCACCGTCGAGGTCGGCGCTTTCGATGGCGACGGGGGTTGCTCCGCCGGCGAAGGTCACGGGACTCAAGAAGCTCGCGTTGCCTCGATTCAGATGCACGGCCACTGAAGAACCGCTCGCCGTGCCGCTGTTGGCGACCGCGATATCAATCGAGCCGTCGCCGTTGAAGTCGTCGGTCGCGATCGACACCGGAGCCAATCCGCCGGAGTTGATGGTCCCTCCGGTGATGAAGACGCCCTTCCCTGTATTGGCAAAGAAGCTCAGCGAATTCGTCCCACGCAACGCGATCACCAGATCGAGATCGCCGTCGCGATCAAGGTCGGCGAGCGAACTGGCTTGAGGTTCGTTGCCCGTTGTCAGTGTCTTCGAATTCGTGAAGACCCCGCTGCCATTGTTGAGCAGGACCATTGCAGTCCCCGCATCGCCATTGGTCACGATCAGGTCGACATCGGAGTCCTCATCGAGTCGGCCTGCGGACAACGAGGTCGGACGTTGACCGACCGCGAGCGGCGTTCCTGGCACAAATGAGTTGCCGCCTTGATTGCGCAGCAGCGTCACGGTGTTCGTGACTTGATTGGCCACAGCGATGTCGACGCGACCATCGCCGTTGAAGTCACCGGCCACGACTGCTGACGGCACGTCGCTGCTGCCCAGCGCTATCGTCAGCGGCGCGAGGAACGTGCCGACTCCGGTGCCGAGATACAGGCTGAGGTTATGACTGAGTTGATTGGCAACGACGATGTCCAACTTGAGGTCGCCATTGAAGTCGCCCGTCGCGACAGCAGCCGGGCCACCACCGGTCGCCAATGACGACTGAGCGAACTCCAGATCGAGCGGCGTTGTTTGCTCATAGCCCTCGCGCGCTTCTTCACGCACGTCGTAAGTGCCCGGCAACAGCCGCGTGAACGAGTAGCTGCCATCGGCTGCGGTCACTGTTGAAGGCTCGGTCGTCTCGCGCACGCCGTTGTGATTCAGATCCAAGAAGATGCGAAAACCTTCCAATCCCGGCTCGTTCGGATCCTGCACGCCGTTCGCATTCAAGTCGTGATACTTCACACCGCGAAGCGTCACGAAGACTTGCTCGATCGCGCCGATGTCGACCGTGCCGACTCCATTCGTAAGTCGCAAGAAGCCGCGTTGATCGGTCAGCGTCGCACCGCTGTTGCTGCCTCCGTCAATCGCCGGACTGCCACGCAGCAAGTCATGAGTGAAGAGCCCGCCCGTCGCTCCCGTCGTGGTGCCGTTATCTGCCAGCGGCCCGATCAACGGATTCAGTGGCTCGGCACTCGTACCGACTTTGTTGCCACCCACATTGCGCTCAAAGCCCGTCGAGCCCGTCGAGTTCCCGATCAAGTTGTTGCCCGCCGACGTGAACGCTCCTGACAGATCCGGCCCCGTCGTCGCGGTATTGGTCGCGATCAGCGTGTTCTTGGCAGTGATCGACGCGCCGGTGTCAGAAAAAATACCCCCGCCCGTTGTCGCGGTATTGGCGGCGATCGTCGCGTTGAGCAGCGTGACCGCGCCGCCAGCAAAGATCGCTCCGCCGCGTCCCGCTTGATTGCCGGACAGCGTGCTGTTGCGAATGTCGGTCGTCGTGCCTGAGGACGCCGCGATCGCACCTCCATCGAGCGTTGTCATGTTTCCATACAGCGTCACGTTGCTGAGCGTGAGAGTGCCCGCATTGCGCACGCCTCCGCCCAGTTCGCTCGACGGTGCCAGTCCGCCGGTCAACATGACGTTCTGCAACGTCAGACTCGCACCCGGTCGCACGTCGAACACCCGATCAAGACTTGCCGCGTCAATGATCGTCCGACCGTCAGCCGATCCGACAATCGTCAGCGGGCCGGTCACATCGAGATCGCCCGTCGCCGCGCCGTTCTCACCGCTCCCCGTGAGCGTGAACTGATACGTCCCCGGCGCGAGCAAGATGCTGTTGTCACCGGGCAGCGAATTGGCCTCCATCACCGCCGCGCGCAGCGTCTTTCGTCCTTGCGCATCAGCCACGACATTGTTGCCCGGACTGGCATCAACCGAGTCGACCGTGCTGTCGACGCTCAATTGACCGATCCGCGAGAGGTTCACTCGGAACACTCCCAGCGTGCGCGCTTCAGCAGCGTTGTTGTTGATATCGAGCACCTGATTGCCGACCTGCCGGATCGTGTAAGTGCCGTTATCCGCTGAGTCCCATGTGCCGCCCGGTGCCGCGAATGAGTAGATCGCAGTGCGTTCTGGGGCGTTGCCTCCAGACTGCACGAAGTCGAGCTTCGTCGTGAAGGAATCGTTCGTGCCTTCGCGAGTCACAACGACATCTGCGGCGTCGACGCTCAACACATTGAGCGAGACATTGTCGCTGTAGGTCACCGTGAATTGCTGCCGCGTCGCTCCGATGTCGGAGTCTGTAAGATTCGTGACATCTAGCATCGCACGCGGTTTGATGGTGTCGCGCGTCACCGCATTGAAGGCATTGAGACGCCCGCCAGTCTGCACGCGATTCGTCAAGGTCGAGAGCGGATCAACGCTCGCTAAGAGCGCCGTCTTCATTTCGGCATAGGTCGCTTCCGGTGAGAGCGCCGCAATCAGAGCCGCCACTCCCGAGACGTGCGGAGTCGCCATACTCGTCCCATTCAAGCGACCGTACTGACCTCCGGGAGTCGTACTGACGATGCCAACTCCGGGAGCCGCGAGATCTACCGAACGCACGCCGAAGTTGCTGAAGGGCGCTAGCTCGTCGAAATCCGTCGAGGCTGCAACGGAAATGACATTGTCGATCTCATAGCTGGCCGGAAAGAACGGCTGCACGTCGTTGTCGACCCCGCGTCCGCGCAGGTCACCGTTCCCCGCCGCCGCCACAAACAAGATGTCCGCCGCCGCTTGTGCCGAGACCGCATCACGCAAGCTCGGACTCGCATTGGACGTTCCGCCCCAACTGTTATTCGAAACGCGGACATTGGCTCCGACGGAACCATCGACAATCCCCGGATCCGCCAGCGTTACTTGATAGCGCGACTTCATCATCGTCGCGTAGTTGATCGCGAGCACGGCGTTCGAAGTTGCTCCGCGATTGTTCGCATCGAGGAATCTCAGCGGCAGCAACGAGACGTCCCAGTTCACTCCCGTGACGCCGAGCTTGTTATTGCCGACTGCACCAATCGTGCCCGCGACGTGAGTGCCGTGCTGATGCAGAGCACCATCACTGCCCGTGCCGATGCTCGGGTTGTTGTCACCGCTCGTGACCTGCGAGCCATTGCTCGTGAAGGTCGCGGTCGAGAAATCCCAGCCGCTGAAGTCGTCGACAAAGCCATTGGCGTCATTGTCTTGTTGGTTGGCCCAATCCGAATCAGCCCGCAAGTCATTGGCATCAATCAGACCATTGCCATTTGTGTCGTTCACCGCGCGAGCCGTTGCGTTCTTGGTGTCGTTCAAATCAACGAACGAAATGCGCCCGTCCTGATCGACGTCTTGCAGCACCGCTTTGATCGCAGGCGGGATCTCGCCTTGATTGAGGAACGTGTTGAAAACGAGATCCGGATGAGTCTGATCCATGCCCGAATCAATGATGGCGACAACAACGCCGCGACTACCGACGCGACTCACTCCGGCATCAGGAGCCAGCTTCGAATCCACATAGTTCCAAGCTTCCGGCGCATCGATATCCGCATCCGAGTTCCCGCCGGACTGGCCGCGATTATCCATGCCCGCAAGGTCCGCAAACCGCGTGTCAGTCGGCGTGAGTTGCGTCGCTTCCTGAGGTCCGAAGACATAAGTGTCGGCCTCAAACGACGACACGATGGGATTGCGGCGCAGCGCCGTCGCGGCCGCATCACGAGTCTCAACACTGGCCTGCACCAACAATTGCCCCGGCAACCCGAGCCCTCGCAAGACCGTGAAGTCGGCTCCAAAACCATCGAGCACATTCTCCGCCGCGCGCGGAGACGTGATTGGTGCAGACGATGAACTCAGCGCTTCGTGCGTGAGTTGCACGATCCATGTGCCAACAACGACATCCCCCGACGTCGTGCTGCTGCTGTAAGACAAACTACTCGACGAACCTGACCCGGCCGTCCCTCGTAGAGTCCCCGTCGTACCGCTGCCGGCTTCCGCCGCCGCATGCACGGTCTCAAACCAGTCGGTCGTTGGCACCAAGATGGATTGAGCAGCCAACAAGCACCGTTGCTCCAGCAGCTCCGTCGCTCGACGCAGACGCGAAGCTCGCTTCGATCGTCCCGAGTCAGCGGACGGGCGCAATTTCGCAACGCCTTGAGACATCGGATCAAACCAACGAGCAAGCCAATTCGAGACCTTCATGGTGCCTCCAAAACGTTGCGTGTGATGCAACGAACTGCATTGAATGCAGCGTCTAATTCAACCGGACGAAACGCCATGATCAACTACGTGATCGTCCCCTCTGAGTCGCTGTCCGAAAAGTGCGATAGGCATCCTGCCTGTCACCATAGCAAACCCGATCTGGAATACGTCTTACAATCTGGAAGCCTATCCCACGACCTTTGCAGACAGACTCTGAGAGAGCGCCCCGCAGCATCAACCTGCGATCAAGCACGTTCTTCCCAGCGGCGCCGAAGCTCGGCCCAATCCCCCCGCGTCTTGCTGAGTGTGGCTACGGCTCGCAGATAAGCCTCGTCCCACCGACGTCGCGTCGATGGGGAAGTATCTTCGAGCGGTTTCCCAACCGCAGGTCAGCCCCCACATGACCTGCCAATCACTCCGCCTCGCCAATTGCTCGGAGCCTACCCGAGTCGCCGCAGCTTGGGATTCCATCCCGTGCCATCTTTGTCGATCCGAACATACTCGAACTGCCAGTCGAAGCGTACAGGCGAGAAGCCCATGCTACGAAGGCTCGGCCAGATTCCTAGCAGCCACTCAGAGAATTCGAGCAATAGGTTCCCAGAAGCCTGTCCGAGTAGCCGTAGCATGGGCTTCCAGCCCGTGCTGTATTTACTCCTACAAACGAATTCGAAGCGTCATGAAGACTGCACGGACTAGAAGCCCATGCTACTCGGACAAACTGCTAGGATGGCCCGAACTCGTTCAATCGTTTGACGGATGTAGTTTTCAGTACCGCTCTTGCCTTCGAGATGAGCCCGAGAGGCATCCAGGTGATTCGTTTTGCAAGATGCCGACTTGCCGTTCGCCTCAATGCAGCCCTTGCCCTGACACCTCGCACACAACAGAGCGGTTTCGAGATGCTCGTCATAAGGATCATCGTTGCGATCTCCTGCTCGTTCTTCGCGGACTCATTGCTGAATCGACGCGAACTTCGCTTTCGAGAGTTCCTTATCGTCGAACAGCGCGACGCTCACCGTCTTGCCTTTGGCATCCTTGTAAGCGACCTCGCCAAGTCTCTGACTTCACACAGTGCGACTGAGTGCTGTTCGCGGGCGATCTGGTTTCAACAGTCGCCGTGCCGCCTCTGCGCAAGCTCAACTGGCGCATGATTGCCTACTTCGGCGACAACGAAGGCAACAAGGTCGGCCTGCGTTCCGGCTTCACCATCATCGGCGAAATTGGCGAGGCCCCGTACCGTTACACCGCCGCCGAAGGCACTCGCTTCGTCACCGTCCACATGGAGCGACAACTGCGAGGCTTCGACGAAGAGTTCGACGTCGCGGTCTACGCTCACACGCACAAGCCGCGCATGCACCAAGATGAGCTCGGTCGCCTCTACCTCAACCCCGGCGAAGCCAGCGGTTGGACCTTCGGTCGCCCCACCGTGATGCTCTTCGACACCGTCACCAAACAAGCCGAAGTGATCGAACTCAACGACGCGGCATCGCCTACCGCCTCTTGAACCGACTGCCGTCTCGCCACGACGCCGTGCCCGAGATGCCATTGTCTGTGAGCCCCGGCGGTTACGTATTGGTGCCGCTGCAAGTCACCTACGACCGAGCCTTCGCCGCGCTCCCGCGTCGCTGGGCCGGCTCGTTGGAGAAGTGACCTTCTTACAACGAGCCGGTGAACAGCGAGCGGTCGGGTCTAACAAGTTTAGAAGTTTGCGGGAGAGAGACACGAATAACAAAGAGACATACGCTCCCCCCAACATACAAACATAGT
>CAZNMS010000325.1:0-9767 GCA_964573505.1 uncultured Planctomycetaceae bacterium | reverse complement strand
CTGTGAACCCCGTCAAAGTCTGGAGGAAACAGACATTCTTGACGCCCCCAACTCACCCTCAGTTGCTACCCGGGTCTGAACCAGGCCCGAAAAGCGACTATGTAATGTGTCCTACAATGCGCGGAAGCCGACAACAGATCGAGAACTAGCAGTACGAGATGGCCGCAATTCAGACCGCGCACGGCACAGAGAATTCATTGCGGCCATCGCAAGTCGTCGGCCCGTTGTTATGGCCGCAATTTGGCGACTCCGGTGGATCGGCCATATTGGCTGAGCAACTCTGCGGGCGTGATTCCGTAACTGTGAACCAGTGCCTCTTCGGGCGTATCGCCTTCTTTGATGTAGAACATGAAGGCGCGGAATCGGCCCGGATCGAGCTGCACCATGTAGTTCACCAAATGCGAGGCTGCGTCGTATTGCCATCCTTCGAGCTTCGCGTTCTGGTCGAAGAAGTTGCCGCCAAGTGATCCCGAGACCTGCACCTTCTGCACTGATTCTCGCTGCCGGTCGAAGGCGCTCTTGCGCGGCACAATGGCGTGCGCCAACCAATCGGCGAGCCCCTCGCCAATCCACTTCGGCAGCGGAATCGTCGAACGCGCGCGGTGCATGACTCCGTGAGTCGTCTCGTGAACCAGTAACGCACCGAATCCGGCTGAATCACGGTCGCCTCGGAAGCACGCGATGATGGCTCGGCCGTCGCTTGATGAGTGAGCTAGTCCCTGCGCCCCTTTGGCATTGGGGTTGTCGAGGAACTTTTCCTCGAAGGCTAAGAACGATTCCTCAGTCGCAAACGCGACGATGATGCACTTCCCGAGGAAGATGTTCTTGCCCTTCGGCAGAGCGAGCATGTCGCAGAGCTTGACGTACATCTTGTCGAGACTGGCGACATAGCCCGGGATCTGACCCGCAGGCAGATCAGTGAGGAATAAAAAGTACTCGGTCTCTTGGAAGTAGGTCGGAACCTTGTAGTTCGCCTGAACGCGCTTCAGGAACTCCTTGTAGTCAGCGATCGTCTTGGCGCGTTCTTCATCGGTTTGCTCGGGCCACAAGCGTTCGTTTCTCGGCTTGAGTCGCTCGTTGATATCGGCATCGCGCTGCGTGATGTCGATCAGCACGTGCCCCTTCTTCGCCGGATCAAGCACGACGTCGAATTCATGGTCCTCAGCACGAATCCGTGCGAGCAGATTTGCTGCGAACTTCTGCTTCTTCTTGCCGTCGGAGTCCGCGACCGACAGAAACTTGAGCGTCTCGTCGCCGGTGCCCAATTGCGTTTCGACGATCTGCATCTCGGACAAACTCTTGCCGCTCGCGAGGACCACTGTGACGATCTTTCTCACGGCGATCGGAGACTCCTTACCGAGCAACGGCACGCGGTACTTTGCCAGTTCGTCATTCATTGGTGCTGCGGTTTTGGGTTTCGGCTTCGTCCCTTGAGCGAACGCATCGCCGACCAATGCCAGTGCAAAGACCGTTAAGCAGCTCGTCAACAACCCGAGCCAACTGATTGAGCCGCAACGCCGACGCGTCATACGAAATCCCCAACTGGTAAGACACAACTCGTTTAACCGCGTGGCCAACGGCCCGCGTTTTTCGCCCGGCGCGTGTTTTTTTGGCCGTCCCGCGGAAAACAACTTCCCGCCGCGCACTCGTCCCTCAGCCACTTGAAGACCGAAACTCACGCGCAAGCATCAAGACTTGCACGACGGACATCTCGTCCGCCTGAGGCAGAGCCCGAAAGCAAGCACTGCTTTTGATAGAGCCTTCCGCGTTGGTTTGCACCCGCTCAGTGAAGGCACATGATACGCCGCGTCTCAGACGGCGATCGTTGTCACTTCGGAAACTCAAAGGCTCGGTTCGAGGTTCATCATGCAACTGACTCGGCGTGCGATGTGTTGGATCAATCTCGCTCGACTGATGAGCGTGCTCTTTGTGCTCGTCGCAGGCAGTGGCTTGTGCTTCAGCGCGGATCGCGTGGCGGTGCCGACGGCTGCGGAACTCAAGCCCCTTCAGGCGAGCGTTAAGGACGTTTTCAAAGCGGACCTCGCGGCAGCAAAGTCGGTCGGACAACAGACGGCGCTGGCCGAACGCATGCTCGAAAACGTGCAGAACGACGCCGCTTCAACCGGCAGTGACTACGCGCTAATGACTCAGGCTCAGGCGCTAGCGGTGAAGGCGGGCAATACCGAGTTGGCATTGAAGATCGCGCGGCTCATTGGAGAACGCTTCGATGTGGATTCGCAGGACCTCATCGTTCAAACGTTGAAGGATCTCGCGAAGGGGCCGACCGAAAAAGAGTTCCATCAAGATCTCGCCGCGCGAGCTTTGTCCTTCGCTTCTGAGCAGATTGCTGCCGAGCGGTTTGAGGTCGCGAAGGACTGTTACGAAGTCGTCAGTGCGATCGGGTTGAAGCTGAAGTCAGCGGATCTCGGCAAGAAGTCGATTGCTGGTCGCGCCGATCTGACGGAGTTGAAGAAGCTCGCCGACAAAATGCCGACCGCATGGAAAGCTCTTGAGCAGAAGGCTGATGATCCCGCCGCAAACGACACCGTCGGGCGTTATGAGATCGTCGTGAAGGGCAACTGGAATGCGGGCCTGCCGCTGCTGGCGAAGTCGTCTGATGTGGCCCTCAAGCAAGCTGCCGAGCAAGACTTGAAGTTGGTCAACTCAGACATGCCAGCAACAGCGGAAGAAGCGGATGCGGTCTCGCAGCGCTGGTGGGAGGTCGCCCAAAAGCAAACGCTGCCGCGTCTCAAGCAGCAATTGAAACTGCGAGCCGGTCAATGGGCCGAGTACGCCGTGCCGGATCTCAAAGGCTTCAGCAAGACAAAGGCTGAGCAACGTCTGACCGAGAGCGAGTGGACCGCAACTGACGGCAGTGCGAGCAAACTTATGTCGCTCAGCCGAGCCGAAGGGGAACTCGAAGTGCGCTTCGCGAGCTATCACGGCATGATCACAAAGGACTTCGCGATCTGTCAGGCGGCGAAGTTCGACGACGCGATTGCAATTTCAAAGTTGCTGGCCCTGCGAAAGCTGCGACCGATCCGCTTCCGGCCGTACTCGACCGCCGAAGGATTGCTCGTCGCCGCGATCTGGCAGCGCGATGCGTTTGCTGGCGAACTGTTCGACGGCACTGAAGCCGACATGTACGCGCACGACAAAGCGATGCGTGCCGACGGTTGGGTCCCGTGCGACGTTGCTGGCTATCCCGACAAGTACGGAGCAACGCGTTTTGTGCTGACCTCCGTGCGCCGATCACTCAAGCCCAAAGAAGAATTGGTTGTTCAAGTCGGCTGGCTTCACGGGACTCAAGGCAAACCCGCCAACGAGCGAGGTATGTGGATTTCGACGATCCATACTTGGAAGCATGCCGACGGCAAGCATTATTCAGACATGATTCTCAATAAGCCGGTCAGTGCGGATGGCATCCAATGGGGTAATTCCGCTGAAGCGAGTATCAAAAACATTGCCACTCGCAACGACAGTCACAACAAAGGCCGGGGATTAATTGGCGATGTCGGTGTCAGCATCAATGATGAAGGACGCAACTACGTCACATGGACCGAGCTTATTGACGGGATGACTGAGTCTGCCGGGTACGACAAAACGCATACCGAGACACTCACCGAATGGCAGAAGCTGGCCGCCGACGGTTTTCGTCCTGCCATGGTCGCCGCCGCTCACGACAAGCAAGGTAGGTATTATTCATTCTGGTCGTGGCGCAAGAAGAAATAGCCGTCACCGCTGCCGAGAGTATCAACTCCGCCTCTCGTTCGTAGCTCTGCCTGCCGGCTGTCGTCACCGCAACTTGGTTCGACAACGCACCATCGAGTTTCCTTAGCCGAAATCGTCAGATCTCAGACACTCGAAATGCCTGAATTCTTACGATTTAAGCTACATGGTGCGCTGTAGAATTAGTTCGACAGCGCGCCTTGTCGATTTACCCCTGCCGCGTCGGAGCGAGATACGACGCGCTGCAACTTGCACGATCTGCAAATTACGGCTCTCCGGCATTCGTGTTGATAACTGTGAGCGGCACGGCGCTAGCCGCCGGTTCCTCACGAATCCAGAACCCGCGGCTAGCGCCTTGCGGCTCACTCATCACAAGATTCAACACGAATGGCGGAGTGCCCAAATTACTCCGGCACCATCGCGACGGCGCGGCACCAGCCGGCGCTGGCGGCTTTGATCTTTACCGGCAGGCACGAGACGTAGAACCCGAAGGGCTGCGGTATCAAGTGCAAGTTGGCGAGCTTCTCGATCTGACAATACTCGGCGGTGATGCCTGCGAAGTGCGCGGGCCAGATGTGACGACCGTCTCCCGTCTTGCGGAAGTCGGCGACCATATCTGCGAAGGGACGGTCGAGCGTGTAAGCGTCGATGCCAATGACTTTCACACCTTGCTCGACGAGCCACAGTGTCGAGTCGCGATCTAAGCCCGGCTGCCGAAAATACTCCTTCGAGTTGATCCGCTGATCGGCACCGGTTTGCAGTAGCACGATGTCAAACGGCTTGAGTTGATACCCAATACGCGTCAATTCGTTCTTCAGGTCGTCGACGCTGATGACTTCTCCGGCAGCTTTGTGCCGCATGTCGAAGATCACTCCGGGAGCGAAGCACCATTCGAGCGGTACTTCATCAATGCGTTTGGCCGGTAGTCCGCTCGACGTGCGGCCGTAGTGATACGGCGCATCAACGTGAGTGCCGGTGTGAGTAATCATCTTTACTTCTTCGATCGCCCATCCTTCACCCTGCGAATAGACGAGATCTTCCGGCTTCACTCCAAAGAAGTGACTCATCTGCGCGAGTCCCTCGGTTTGATGATCAACATAATGAATCGTGCCCGGCAGAGGCTCGCTGACCGAATTGTTTTCAAGCGGCACACTGAGGTCGATCAATCGCAGACGCGGTAACACAGTGAAACTCCTAACGCGGCAAAGCCGCATTCAAAACACAGCTTGACTCTCCGAGTCGAGCCCTTGCCAAACGCAACGCACTCCCCATGCAACGCCGATTGCAAAAAACAGCAAGCGCTTCAAACGTCCTAATCCGGCAGCGTAAAGACACAAAATCGAATGAGAAGCCTGTCCCGCAAAACTGCATATCACTACCACTGACGATCTCGCCAAAACAAATCCCCATCGGGCTTGTCCCGATGGTTATCTGCCTCATCGCTACCCACTGAAGTCAAAAGCCGAATTATCACCCGCGCAACGCCGGCAGCGTCAAAGCCTGTTCGCCATACCCAACACCATCCGACCAACCCCTCAGGCCAGCTCCTTTGCCTAAGCACCGGCGACTATATTAGCCAGACGTCTGCCCCAATCGAGTTAGGCCGACGTCGACCCTAACAAATTGGGACCGCGCGCCAAACTTCCACTGCCGTGCTTGACAATCCCATAAATGTAAGCAACTTTCCTCACCTTCATCCCGAGCAGCATCAGACTCATCGCCAAGTTAGGCCGAGCGCTGCTCAATTCTCTGTTGGGCGTTTGTAGCCCATGATTCAATTCATTCATAAAAAGTCTTTCTAAAAAATGACGCCAGAACAACAGCAGCAATGGAATATCTATGCTTGTGGCTGTAGGTGTATTATAGAGGCACTAAGGCGTGGCAATGTAAATGTTACACCGGATCAATTCATTGCAAAGTTTCGAGATCGTTTTCCGTCTTGGGAAGACAGATTGGGCGTGCTGCTTCCTTCTGGAATTGAAGAGATTTGCACCACTCTACGGTTTGGGCAGATAATTCGGCACGGTTCGGTGGATGCTTTTCGTCAATCTCTAAATGCAATTGACTACAAAGTTGTCTTTGTCTTAACTCACAAGCCGACACATCACTGCCAATTGCTTCATCGTTATGTTGAAGGTGGAGATGAAGTTGAACTGTTTCACCCAAATGATGACGGCAAAGACTTTCCTGTACCATCTTCATGGTCCACTCTGCGGGAACAAGAAGCCGAGTTTTTGTGCTTTCAATGATGATCATCACATCTCTTGGATTGTCTCGTTCCATAATCCATTGATAATAGGTTTCAGTGCAATATGAAAGACCATTGGAATATTTCCTGCTGACTTCATATGGACGAGTTGTGTCTAAAATTGGCATGGCAACTCCAAACAAATACATCCCTGCCGATCCAAACTGGATTCCTGCCCAACAAGCCGGTCAAGTGGAGCCGCAGGCTGCTCCTGTTGTGATTGTGGGTCGTGGGCTGCGGCCCACTTACCTTGGTCGTTGCACTAAACGGAGTGGTAGGCCGTATCATTCTTATGACACTCGAATTGCGATAGCGAGTCGCACGCGTATCAACGTGGGTTACATTTTCGATTGGGCGGTCCGATTGCTTCGGTCCGCCTTTTTTCGTGCGCGGAGACTCGGCGGCAAGTGGCGGGTCGCGATGACGAAATGCGTTGATACTCACTCGCAATGAGCGGACTGTTCTGGCCGTCGCCAGCGCGCCCGACTTCAGGTGATGCTCGCTGTGTCCATGCTCGTGGATGCCCGGTGGCGAGGGGTGCTCGATGGTCTCGGGGTCGCTGAGGCTCGTTGCTCAGCGACTGGTCCTTTGCAGGCAGGAAGCTGTTCGTTTTGGGGATACCAGTTTGTCGAGCAGGCTGGTTGCGAACTCTCCTGACGTCTCGCTGCGATCGTTCCTCGCCCGCCTCAACTTTCTCCTGATGTCATGGCTGTCACGTTGTTGGCAAACACCGCAGAATTTCCGCAGTCGCTGCCGCGAACTCTATCAGCAAGACTGGGTTGTGTATCAAGAAGCGCCGCCTGTGAACTTGGAGTCAGCAGCCTTAGTAAAATACTTGGCACGCTATGTCGCCGGATCGGCCATTCAAGATCGGCGACTGGTCCGCTGTGAGAATGGGCGGGTCACATATCACGTTCTGAATCGCCAAACGAGAACGCACGAGACTCGTGATCTCGGAGTGGCCGAGTTCCTCAGTCGGTATCTGCTGCACGTACTACCTACCGGCCTGACGCGAATTCGGTATTTCGGGTTCTGGTCGGCGAACTGTTCCGCGCAACGAGAAAAGGCGAGTCGCCTCTGTGCCGCCTCGCCGAGTACTGATCTGAAAATGAATCATCCGCCCGCGCTGCCAGTCTCGATTCCTGCGAGTAGTAGCAATTCTCAAGCGACTTCTACATGCCCGCAGTGTCAAATTGGTAATATGTCGGCCTTGCCCAGTCCGCCGTTCACGCGCTGGAAAGTGAGAGGCGGTCTGCTACATGTTGCGACTGCGGAGACGAGCGGCAAGAGAAGCTGGTTACCGACTCGCCAGCGCGTAGTATCACGAGCGGATCCCCCAGCGTCATCCTCGCAATAATTCAGTTCGCCCAATGTTGAGAGGATCCCGTGATGGCAAAACCGCGCTCACCCGAGGCGCTGGCCGGAGACAATCTGCGCTGCCGCATAAAACCAAGAGCCCAAAGCGATAGCTCTGCCGCCGCGAGCCGTCAAATCCTCAAATCAAACAGCCGCCTGAGGCTTGCCGCGAGCGTGTCAGAAAGACAACATGCTGTCGCCGTTCACCGTAGAGCGGTAGAAAGTGCAGAGGCTGCATCGGTAGTGAGTCGAGTCCGCCGTTGAGTGCAACGCGGATCCTATACGAGGCGGAGGAGAAACAATCCGCCGCCCCAACCTCACACGTTCCGCCTCGCATAGAATCCATTTCGTTTCGCTGGTATATCTCGTGACTGAGGCAGTAGTAAAATCGTCCCGTAACGCATTAGCCAAGACCGGCATTGTTGGCGGCATCGGTAGCCTGGCGCACTTTTTGATCCCCGGTGGTTGGCCAGCGGTGTGGGAGTGGATCGCCAGCATTATTCGATTCGCATTTGAATGGCTCACATCCACAACTGCCGTACCAAATTGGCTCGTTATTCTCTTCTCTCTTTGCACTTTGGCCACATTCGGAGTGCCGCTTGTTATCTGGATACTCGCAAGACTGGCCAAGGACATCATTGATTTTCCTAAGGAGCAGAGCGTCTTTGGAATTCTCTGGAGGTGGCCAGAAAGCCGCTGCGGCGGCTTCGAAAACCTTCGATCTTTCTGCCCCAATTGTGATTTTCAAATTTATCCACGCAACACTTCCGGATATCGCGCGATCGATCGGATCATTTATTCGTGCGAGTATTGCAATTGGCAGTCTCAGGAATTTGATGGGACGTCCGAGGAAATAGAAGACAGGGTACGCCGAACACTTCAGCGCGACCTTCGAGAAGAACTGCGGAGAATTGAAGGAAAGGTGATGGGCAACCATAAATAACTCAGCGTGCATGGCGATCTGCCGAAGCGGCGGATCGCGCTGGGCTGATTTTAAAATCATAGGGTTCTCGCCGCATCCCAGTTGCGTTTGTCGTTAGGTGAGCACTCGAAAACCACCGTTGAGATCGATCCTAAACTGCGTGTCATTTTGCGGCGATCGCGCAGTGGGGCGAATGGTTACACCCTAGAAAGTGGATACTTAGCGATGACCACAGTTGATTTTTATCGTTCGAGTACACTGAAGACGGTGGATGCGGCCATCACGGCGAGGTCGTTGGAGAAGTTTTTCGAGTCGGAGCGAGTGTTTTTGTGCAATTCAAACCGCGGCGCTCCTGCGCCTAGCTACGATTATTTGGAACGTGAGATGCGGGGTCGGGGCTTTGCTGCAGCTTGGATCAATTTCAATTATCCACAGCACATGCAGAGGGTCGCGAAGGATCATCTAATCTTCATGTTTGCCAAGCGTATTGGCGTCGTTGGTGTTGGTGTCGTCACTGATCATCCATTGGAGATCCTCGGCCGCGACCATCCCGATCGGATTCGAGCGTTTCGATTTGGCCAGCATGAACAGGAGTGGCGAATTCGAGTGAATTGGCTTGCGTGGGATGAGAGCAATCCGTGCTACTCAACAAGTTCCCTTCGCCCATCATTTCAAGAGATCACTTCGCATACAGAACGAGTCCGAGTACTTAAGGCTCATTTCCTGAGAAGGCACGGTTAGTTCATACAAGAAGGATTTTGCTCGGGGGCTATTTGATTTGGCTTGATCGGGTATGATTTCTGTCTTCGTTCCGTAAGAAGAACTAGAGTTGCCTAGCAATTTGATAATTAGCGAGCCGCGCGACCGGGGTCTTATTCGTCGTTCACGAAACTGAGTGCGGTCATTTTGACTGCGTAGACTATCGGTATTGGATCGCCGGTTGCTGTCGTTCGACTGCAGGATGGCCTCTCAATTCGGCCTCGCGGGAGTGTTCTTCGGGTATCATTCGTTGAGAATTGGCCGATGCTTTGCCAGTGTCTTGGGGAGCAAATCGTGATTTCTCGGGCCAGTTTGCCCCGCATCTTGAATTCGGCGCGCACAGCGATCCCGATTGCTCACGGGCGATTTCGAAAACTCGTTGATTCACGCCACTGTGGCTGAGGCTGACGAACTCCATTGGGGACAACGACCGCGATCGCCCCGCACAGAACGCAGTGATTCGGCTGATGACATGAGCCCCAAAGGGGCGGGATTCGAGAGCCCAGTCCGATCGGACTGCGGAGACGAGTCGCTCCATGGCGCGAGCCCCAACGGGGCGAGATTCGAATCCCGCTCGGCAGTCAGCAGACGCTGGTCTCGTGCCAGGGTTGAACCTTCTGTTGGCCATCGAATCGCGCCCCATTGGGGCTTGCTCGGTTCGCAGTCAATTTTCCCAGTCCTAGCGAGGTTGCACCTCGGACCAATGGTCGCCTTTCGCTCCGCGAAAGAGCGTCTTATGCGGCGTCACAATGA
>CAZNMS010000324.1:0-9788 GCA_964573505.1 uncultured Planctomycetaceae bacterium | reverse complement strand
AGTCTCACCGGGTTCAAAGTCTCTTTCCCGCCAACTTCGAAATTTCGTAGACCCGCCCCCTCGCTGGCGACGCCGGACATTGGCGATTCGGCGTGCGAGTAGAGTTGCTCGACAGTAGCCAGTATTGCACGTGACGCACCTCGCTCGGGTCGACCCACTCAACTACGGCTCGATTGCTTGCTGTCTCAATTGACGACGCGCTCTTCTGGTCAACAAAACGGAGGAAGCATGCGTGCTTCATTGATCGCGGTCTTGATGCTGTGCGGTGTCTTGTTCGTGCCGCTTTGTGAGCGAGCGACTGCGGCGGATCCTCAGAAGGATGCAGCGCGGCAACGGCTGCTCGAAAAGCTGAAGGCACGACGCGAGCAGGCTCAGTCGAACGCCACTGCGACGCCGGCGAAAGGCGTCTCGACGCTGATGCATGCCAATCAGTCGCGCACCTATCGGCTGCATCGACCGAAAGGCGTTGCCGAGAAGAAAGCAGTGCCGCTTGTGATTGTGTTGCACGGCTTCGGTGCGGACTCGGCGATGACCGAGGTGATGTCGGGCTTCAATGGCGTCGCTGACAAGCACGGCTTTGCGGTCGTCTATCCCGACGGCATCGGCCGCATGTGGCGCTTCTGGGAAGATCTCGATGGCAAGATCGCAATGGGTTCGACGGACGATGTCGGTTTTATTGCAGCCTTGATTGATCAACTGGTGCAGGACGGACTCGTTGATCGTCGTCGGGTTTATGCCTGCGGAATCTCGAACGGCGGCTACATGAGCAATCGGCTCGGCGTTTCCTTGTCCGACAAGATTGCAGCGATCGGACCGGTCGCGGGTTCGATGCCAAAGTTCATGGCCGAGCAACTCAAGCCGTCGCGCGGCATGCCGACAATTACGTTTCATGGGACTGACGATCGCATCGTACGGCAAGACGGGACCGATGCGTTTTCAAAGCTCGGCTTCTCACTGAGCGCGACCGAATTGGCCGAATGGTGGGCGAAGGCGAATGGCTGCATTGTCGTCCCGAAGAATGAGACGTTGCCGGACTCGGCTGATGATGGAACGAAGGTCGTGCGTCACACCTATCGCACGGCGCAGGGCAAGCCGCTCGTGATGCATTACGAAATCGAAGGCGGCGGGCATACATGGCCCGGCGGCGCACTTCAGCCGGAGTTTTTGTTGGGCAAGACCTCAAAGGACATCAATGCCTCAGAACTCTTATGGGAGTTCTTTCAGCAGCACGCGTTGCCGGAACGCTGAAGAGTGGCGGTTTGGAGCAAGTTTTACATGTCATGCAATTTACATTGGCGCATTCGCCGTTCGGCATTGCGATTTGCAAGTAAGGCCGACGGCTGAAGAAAGCGGCTTCCGACGGATGGCAGGAGCCGGACTGCGGATGAAGACGAGTCGCTTCGATCGGCAATCCGAGACGGCTTGATTGCCGCTTCGCTGCGCTACGAATTCGCCGGCTTATCGGTCGATGGAGTGGACGATGCGTCGGTGTTGTCGTGCTGACTCCACTTCATGGCGCGAGCGATCGGTTCGATGCGGAGCACGACATTGCCGTCTTGAAAGATCCGCACGGTGCCAGTTGATTCGGAGACCGCGATCGCAATCGCCTGCGTCGTGCGCGAGATCGCCGCTGCTGCCCAGTGGCGCGCACCGAGTCCCTTCGAGAGCGTCAGTCCTTCTGCCGGAGCGTCGAGAATTCGACCGGCGGCTTCGACGAAGCCGTCCGCTGAGATGATGAAGGCTCCGTCAATCTGCGCGAGTTCTTTGATGCTCTCACGCACGCGAGCCAATCGCAGCGATCGTTCTTTGCGCGGGTAGCCTTTGCAGGGATCAAGAATCTGCTCGTGCGACTGCTGCAACGCCTTTCGGTGATTGCCGACGACAAACAACGTTCCGACCGGGCTGCCTTCGCGACCTTCTTTGCCGATCTCGACCGCGAGATTCACAACTTGCCGCAACGTCTCAAGCGGCACCGTTGTTTCGAGTCGCTGCAAGTCACGCGACGTTAAACGAGTCAGATGCTCGGCAAGATCAATGATGCTGAGCGTGTCGATGTCGTCGCGTTCATACGCCGCATACAGAGCGATGATGGTGTCGCCGGTCTTCAGCAGTTCGTCGGCAATGGCTTCGAGCAGCGCTTGCACTAACTGATACTGACGCGTCTCGGGCTCTTCGAGCACGGGCACATGATCAATGTCGTCAAGCTTTGCCGCTTCGATGATCTCCGGTTTGTCGGAGGCGACGATCAGCTTGATGTCCTCAAGCTGCGTTTGAATGGCGCGGAAGTCGTAAGCCAGCTCGGCGAGCACAACGACCGCAGCGGCTTTCTGCTCATGAGCAAGAGTCTTCGCGGCGGCAATCAATCCAGTGATGTGCGGAGTCTGAGCGGCTCGAACCATTGGCACCTGCTCCATTCGGGAGCTGTAAGAAAACCGAACGCAAAACCAGCAGGGCGTTCGAGGGGGCGGGAGTGTAGGCGCGGACTAGTGAGGGTCAACGGGCTCTCTCGGATGAAATCGCGATGTGCCGAAAGCCATTCGATCGGGGCTCAACTGCGCTCGGCGTAGGGGGTGACCAGCATTCGAGATCGTGAATTGGTGGGCCGCCGCGAGTGAGTCCTTTGTCATGCGGCCGCAGGCTCTGAATTCACGCTTGATCGAATGCGCCGGCACAACAAGAAGCCGCGCTCGCTTGTCCCACACTACGGTTGCTTGACTCGGCATTGCGATCCTGTGCGAGCTGGGGACGCAGACAGAAGTGGCAGGCAAAAAGCCCCAAAGGGGCGAAGTTCGATAGCCAGCATGAAGGTTCAACTCCGGTACGAACCCAGCCTTCGATGAATGCCGCGCAGGTCTCGAATCTCGCCCCGTTGGGGCTCGCGCCATGATGCGACTCGTGCCCCAGTCCTATCGGACTGGGCTATCGAATCCCGCCCCTTTGGGGCTTAAGTCATCGGCCGAATCGCTGCATTTTGGGCGTGAAAGCCGATGTGTTCCCGATGAGAGAGGAATGCGGGCTACTGGTAAGTTCGCAACATCGTCGCAACATCGGCACGTCGACCGACTGATTGAGAGCGATGAGTTGCGGCTTACGACCGCGTTTCGCTGACGAGCCGTCCTTTTTCGAGATGCAGAATGCGGTCGGCTCTTTCAGCGGCGCGCGGGTCGTGCGTCACGAGCACGATCGTCTTGTTGAGCGATCGGCGGATCTCGCAAAGCAGATCGAGAATCTCGACCGCAGACTTCGCATCGAGGTCGCCCGTCGGTTCGTCGGCAACGATCAATGTCGGGTCCGTCACGATCGCTCGCGCGATGCCGACGCGCTGTTGCTGCCCGCCCGAGAGCTGACCGGGACGGTGCGAATTGCGGTTCTCTAACCCGACGAGTTGCAGCGCATTCAAAGCTTGCTGCTTGCGTTGCGCGGCAGTGAGCGGCAGCAACAAGAGCGGAAGCTCGACGTTCTCAAACGCCGTGAGCACCGGCAGCAAGTGATAGAACTGAAACACAAAGCCGATGTTCCGAGTTCTCCATTTTGCGAGCTGCGCTTCGCTCATTGATGAAATGGTTTCGTTGCCAATTTCGATCGTGCCTTCACTCGGGGTATCGAGTCCCGCGATGAGATTGAGCAACGTCGTCTTGCCGGAACCGCTCGGTCCCATCAGCGCAACGAACTCGCCCTCAAGCACGTTGAGCGACAATCCGCTGAGCACGTCGAGCCGCTCGCCGCCGCGTTTGAAGTACTTATGAACGTGATCGACTTGAACGATCGGACGAGATGAGTCGGGCATGATCGAGTGCGTTTCAGTGGAGTTCGAATGGCAGCGAATGAGAAGTCTCTGGCGCTGTCGGATTGCAGAAGTTAGCTCGCCAGTCGTTGCTTCCACTGACGCGGGGTCAGTGGAGAGCGTGCCCTCTGCGAGTCAATCGAGGCTGCAAAGTCTCGTCTGCGATGCTCACAGCGCCGTTCAATTGGGGATGTAAGTTGCGTTACTTCGCGTCGTCCGGCAGTGAAGCCGGTTTGCTGTCGGTTGCTGGCGGAGTTGCTTCCGCCTTCTTCTCTTCGAGAGCTTTGTAGAAGGTCACGTTCACTCCCATTTCCGGCTTGAGATAGACGCCTTCTTCATCGGTCGGCACCTTCACTTTGACGCGGACGGGTATCGAAGCCTTCGCGCGATCAGCGATCGGCATCAAACGATCGACCGTCGCTTCATAGATGCGGTCGGGGTACGCGTCGGAGCGAACCGTGCAACGCTGACCGGGATAGATGACGCTGATATCTCGCTCGCCAATGTTGAGTTCGACTTCGAGGTCCGCGAGGTCGGCCATATCGCACAGACTGAATGACCCCTGCGGCGCGATCGGGTTGACGATGTTTCCGATCTCGGCGTTCTTCTTGAGGATCGTGCCATTGATCGGAGCGCGGATCGTGCAGTTATCGAGTCGCCATTGAGCCTTTGCTAAGTCGGCTCGCGCGAGCATGACATCAGCTTCGGCGAGTTGCTGCTCGTTCTTCGCGATCGAGCGACGTTCGCTGCGTTCGCCTTCGCGCATCAAAGCAAGAGCGGCTTCCAGTCGTCGGACTCGCTGCTTTGCTGCTCGATACTTCGCGTCGTTGTCGGCGAAGTCTTTCTCGGTGATCGCGTTCTTCGCTTTGAGGTCGACGTTACGTTGCTGCTCGCCTTCAAGGCGTTTGAGTTCCGTCTGAGCTTCAGCGAGTTCCGCTTCCGACTGTTCCTTCTCCAGTTCACGAAAGCCGCGTTCGGTTTCTTCAACGCGATTCTGAGCTTTGCGGAGCGCCGCTTGTGCTCGCAGCAGATTGGCTTCCGCGCGATCGCGGTCGGCTTCGAAGTCGATCTTCTCGACCTCAGCAAGGATCTCGCCTTTGCGAACTCGTCGGCCCTCTTCGATGAAGAGTTCCAAAATCATGCCGCCGACTTTCGGGCTGACGAGAATCTGATGCGCCGGAACGACGTGCCCTTTCGAGTCGAGCACGATGTTGCTGTTCGTCGCACGTTTCGGCTGAGCGGTTGAGGCCGCCGATTGAGGAGCGCGATTCTCACTCTCGCTCTTGCTCGACTCTTTCGCGGACTGAGTCGGTTGCGCTTCGTCATCGTCTTCCGAGAGCGTTCGTTCGCGCGCGAGATAGATCTGCCAGATAAGGAGTCCGGCGAAGAAGATGGCTGCCGCCCATGGAAGACGGCTACCGGCCGCTCCTTTAGCCGGAGCCGGCAAACGCAGCGCGCGAACTCGTTCTTCGAGATCAGCTCGCTGAGCGGCGGAAGCATTGCGGTCAGTCACGAAGTGGACCTCTCGGAATTCATTGAGCAACGTCGTCGAGTCGCTCCGCAACTCGAACCCTCTTACGGTTTCTGCCGACCGCGACTCAATCGCTCGCGGAACGAATTGTTCCGCCGCGACGTCTGAGGGCCGCTTCGACGATTCCGTCTGTCGACGGAACTGCGGGCAGAGTATGCGATCGTTGTTCGGCGACTCGCTAGCAGCGGTCTGCATTGCGGCACATTCTGGCGAAAGAGCGCAGCCTTAAACTGCCAATTCGCTCTCTCATTGGGACTGACAAATCCGCGACATCGGCAACGACATTCAACTCGGAAGACCGGCCTTCCTGCATATTTCGTGAACGGCTACAAGACTTTGCTGACCTGTCGTTTCTCCGCGCTCCCCAGTTAGCTCTGAGCCCACTATGTCGACTGCTCCCGAAAAAGATCCGGTCAAAGAAGTCCGCGAACGCATCATTCAGTTGGCTCGCGAGATCGAAGAGTTTTCGAAGTCGAATATTCCGCCGAAGACCTTCTTCACCGAGTTCCTCAAGCGAGTCATCGCAGCCGTTGGCGCGCGCGCCGGTGCGGTATGGATGCGAAATGCGAATCGCATTGAACTACTCGTCGAGCAAGGGCTCGATAAGACCGGCTTCAACAACAATCCCAATGCGCTGTCGAGCAATCAAAAGCTGCTCGGCGAAGTGCTCTCGAACGGGCAAGCCTGCACCTATCAGCCGGGCGAAACGTCGGAGCAATTGCCGACCGAAGATATGCTCGTGCTCGCCGCGCTGTTGCAGAACAAAGACGTTGTCGGCGTCGTCGAAATCTTTCAGCGAGCGGATACGCCGAAGGCAGCTCGGCCCGGCTTCTTGCAGTTCGTCGAGCAGATGACCGGCTATGCGTGCCGATTTCTCGAACGACAAGCAACGGCTCAGCACGATCACGGCGTGACCGTCGGGAAGGTAGCCGAAGAGTTCGAGCAATTTGTCTTACAACTGCATAAGTCGCTTGACCCGCGCGAAGTCGCATTCACCGCAGCAAACGACGGACGCTTGCTCGTCGGTTGCGACCGCATGAGCGTCGCTGTGCTCGACGGCAAGAAGGCCGTCATCCGCGCGATCAGCGGGCAAGAGTCGGTCAATCAGCGTGCGAACCTCGTTCGCAAAATGACCGACCTCGCGCAAGACATCATCTCGACCGGCGAGACGCTCACTTACACCGGCAAGATCGACCAATTGGCACCGAAGACCGAAAAGGTGCTCGGCGACTTCATTCAAGAGAGCGGCTCGCGAATGGTGATCGTGATTCCGGTGCTTGAACCGGAAGAGCTGATCAAGAAAGACGACGACAGTCCGCGTCCGAAAGTGAAGGCTCGCAAGGCCGTCGGCGGCATCATCATCGAGCAAGTTTCTGAGAGTCAGCCGAAGCCGGGAGTTGTTGATAAAGCTGATTTGCTGGCCGATCACGTCGGCTCAGCGATCTACAACGCGAAGCGCTATCACCGCATCTTCCTCATGCCCGTTTGGGTCAAGCTCGGCAAAGCATGGACGTTGCTTGAAGGCAAGAACGGCATGAAGGCAACGCTCGGCGTGCTCGCGTTCTTTCTCGTGCTCGCCGCGCTATGGCTCGTGCAGTGGGAGTATCGCGTTGAAGGTGAAGGCCGGATGATGCCGGTCGTGCAAAAGGACATTTTCGCGCCATGGGACGGCGATGTTGTCGACATCAAGGTCGACAGTGGGCAACGCGTGAAGCAGGGCGACCTGCTGCTCGTCATCGACAACAAAGAACTCAATCAGCAGTACGTCGCAGCGGGCACCGATCTCGCGGCGAAGGAAGCCGTGCGAGCGGGACTCGAAGCGCAGCTCAAACGCACGATCGAGCAGACTGAGCGAGACAAGCTCAACGGTCAGCTCTTGCAGACAGATGCCGAAGCCTTCGGATTGCAGAAGCAACGCGAAGTGCTTGAAGAGCGGCTGAAGTCGCTGCAGGTCACCGCTCCGATCGGCGGCATTGTGTCGACGTTCCAAATTCGGCAGCTCTTGCAGAACCGCCCGGTGAAGCGCGGCGAAGTCTTGCTCGAGATCAAAGACGACTCGCAAGACTGGCGACTGGAACTCGACGTTCAAGATCACCGTATGGGGCACATCATCGATGCTCAGAAGGCACTCAAGACCGAAGCGCTGAAGGTCGAATACGTGCTCGCGACGGACTCAGAGACGACGTTCAAAGGCACGCTCGGCGAAATGGCGACTCGCACAAATCCGTCGGAAGAGAAAGGCGCAGTCGTCGTCTTCTTCGCCCCGATTGATGTCAAAGTGCTGCCGCGCGGTCCGCGCATCGGTGCTGAAGTTCGAGCGAAGATTCATTGCGGCAAGAAGGCACTCGGCTACGTCTTGTTCGGTGACGTCATTGAGTTCGTCTACAAGTACCTATGGCTGCCGGGTTCGGACTGAGGCCGCGTTGTTCGCTGCCTATATGCCTGCGGACGAAGCGGCTACGGTGCGAATCGAGCGAGGTTCTGCCTCGAAAAAGTAGCTTGGGATTCCATCCCGAGCTGCAGCGGGACGACGTTCACATTCACTCGTTGAATTCGCCGTCACGAGAGATCTCGCAGTCTCGTTTTCATCCCTCCAACGTCCTTCGGACATTGGGAACTGCCTGAGGCCGACGAGTCTGCGAAAGACGGATTAAGATTAAGAGTACGATTAAGATTAAGAAGACTCACAATCTGTAACCGGCGATATGTAATAAATGACACACAATCCTAATCTTAATCCGACGAGTCCCGGTGTCTGGGGCTTGCAGTTAAACAACGTCATTTCTGCACGCGCGACGTATTGCAGTGCTGCTCGCTAAGACGTGATGGCACCCGCCGCCTAAGGATGGGCGAGTTCGGCGAATGAGCCGCCGCTTCACAAATTCAAACTCTCCCTCTCTGAGTGCGCACCATGATGTTTCCGGACTACGAAGACGAAGACTACTTCCGTCGTATGTGGGGAGCCGTCCGCATCGAGCGGAATATTGAATACACCCTCTTCACGTTCGGCGATTCCGAGCTGCCTTACTATCTCGTCTGCGCGCCGGAGAAGCAGGGCGGACTCGTCAAAGTTCGCAAGGGCGAAGTGAAGATCGCTCGTCCGTTGATTCTGACGCCGGACAACATGCATCCCGAGTTTCGAGACTTCTTCGAAGAGAACGAAGACGAGGGCCTCATCGACTTCATGCTCGCGCGGCGCGCGTCGTTGTTTTCGAACCTCAAGCTGACGAATCGCTCGGGGCCCGAAAAGCTGATGAGCGACAGCGTTGAAGAGGTCGTCGCAAAGCTGAATCGGCAACTCGACAGCGAAGACGAAGATCGAGTGGCGATCCTCAGCGCGCCCGCGAAGTTGGCGGGCGTCGCAGTGCTCAAGTTCGCGACCGAACGCATCATGGCGAGCGCACCGGGCAACGTTCAGGAGTTGCGCGAGAAGGGTTTGCTTCCATGGGGATAAGGGCTCGGTTTGGTTCGACCGAACTGCCCGGGAAATTGAGATGCCCACTCTGATCAAAGTCGGCGGCAGTTTGCTTTCGCTGCCGGATCTTGCCGTGCGGATGCAGGGGCTGATTGAGCGTCTTGAAGACGAGCAGGTCGCACTGCTGATTGGGGGCGGAGAAGCGGCTGATGCAGTGCGACAATGGGATCGCGTCTTTCCGCTTGATCCGCAGACTTCTCATCAGCTTGCGATCGACGCTATGGGGCTGACTGCTTCGCTCGTAACGCGACTGATCACGAACTCTGTGCTCTGTCGTTGTCGTGCGGATGTCGAAGCGGCATGGAGCGAGGGACGAGTTGCGGTACTCGAACCAGCAAGTGTGGTCGCGAAGTTTGAACGACTCGGTTGCGAGCCGTTGCCCGCCGGATGGCACGTCACGAGCGACTCGATTGCCGGATGGCTCGCAGCGCATTGGCCCTTCGAGCGGCTCGTATTGGCGAAGTCCGTTGAGGCTCCGTCGGACCTCTCAGAAGGGAATGTTGTCGACGAGTTCTTTCCGTCGTTGCTGCGTCGATTGCCCGGCGTTTTCTGGTGCAACTTGAGAGCGGATCGGCTGACTTTCGCTGAATGCAAGACACGCTGACGTACTCGGCAGCCGACGATAAAACGCCCGCGTTTTGGACCTACGCCGTTATCCCGGAAGCCCCATTGTGACTGACCTCAAAGCTCTCTTGTCTGAACTCGCTGAAGCACCGACGTCTGACTGCGTCGGCAGTCAGCTCGTGCGTCTTGCGAAGATCGTCGAGGAGATTGAGGCGCGGCATGTGAGTGAGCTTCAGAGACTGGCAGCTCGCATTGAGCAATTGGAACTCGGATTGGTCTACGCTGATCGCGGTTGCGGTGCATGAGGCAGTAAAACGGGAGTAAGAATTATTGCTCGCGCGGCTCTGCTTAAGACTTATGGTCGCCTTTCGCGGAGAGCTTGTGATTAAATCGCCCCCGCGACCCAGAGGGTGCCCCGGCCTCGGGGGTTCAAC
>CAZNMS010000323.1:0-9794 GCA_964573505.1 uncultured Planctomycetaceae bacterium | reverse complement strand
GAGCAAGCATGCCCCGACTCCGTTGTGCGTGAAGTCGAGATACTCGCGACCATCGAGATCAACGACTTCGCACCCGCGAGCTTCCGCGAAGTAAGCCGGCCATTGGTCGGGAGCGAACATCTCGGGCCGCTTGCTCAGCAATTGAGTGCCGCCGGGAATGAGCCGCTTTGCTTCGAGATAGAGCCGCTCGCCGTATCTTGGGATTCCATCCCGAGCAGCCTGCAAGTGCGACGTCTCGGTCAGTGCAGCATGCCGCGCGCTATCGACCTGCGACGACCGTTCGTGAGGATCAAACGCTGCGTCAATGAGCCCGTTTCCCCGCTGCGGATCGGGATGGAATCCCAATCTACGCGTCGACTCAATCAACCGCCGCGCGTTCAACGAGAAGAGGTGCTCAATGTCACCATCTCGCAAATGCAACGTGCGGCAAGCTTGCTGCAACGCGAGCAGTGATTGCAGACCGATCTTCGTCGGTTTGCCGAGCGTCCATTGGCTGAAGTCGACGGCGTTCTCATAGAGCCACCAAAACCCGTCGCCGAGACTCATCGCGTGTCCGCGCATGTCTGAAACCGGGAAGTCCGAGCCATACATCAAGCGCCGCGTCCCGAACGTTCGCAAGATGGCTTCAAAGGCCGGTGCTTCGCAGATGGCTGACGTATCGAACCAAACATTGCGCAAGCCGCGCAATGCGTCGATGCCCTCAACCGTATGAGCCCCGCAGAACCCGCGCGCTGCATGCGCCAGTACGAGTCGTGCATTCGGAAACCGGCGGCAGCGGTCGGCTATGTAGGATTGATTACGCGGATCAGCGAGCGCCTTATCAAGCACCATATGCAGCATGATCAGCAAGCCGCGCCGGTCGGCGATCTCCCATAACCAGTCGGGCAAGAACTCCGCCGTCTCTGATCGAAACGTGTCGGGGCGAGCGGCGAGTAAGTGATAGACCTTGAACCCGACCCATCCGTCGCGAACGACCTGCGCTTCGATGTCGGCGGGATCGTCCGTCGGTCGCACGAGCATCAGCCCGGCCAATTGAGGCTGCGCCTGCAGCTCGCGGAGCAAGAACTTGTTGGCCGCGACGGTATCAACGGTCTTCGTCGGAAACGGGAAGAAGAGCGTGCTCGTCGAAGTGTGATCTCCGAGCCATGAACGCTGCTGTTCGAGATAAACCGAGTACCCCACTTCTGCCGGTCCATGAAACGAGTCGGCATGCGCGCCGTCGACGATGTGTCGCAAGTCATACACATGAGCGTGAGCGTCAAAGCTCTGCGGCGGCATCCACTGGCGCAACTTGCGATCAAACAGTTCGCGATCGGCATCGTCAGTCCGATAGAGCAGCGTGCCGGTGTCTCCATACGAGAACAACTTTGTCGCAGCAGTGGAGGTCGTCATGCGAAGTCCGATCGGTTGATGAAGTCGAAAGAGGCAGCGTGAGCATCGTTCCGTTGTAGAGACGGCAAAGCTCATCTTCCGAGTCTGACGGAAGCCGACCTAACATCGTGCTCCCACCAAAACTCTCACCGAAGGAAGGAATGCAGTCATGATGACGCGCGCAAAGGGATTAGTGGTGCTCGCCGGAGTATTGGGAGTGACGCTACTCGGCATCGGACAACTTCGCTCAGAGGGGCAACCGAAGCAGCCGTCGGATGAGACGAAACGCGTGAAGCCGATCCCGGTCGAAGTCGGAGCAAATCCGAAGAAGGACGTGCGGCCCTTCATGCTCGCAAAGCTCACGAACTCGCAGCGCGTCTTTGAAGGGCTCGTGATGCGCGACTTCGTGAAGATCAAGCAAGGCGCCGAGTCACTGAAGCTGACGTCGCTCGCCGAACCCGCGTCGCCGCGCGGAGAGACTCAAGACGACGAAGTCTTCGACCACTTCCGCACCGAGTTCTTGAGACTGGCATTCAAGCTCGAGCAAATGGCCGATGCGAAGAATCTCGAAGGCGCCGCTTATGTCGCAGAGAAGCTCAACGGGACATGCATCGCTTGCCATCAGTACTTGCGCGACGAGTACGCGGAGAAGGCCGACAAGAAGAAGGCGGAGAAAGCAAAGGAGTAGCGCGAGTCCGCAGCAGTGATGAACCATCCGCTCGCCATTCGCGAACCCCGTAGCCGAATTCGTCAGAATTCGGGGGCTCGGCAACGGCGTCCGAATTCTCACGATTTCGGGCATGGTTCAAACTTAGGGCGCAGAGCCGCGCCCGTCAGGAAGCGGAATCCACTACGGAATAGCAAGAAGACCGCTTCCTAACGGGCGCGGCTCTGCGCCCCAATGCGAGACCGAAATGAACCGTGCCCGATTTCGGCTACGGGTAAATTCGCTTGTCGCGCATCCCCCGGAGAAGCTGCTTGAAGTTCAGCACTCACAAACAAAAGCAGCCTGCAAGTCGCCGCTCAGAATGCGTTCAATGAGCGTGAGTTGCAGGCTGAAAAACGAAACGACTCGCATTGCTGGAGGGCGATCTGCGAGCCGCTTCGGCTGATGTCGCGAGCATCGAAACGTCGTCGAAAGAAAAGGCCCCGGCAGCGAGGAAAGGGCCGACACACACTCACCGCCGGGGACCAGCGACGCTTTTGCATGTCCCGTTCAGGACGCGAGCGGTGTTTCGCAAAGTCGATGCCAGCAAGCTTGCGGCCTTAAAAATCTTCGAGCGTCATCCCTGCACCGCGAAAATTGCAGCAGCAAGTTGCAAGCTCGAACGAATGGCCGTTTCCGCACTCTGAGCGATCGGCGCGTGATCGCACGACGGCGCGACGATCCGGGCGCGCGAGAGCAGTTCAAATTCGTAGCATGGACGCCTACGTCCGATAGCGACGCAGCACGGACGTAGGCGTCCATGCTACGAATCCGGGAAGTGATTCCTCGACTATCGCTTAGCCGTTCTTCGCAACGGCCGCCGTCCATTCCTCAACGGGCATCGTCTGAGCTTCGTCGATCAGCATGACAGGAATCGAATCGCGGATCTCGAAACGCAGTCGGCATTCGGGATTCGTGCAAATCGCAAAGTCAGCGACAACGACCAGTGGAGAATGCGACTTCGGACAGCGCCAGATGTCAGCGATGCTAGAGGCATCAAAACTCATAACTCAGTTTCCTTTGCCCACTGTTGGCCGATCGTTGGAGTGAGCGTTGTGAAGCGTCGGTTTGAAGACGGTCGTTGAAGGACTCTTCGACGGACCGCTCGCGGGCGGGCGTTGTATCGGCACCGCTGCGACTCGCCGAGTCCGCCTGCTCGATGCTTGATTGGTGCCTCGCGATTGAGCGACCTATTCTGCTTGTGCCGAATGGGCATTTGAAAACGAGGCATTTCCGACTGGTCTCAGCGGTCCTCGGAAGCTCGCGGCAGTAGCAGATTGAATGATTGAGCCGTTGCCGAGTTTGCTTCGGCACGCTGATTCTCCCTCAAGAGATTGCACCTCGATGTCTGACTCAGAGCCGAACGAAAAGCCGGATGTGCCGCCTCAATTGCCGAACGCTCGCAAGCCGAAGCCGGAAGGGCCGACATTCAATCGCATCATTCTCGTTGCCATTGCGACGACGGCATTGCTGGCGCTCGTCTATCCGGCATTGATCAGCCGCTCGAAGATCGAGCGATTGACCTATAGCCAATTCGAGAAAGGCATCCGCGAAGAAACGCTCAATGCGACCAACGTGCATGAGTTGCAGTTTCAGGCCGGTTACTTGCGGTTTCAGGACATACCGAAGCCGAAGTCCGGCGAGACTCCCGAGAATTACTCGCCGAAGTACTTCGAAGTGGCGACAGCTTCGATCCCCGAGCAATCGCTCGACACATTGCGTGCTCAGCTCGCGGCTAAGCAGATCAGCTACGACGCGATCTTGCCGCCGGGCAATTGGGAAAACTGGATGATGATGCTGCTGCTCACAGCACCCATTGTCCTGCTCTTCATCTTGATGATGCGGCGCATTGGCGGAGCGGGCGGGGCACTCGCTTTCGGTCGTAGTCGCGGTCGCCTTTATGCGCAGGATGACATCAAAGTTACCTTCAAGGATGTCGCAGGAATTACAGAGGCGGTCGAAGAACTGAAAGAAGTCGTCGAGTTCCTGCGCACGCCAGCGAAGTATCAAGCACTCGGCGGTCGCATCCCGCGCGGAGTGTTGCTGGTCGGTCCTCCGGGCACGGGCAAGACGCTGCTGGCAAAAGCTGTTGCCGGAGAAGCGGGAGTTCCGTTCGTCAGCCTTTCCGGTTCGGACTTCGTTGAGATGTTCGTCGGCGTCGGAGCGGCTCGAGTTCGCGACATGTTTCAGCAAGCGGCTGAACGATCTCCCTGCATCATCTTCATTGATGAGCTTGATGCGCTCGGCAAGGCCCGCAGCGCGGGGATTGCGGGAGGACATGAAGAGCGCGAGCAAACGTTGAATGCACTGCTCGTTGAAATGGACGGCTTCGGTTCGGATCAAAACGTGATCGTGATGGGAGCAACGAATCGGCCTGAGACGCTCGATCCGGCTTTGCTGCGTCCCGGTCGCTTCGATCGGCATGTGATGGTCGATCGACCCGATGTCACTGGCCGTAATGCGATTCTCGAAGTGCATGCGAAGAAGGTGAAGATCGACGCGGCTGTTGATCTCAATCGACTGGCGAAGCTGACTCCCGGCTTTGTCGGTGCGGATCTCGCCAATCTCGTGAATGAGGCGGCGTTGTTGGCCGCTCGTAAGGACCGCAAGTCGGTCACGATGAAAGACTTTGAAGAAGGCATCGAGCGCGTCATCGCGGGACTCGAAAAGAATACGCGCATCATCCCCGAAGAAGAGAAGCGTCGAACGGCCTATCACGAATGCGGGCATGCGCTCGTCGGTTCGAGCCTGCCGCAGTGCGATCCGATTCACAAGATCTCGATCATCCCGCGCGGAATGGCGGCGGGGTATGTGCTGAGTCATCCCGAAGACGATCGCGGCAATCGCACACGGTCCGAACTCATCGCGAAGATCTGCATGGGACTCGGCGGCATCGCGGCCGAGCAACTCATCTACAACGAGACCTCAACCGGGGTGCAAAACGACTTACAGCATGCAACCGATCTTGCACGTCGAATGGTCACCGAATGGGGCATGAGTCAGAAGCTCGGGCGTCTCTACTTCAGCGAGCGTCGGACGAGCGTCTTTCTCGGCACCGCAACTGCCGTCGAGATTCAGCACAGTGAGGACACGATTCGCGAGATCGATCTCGAAACAAAGCGGATCGTCGACGAGTGCTTCAACACTGCATTCGACATCGTGCAGCGTCGGCGCAAGGTGCTTGAGCAGATGACAAAAGAATTACTCGAAGTCGAAGTGATGGACATCGACCATTTGAAGCGGATCTTGGACGAGCACTACGAAGGCCCGCAGCTCGTACCGGGCACGTCCGCAACGCTTCCTCAATCAGAGCCGGCCCCAGCAAGCAATGTGGAGTCAGTGGCGCAGTAGAGCTTGCACCGCAGCGACCTCATGAATGGGACGCAGGGGACCGATGAGACGAATGAGTTTGAACCGAACCCATTCGTCTTATTGGTCCCCGACGTCCCATTCTTCTTTTGGGAAGCGACTACTTCCCGTCTGCAATCGCTTCGCTGAGCGGCGTCTCAACATTGCCGCCGGGTGCATCAACATTCGCCAGTCGCGCAACCGTCGATGCAACGCAAGCCGGGCTGACGAGCCGATCGAAGCGGCCGTGCTTAATGCCCGCTCCCGTTGCGAGCAGCGGCACGTGAGTGTCGTAAAACCATGGGCTGCCGTGCGTCGTGCCTTTCTTCTGAGTTCCCGGCACGCAGTACGGAGTGAGGCACCAAACAACGTCACCGCTGAGTTGCGAGTGGTACATCCGCCGCATCGCTGCATGCAGATCGTCGCCGCTGCCGAAGAGCATGTCCTCGCGCGACTTCGCGGTTGCGACATACCGATGCTTCGCAATCCAGTCGCGTGCGATCTTGCGAGCTTGCGGCAAGCGATCGCCCGCCAACTGAGGATGCTTGTGATCGAGATAGAGCGCGAGGTCTTCAACGAACTCGATCAACGGCGGTTTCACATCCGCAGCAATGCCGAGCGTTTCACGTAGGTGTGCTTCTAATTCCACTTTGATGACGTCTTGCGGAAGCGGATTGCGGACGCCCGGTAACTTTAATTGCTGAGCGACTTGCACGATCGGAGCGACTCCGTGATCGGCAGTAATGAAGAGCGTCCATTGGCCGGCGCCCACTCGCTGATCGAGATGCTTCGCAAACTGACCGAGTTCGAGATCGGTGCGATAGGTGATGTCTTCCACTTCGAGACTATGCGGACCGAACGCATGCCCGACGTAGTCGTTCGAGGACAGGTTGATGCAGAGCAAGTCGGTGACGTTGTCTTTGCCGAGTTCCTCGTGCTGAATCAGCAACTTCGCCGCAGACAACGTGACCTCATTGCCGAACGGCGAGCCGAGCACTTGATCGTCGAGATCGTCCGGCAGTCCTTCGCCCGGCTTGAAGATCTCGTGAGGGAACTCGGTATCGAAACCTTTTGGCGGGTTCTCCCAGTCGTTCTTGTCGGGACCGTTGTTGTGATACTTCGCTTTGGGATGCAGCAGATTCCACTGCTTGCCGCGATACGAGTCCAAAAACTTCTCGACGTTAAGTGCTTGCAGATAGCTCGGCAGATCGGGTCGGTAGTACTCGGTCGTGACCCAGTTGTTCTTCTCCATCCAATACGCAGCGTCGGCGGCATGCCCCGCCATCAGAATCGACGCGCGGTCCTTAATGGCGATGCCGAAGACCTTTGCTGCTCGAGAAGCAAGCTTCATGCGATCGCCGACGGTGTCGACCCGCAGCACGCGCGGAGACATCCCATTCTTCGACTCGATGCCGACGACCTTCGTCAGCGGATCGCTGACGCAGTACTTGCGCTTTTTGAGGTCGCGGTCATACCAATTGTTTTCAATGACACCGTGCGTGTTGGGATAAGCCCCCGTGAGCTGCACCGCATGCCCCGGCGCGGTCACGGTCAGCGAATGCCGATGATGGCAGTTGCTGTAGTGAGCCCCCTCGCGATCAACCCGCCGAAAGATGCCGTCATCGGCAAAGTTGTCGGCAAAGCGAATGAGATAGTCCTCACACAATTGGTC
The DNA here is from genome assembly GCA_964573505.1 of uncultured Planctomycetaceae bacterium. GTDB lineage: Bacteria > Planctomycetota > Planctomycetia > Planctomycetales > Planctomycetaceae > AM-0621. The sequence goes on along the minus strand of CAZNMS010000323.1, from coordinate 2,697 downwards.
GACGCTGACGACAACGATCAGCTTCGGAGTCGCAGCCTCAGTGACCGAAGCTGTATTTGTCATTACTCCGGCAAGGACGGCAACACTCAGCGTCCGACGCACCCAGCGCGACGCTCCAACAAACTGACGCAGCATGTAAGACCTTTCGAGAAGCCCGTCCGAGTAGCAAGGACTTCCAGTCCGTGCCGCCGTCGTGATGGTTGAGTCCGCTTCGCATTAGCGATTCAGCACGAGCAGAAAGCCCGTGCTAAGGCGAGCGGCAGGTGAGTTCATACCAGTACGACGGACTTGTAGTCCGTCGTACAGAAGATCGCCGGTAACTTCTCATCTGCCGCTCGCCTAAGAACGCAAAGGGCGGGGACTCTAGGTCGCGCTCTGCAGCCCTTCAATTTGCGGTCGTCGCTCCAGTCATCTTGCGAATGAGGTTCGACTCGCTTGCCACTGAGACGACGACATAATCGAACCACTGTTGTTAGCTCGTCGGAACTTGCGTCGGTTCGGAGATTGAAGAATGAAGAGTCCCTTTCCCGGAATCGATCCGTGGCTCGAGGGTAGTTGGGGCGACGTGCATACTCGGCTTTCGGTTTATTGCTGTGACGAACTCCAACAACGGCTTCCTTCAGACTTGAGGGCGCGCATTGAGGAGTATGTGTCGGTTGATGTTGTTGAGGATGAATCGAGCAATGCACCGCGTCTCATTGCTCCTGAAGCGCCGTTCGTCGAATGCCGACAACGGTCGGTAGATCTCGGAAGCACGCCGAATGTCGCTGTCGCGGAACCGGTGCTGATCGACGATGACTTCGCGGAAAGCGCCACAACGTTGCGCTACATCAAGATCGTCGACACCAAAGAGAGCAATCGCGTTGTCACCGCCATTGAGTTCCTCAGTCCGGCGAACAAGACGAACCGCGACGGGCGGGGCGCGTTCCGCAACAAGCAGTTCGCGTTGCGGCAAGCTCAAGTGAATTTGGTCGAGATCGACCTCTTGCGTGCCGGCGGATGGGTCTTGTCTGGGTCGTTCAAGAAGCTGCCTGAGAACTTGAACGCGCATTACTTCGCAGTCGTGCGGCGCGCCGAGAGCGTGCAGACCGAGATCTATCCGATGCATCTTCGTGCAAGGCTGCCGGCCATCCGCATCCCTTTAAGGCCATCAGACGCCGACGTCGTGCTCGATCTTCAGAAGCTGATTGATATGGCCTACGTCAACGGTTCCTACGGCGACGACATTGACTATCGAGCCGCCCCCGTCCCGCCACTGAGTCCCGAAGATCAATCATGGGCCGACGAAATACTGAAGGCTGCAAACCGCCGCTGAGGAGCGTGACATGACAACTCGAATGACAACCGGCGCAGGCATCGCGCTTTTCATCGCGATCATGCTGAGTCTCAGCCGAAATTTGGCGCTCGCTCAAGACGCGGCTGCGCAGAGGTCGGGGCGTGAGGCGGTTGTGCTCGGACTCAAGCTGCTCGAACGCAGCGCTCGCGAGTATCCAAAACATCGGAAGTGCTTTGCGTGCCATCATCAGACTTTCCCGCTGCTCGCAGGCAATGTCGCTCGTGCTGCCGGTGTTGAGGTCGACGAGAAGTTGCCTGCGGAACTCACGGAGTTCACTCGCACTTATCTGCGGGGGCGATTGGACTCGATCAAGGACGGCAAAGGCATTCCCGGTCGCGCTTTCATGGCGAGCTATGCCGCATGGACTCTGCGACTGGGAGTTGAAGCTCAGTCGGATACGACAAAGGCTCGTGATGTCGAGCAGGGCAATGCCGAACTCGATCGCGCCTTCGTCACGTATCTCATCAAGACGCAGGAAGAAGACGGACATTGGAAGGCACCGTCGTTCCGTCCGCCGATGGAAGAGTCGCACGTGACCGGAACCGTGCTCGCTCGCAGTCATCTGCGTCGTTGGCGCGAGCGGCTTGAAGATGACTCCGATCGCAAAGCCGTCGAGTCGGCGTTGCAGCGATCAGATTCATGGCTCGATCAAGCAAAGCTCGAACACAACGAAGATGTTGTGTTTCGCGTATGGGGCTTGCTCGATGCGGGTGCTGATCGAGACGCAGTTGCGCCCTTCAAAGATCAATTGCTGAATCAGCAACGCGACGACGGCGGATGGGCTCAGCAACCCGGCATGAGCAGCGACGCCTATGCAACGGGGCAAGCGCTGTATGTCCTCCTGACTGCGGGAATGGCAGCAACCGACGAGCCGATCAAGAGGGCAACCGCGTACCTGCTCAAGACTCAAGCGGTCGACGGTTCATGGTTCGTGCAGACACGCGCGAAGCCCGTGCAAGAGTTCTTCGACAACGGCGATCCCTACGAAAAGAGCCAGTTCATCTCGATCTCCGCGACCGGTTGGGCCGTAGCAGCACTCGCAAAGACGCTCGCGCCGCAGTGAGCAGTGTTGACTGGCATCAATACGGCGAACCAAACGAAAGTCGGCACCTAGTTGGATCGCGGTCTGAAGTGAGGCCATCTCAAGCTAATAGTTCTCGACTTGTTGTCGACTTGCTCATTGTAGGACGCGTTACATAGTCGCCTTTCGCGCTGCGAAAGGGATTGTCGGCTTTTGCTCCGCAAAAGCTTCCTTTCGCGGAGCGAAAGGCGACTATCGGTTGCGGCTTCGCCGCGTCGTTTAACGGCAATACCGTTCAATCGGTCTTCACAAGATCGCAGCCTCCTGCGAGCGTAGGGAT
>CAZNMS010000322.1:0-9835 GCA_964573505.1 uncultured Planctomycetaceae bacterium | reverse complement strand
AAAGTTCGGAGCCGAGATTAAGTCGATCGCACCATTCGAAGTGTTGATCGTGAAGCGTGTTGCGTCAGTGCCGCCGCTGATTGAGTAGCTCAGCGTTTGAGCCGGCAAGTCGGCATCGGTCGCGAGTACGGTCGTTACTGCCGTCGAGTTCTCTGCGACGTTGATTGCTCCCGTTGCTCCCCCGCCATTACTCGTGATGACCGGCGCCCCGTTCACTCCATTGATTGTGATCGTGACGGATGCCGTCGCGGTGCCGCCGTCTCCGTCGCTCACGGTGTAACTAAAAGTATCCGTCGCCGTTTGCCCGGCACTCAGAGACGCGAAGGCACCATTCGGGTTGTAAGAAAAAGTGCCGTCACCATTGCTCGTCACGAGCCCGAGCGTCGTCGACGTATTGACGCTCGTAACACTCAATGGATCCGACGCACTGACGTCCGAGTCATTCAGCAGCACATTCGGCGTTGTCAGTGTGCTGCTCGCGTCGACGGAGTAGCCCGATCCCGCATCGTCATTCGCCGTCGGAGCGACATTCAGGACGTTCACAGTGGCCGTTGCGATGTTGCTAAGCACGCCTGTGTTGTCGGTCACTCGCAGCGCGACCGTGCGAGAAGTCGGACCGTCAAGAGTCGCTGCCGAGAACGTTGCGGTTGCTCCCGTTGCATCCGTTTGGAACGTCGTGCCGTCGTAATCGAGATCCCATTCATAGTTCGTGAGCGAGCCGTCCGAGTCCGTTGAACCGTCCGATAGCAGCGTGACCGAACCGCCTTCGTTGACGGTATAGGGGCCTCCGGCGACAGCGACGGGGATCACATTGGCAATCGCTTCGGCTTGCAGTTCCGCCGTCGCGAACAGCGCCGGGTTCGAACCCGACTCATTCACGGGGCTCGCCCATGCAAGCTGTCCCGTCAGTCCGCTCGCATCGGCGACATCGTCATCGCCGACTTGCACATCAACTCCGAAACGCTGGCCGATCACTGGCGAGATCCCGAGCGTGCTGAAAGGAATCAATGCTTCGAGCCGATAGCTCGTTGCTGACGTCGTCGTGATTGTGAAGTTGATGCCGGTCGTCGACGTCGCGCTATTCGTTCCCGTGCGAACGGTCGTGTCGCCATAACGGAAGCCGAATTGGAAATCGTTCGCTCCGTCATAGCTCGTGCCGCGACTTTGATTGCCGTCGATAAAGACCTGCACGATGTCGTCCGCAAAGGCACTCGTTCCCGAGTCATTCACGAGACTGTCGTCGGTCACGTTCGTCAGCAGATAGAGACCGGTTGACGTCCAAAGAGCACGCCAATTCGCCGACAAATCGGCTGCATTGCTAATCGTTCCCGAGTTCGTCAGTCCGAGTGTGTAAGAAGGAGTACTCGCCCAAATCGCGTCTTCAACGTTGTCGATCGTCGGCGCGGTCGCGGTGTAGCTCACTGTCGCAACCGGATCGCTGCCGAAGGCGCGATAGAAGACGCCGTCTGCGTCTCCGGGGCCATTGCCCGACCAAACAACGGCAAAGTTGCCGTCATCAAGCAACGCCACTGCGGCATCGTCTTGCACAGCAGTCGTCGTCGGATTGACCCGCGCCTCGCCGCCAATTGTCGAACCATCTGCCGCGAACTTCCTCACGAAGACTCCGGCACTGTCTCCGTTGCCGTTGCCGGTCCATGAGACGAAGAACTCGCCGGTCGCGGCAACAGCGATCGAAGGCCGAGACTGATTTCCGAGAATCGACCCGTTGACGAGAATCGTTCCGCCTTCCGCATCTCCGAATGGATTCACGCGCTGCGCATAGATGCCTTCGCCGAAGAGCGTCGTAAGGACCTGCATCGCGACGACATAACTCCCATCTGCCGCCATTCCGACGACGGCGTCGCGAGCGTTGTCATGAGTCCCATCAAGCCGCGTATTGATGCCGACCTTCGAGCCGTTCCAGTGATAGCGCTGCGCCCAAACATCTTCGCTGTCGTCCCAAACAACGACGAATTCTTTGTCGTCATTGATCGCGACGGAGGCCCGAGTTTCAGCACTCGTCGTCGCGGCATTGGCGCGCTGCTCAGTGGCATCGAGTGCGACGCCGCCCTCGTCGAAACGACGATAGAAGATGCCCGTCGTATCCCCGTCGCCTTCGCCCTCCCATGCAACGACGAACGAGCCATCTGCTGTCACTGCGAGCGACGGACTCTTCTGCTGATTGGTCGTCGTTGTGTTGACGAGAATCTCGCCCGTCAGCGCGTTGCCCGCAGCATCGAAGGAGCGGGCATAGATGCCATAGTTGCTGCTGTCCTGCGCGGTGCTCGTCCAAACGACGACGAAGCGACCGGCAGCGTCATGATCGACGGCAGCCCATAATTGCGAGTCGCTCGTTGTTGAATTGATGAGGAACTCACCGCTCAGCGGAGCACCGAAGCGGTCGAAGCGCCGCGCATAAACTCCGCCGCCCGAACCGTCTTGATTGGTGCTGTTCCAAACAATGACCGACTCGCCGGTCGGACTGATCGAGATCGCTTGCGACGCATTGCGCGATTCTTGATCGGTGCTTTGCACGTCGGACGTCGTCTCGTTGACGCGTTGCTCGATCGTTGAATGCAACGCCGGTGCTCGTTGATAAGCACCGATGTCGCTGCTGAGGCCGCGCGCGTAACCGCGTTGATCGGTCGTGATGCCGATCGCAGCTCCGGCTCCGATCGCCGGGCTATCGCTCATGAGAGCATGCGTCTTTGTCAGACCGCCATTGTCAGCAAGCGGTGCGAGTCGCGGATCGACGTTGCTGAGGTCGCTCGGCTGAGTCAGTCCCGCCGTGCCGTCGGAGTCGATGTTGTGACCATTCGAAGTCAGCGGTGAATCCGCATTGCCGCCGTCGTTGTTGCTCAAGATCGAGTTCTGAATGAGCCCCGAGCCGCCTGATGCGACCTTGATGCCGCCCGCTCCGCCGCCTCCAGTGTTAAAGGCGATTGTCGAGCTGTTGATCGAGACTGTGCCATTGGTGTGAATGGCCGCGCCGCCGGTCGTTGTGTTGTTGCCCGTCAGCGTTGTGTTCGTGATGACGAGTGACGCGCCTGAAACCGGCAGAGCAATGCCGCCGCCATTCGTCGCCGAGTTACCGTTGAGAGTCGAGTTCGTGATTGTCCCGACTCCGGTCGAACTCAGTCCGCCGCCGAAACTCTGCGCGGTGTTATTGCTCACCGTCGAATCACTCAGTTGCAGCGTGCCCTGACTGGAGATGCCGGCGCCTTCGTTCGCTGAGTTGCCAGTCACAACGACTCGATCGAGCACCAATGCGGTTGTCGAACTGCTTCTCACTCCGCCGCCGTCTGCACCGCTGCGACTGCCATTCGTGATCGTCAAGTCTTGAAACGTGACCTCTCCCGAAGTCAGCGCATCAAAGACGCGATCAACCGCACCGCCATTGATAGTCGTTGCCGCCGTGCCGGCTCCGTAGATCTTCAAGCTATCGGTGATGTCGAAGTCGCCGTGCGCGTTGTTGTCTTCAGGACCGCCGCTGAGCGTGACTGTGTAAGTACCGGCCGGCAGTTCGATCTCGTTCGCACCGACAGTGTTGTTGGCCGCGCTAATGGCTTCGCGCAGTGAGATCTTCCCGTCCGCTCCGCGACTGCCGAGCAACGCACTCAGCGACGACGTATCGCCGTCGAGCACGTCGGTCGTCGTATCAACTCGCACGCGCGGCGGCGGTGTGAACGTGATGCTCAACTGAGGCCGCTGACTCACGGTCGTCGTCTCTGACGATTGAAAGCCCCATGAATTGGAACCCGGCTTGCGGAACATCAAGCCGTAGTTCGGCACGCCGTCGGCCCAAAGTTGAACGGTGCTCTCGAATCCCGAGATGACCGCAGTCCCCGATGTCGGCACGGCGGTCAACGTCGCGATTGCTGCCGACGTTGCTTCAACGTTGTTGGTCTGCACGCCGGAACTCAGCGAACTCCATGTGCTCGATTCCGTGAAGGGAACGAGCATGCGATAGGCCGAGATGACATCGCCCGACCCCGCCGGATCAGTGACTTCGACGATTAACTGCGCCGATGTAATCGTTGATCCATACGGGATCTGCCCGGCCGCATTGCCGAAGAGATTGTCGAAGCGAATCAGCGTTTGCTCTTCGTCCGATTGTCCCAATTGCTGAGTCGTCAGCAGAGTTGTCGTGCCGGAAGCCGTACTTGAGTCCGCCGCTTTGAGCATCGTGTCGGCAGTGCCCGCATAGCCGTTCGAGCCATCTTGAAACGTCACCGTACTGAGCGTGCCGAACCACTGTGCTTGAGCCTCTGCGGTGAAGACGCTTGCCGCAGTCACCTCGCCGCGAGCGAACTCCAATTGCCAGTCGCCGCCGAGTCGCTCATGACCGGTGATGTTCGTGCTCGCCGCAACGTCAGCGCCGGACAGCACGCTGATGGCATCCATCAGCCATTGGCCGTCGTCGTTCGCGGCGAGATTGCAGCCATAAAACAAGAGGTCGGCATCACTCGCGAACGACTGCCCCCAACGTGCGAACTCGCCGACATAACCGCCGAGCAACGAGAGATTCAGTCGCGTGCTGCCGAGCCATACTTCGCCGTCGTCGCCGTGCGAGACAACGTGAACGGCTTCAAGTCCCGAGTACTGACTCAGTGCATCCGAGATCTGATCAATGCCGTCGCGCAGGTCGTCGAGCATCACAAGATCAATCGCGCGACCGGCAGCACGTTGCAGATTAAGGTCGTCGATCAGCAAGCCGACATCCGCCGCATGCGGATCGAGAAACACCAATTCGCGCACCTGCGCCGCGACTGTGCCCGCTGCTTGAGATGTTGCCGCTCCGGCAACTGCTGACTCACTCGTTGCGGCATGCACTCCGCCATCAACGGCAAGCATCTGCATCACTTCATCGAGCGACGGCTGCGCATTCGGTGCATCAACCGACGGAGCATCAGCAACAGCAACGGCGGGACTTGCACTCATGAGAATGCGGTCTTCGAGTCCCTCTGCATTCAACCGCCGCGCCGCCGGAGCCTCTTCATGCCACAACCGCGCAGTGCGATCGATCGCCGCTTGCAGCGCGAGTTGAGCTGAGAGTTTGAGTTGCTGAAACGACATGAGCCGGCCAATTGAGAACGAGATTCTGGGGACCAATGGTCGCCTTTCGCGGAGGGGCTGTGATTAAATCGCCCCCGGCACAAGGCCGGGGGCGAAAAGATCACAGCCGCGGAGCGAAAGGCGACCACAAAAGGGCGGCTTCGACCTCCGCGCCTCAACTCTACCCGGCCTCCGATGACCAGACGGGATTGGCAAGCAGTGCGGGCATGCTTTGTTACAACGCCTCGCGAAAGTCTCGGGGTTGTGAGTGTCATCCGAATTACAGCAACCGCTCCGATTGCGCCGATTGCACGGTCTCTGTCGTCGGTCGCGTCACCTGACATCGTCAACCGACCGCCAATGTCGAATTGCCCTTCAGTCGCGTACCGCGCATCCCCTCCGAATCCGACCGCCCCATTCCCGTCCGCGCGATAAGAGCATGCGACTCATTACGCCGAGTTATGAGCCGACCACTCGCTGCGCAACGCATCTACTTCATCAGAGGGGCCTCATCAGTGACCGCTAGCAGTACCGTCGTTCTTCATGTTCGCGTCGTAACCGGAGCCGGAGGCGGGCCTGAAAAAACCATTCTCAACACACCGCGTTTCTATCGCGGCACCGGTTACACCAGCGCCTGCGCCTATCTGCATCCGCCCGGCGATCCCGGCTTTGAAGTGCTCGAAACGCGTGCTCGGCAAACCGGCGCGGAACTGATCTCGATCCCCGATCGCGGACTGACTGATCTCAGCGTCGTGAAGCGACTGGTCGCCGTCTGCAAAGAACGCGACGTCCGCATCTGGCACGGGCACGACTACAAGTCGGACGCACTGGGACTGCTCGTCAGCCGATTTCATCCGATGAAGCTCGTCACGACGGTGCATGGATGGGTCGATCACACATCGCGAGCTCAGCTTTATCGCCGCGTCGATCTCAAGTGCTTGCGGCACTACGAACGAGTCGTCTGCGTCTCGGAAACATTGCTCGCCGAGTGCCTCGCAGCGGGAGTTCCCGTCGAGAAGTTGTCGTTGATCGAGAACGGCATCGTGCTCGACGACTACGGCTCAGTCCGTCGCGATCTTCGTAGCCGAAATCGTGAGATTTCGGACGCAGTGACTCCGGCTCCGAAATCTGACGATTTCGGCTACGAGCCAATGAGCTGCTTCAACTCCGACATCCCCATTGTCGGAGCCGTCGGGCGGTTGTCCGAAGAGAAAGGCTTTGACGTTCTCATTCGAGCGTTCGATCAACTGCTCGCGACGGGCACGCAAGCGAAGCTCGTCATCGCCGGTGAAGGCGGCCTGCAATCTGAGTTACAGCAACTGATCCGCGACTTGAAGCGCGAGGACTCAATCACGCTGCTCGGTCATGTGCCCGATGCGCGATTGGTCTTCAATGCGCTCGACGTCTTCGTCTTAAGCAGCCGTCGCGAGGGATTGCCGAACGTCTTGCTCGAAGCAATGGCCTGTCGCGTGCCGACGATTGCGACTCCAGTCGGCGGCGTGCCGAACGTCGTCACGCACGAGCACGATGCGTTGCTCGTCCCCGTTGACGATGTCGACGCACTGACGGTCTCGTTGACGAGACTGCTCAACAACGGATCGTTGCAGCAGCAACTCGCAGATAATGCCTATCGCACCGTCGCGGATCGTTTCAGCTTCGAACTGCGAATGCAGAAGTTCGTCGCGCTCTATGACGAACTGCTTCAGCAAGAGAGCAAGCAACCGCTCTTCTCGTTGGACTGCGGTGATTCATCACCGCTTTGCAGCGCGGCCGCCTTCGACAGCGGAGACGACTTTTCTTCTCACTTCAATGCCGACCGTGACGGCGGGCTCGACAGTTCAACAACACCATTCCCGGCATTCGAAGCAGGCGGAGTCGCCGCGCAAGTCAGTGCTGAATCGCCGCACTCAACGACGATGGTCGCCGAGCGACCGCAGCTTGCACTCAAACCCGTTGCACTCGGACAAGTGAAAGTCGAACTCACTTCAACGCCCGAAGCATGGGGCGAGTATCTCGCCTCAAAAGGGCATGCAGGCTTCTATCAACGCGCCGCATGGCTGCGCGTTCTGCAAGAAGGATTACAGCACGAACCGGCATGCCTGCAGGCGACTGTCGGTCGGCGATTGGTCGGAGTGCTGCCGCTCGCCTATGTGAAGAGCCCGCTCTTCGGAAAGTTCTTAGTCAGCCTGCCGTATGTGAATTCGTCGGGCATCGTCGCGGACTCCGTCGAAGCCGAACTGGCACTCGCCGATCGCGCGATTGGATTGGCCGATCAACTTGATGTGCGCTATCTCGAACTGCGGCACGAGCGTCCGGTCGAGCATCCTCAACTCAAGCAAGCAGTCACCGACAAAGTGCATATGCGGCTGAAGTTGCCGACGACTCCCGACGGTTTGTGGGACGGCATTAAGTCGAAAGTCCGCAATCAGATTCGCAAGCCGCAGAAGAACGAAGCACTGACCGTGCATTGGGGAACTCACGACATCCTCGACGAGTTCTACGACGTCTTCTGCAAGAACATGCGAGATCTCGGCACGCCGCCTTTCAGTCGCAAACTGTTCGCGGCCTTGATCGATCACTTCCCCGGAGCCGCCGAGTTCTGCTGCGTCCGACTCAGCGGCGAGCCCGTCGCATCGGGCCTCTTGATTCACGGTCGCGGCACGACCGAAGTCCCGAGCGCAAGTTCGTTGCGAGCTTTCAATTCAACGAACTGCAACATGCTCCTGTATTGGAACTTACTCACCCGCGCCGTCGAACGAGGTCAAAGCACATTCGACTTCGGACGCAGTTCGCGCGACAGCGGCACCTATGCCTTCAAGTCGCAATGGGGAGCGACCGAATCCCCCGCCGTCTGGCAGCACTATGTCCGCGAAGGCGACGCCCGAGACATGCGTCCGAACAACGGCAAGTTCGACCTCATGATCCGCGCCTGGCAGAAGCTGCCGGTATGGGTGACGAAGCTAATCGGGCCGGGGATTGTGAGAGGCATCCCGTAGGGGAATGAGGTGAGGACTAGAGGAGTGGGGAGTAGAGGAGTGCGAAGACCTCACTCTCCACTTCCCACTCCTCAACTCCTCAACTCCCGAACTCCTCAACTCCCGAACTCCTCAACTCCTCAACTCCTCAACTCCCGAAGCCACTCATGCGTTCCCTCACCGACATCGCGAAGCACTCTTCGATCTACGGACTGGCTGCATTGATCAGCCGGTTCGCGTCGGTGTTGTTGCTACCGCTCTATACCCACTTCCTGACGCCGCATGATTATGGGGTCATTGCGATCCTCGATCTGACGACGACGGTGCTCGCGCTGCTGATTGGCGGCGGCATGTCGCAGGCGGTGACTCGTTTTCAATTCGATGCCGAGACCGATGAAGACCGCCGCCGCGTTTGGTGGACCGGGCTGATATTCGTTGTCGGAATGGGAGCGGTCGTCACCGGGCCGCTATGGCTGATACGAGATCAACTCGCTGCATGGACGATCGGCGCGGATGTGACCGACGGGGGCCTGCTGTATTCGCTGACCTTCGGGACGTTGATCCTGATGATGACGAGCGAACTGTTCGACGTTTATGTGCGAGTGCAAAAGTGGTCGCTGCTTTATCTGTTTGTCTCGACGGGCCGCTTGCTGCTGAATGTCGGGCTCAATGTTTGGTTCTTGTGCGGCATGCAATTGGGAGTGAAGGGGCAACTGCTCGGGAACCTATTGGCCTGCGTCGCGCATTCGTCGGTCGTGTTTGTGATCTTCTGCCGACACAACAAACGAGTTGCGTTCGACATTGAGATCCTGAAGAAGCTGACGCGCTTCAGCTCGCCGATCATCGTGCTCGCGTTCTTGTCGATGCTGATGCACGAAGCCGATCGCTACTTCATGGCGGCTTATCTCAGCATGGAGGAAGTCGGCATCTGCTCATTGGCCTACAAGATTGGGCAAGCGGTCAACTCGCTAACGCTCTTGCCGTTCGGCTCAATTTGGTCCGTGACGATGTACGAGATCGCGAAGCAGCCGGATGCGAAGCAGCAATACGCGACGGTGTTTCGGCATTTCGTGAATGCGATGTTGGTGCTGATGCTCGGAGCGTCGCTCGTTGCATGGCCGCTGCTGCCGGTCCTGACGACAGAGGCTTACGACGGAGCCGTCAATCTCTTGCCGATCATCTTGCTGGCGTTTGTGTTCTTCAGCGCGCACTCGTTGTTCAACGTCCCGGCGATGTTGGCCAAGAAGACCGTAGCGATGCTGCCGGCGGCGGTTGCGGGCGCGTCGGTCAACTTGCTGCTCAACTCGCTGATCGTCCCGCGCTTCGGAGCTGTCGGAGCCGCATGGGTCAGCGTCGCGACCTATGCGACGTACTCCTTTGTCGGGCTCGCGCTGTATCGACGCATCGACGTCATCCCGTACCAGTTCGGCCACTGCCTCGCGACGATGCTCGGCATCGGAGCAACCTATGCCGCACTGCGCTGGGGACACGTTGAGCAATTCTCAGCGATCACTCAGATCGGCATTGCGATCGGAGTCTGCTCCGCATGGGCCGCGCTGCTCTTCGGCCCGCTCGCGCTGCAACTGCTGCGAGCCCGCCTAGAACAACGCAAGCTAACCGGCCCCGCGCGTCCAAACTTCGGAGTCCGCTAAATCGTTTAACCGCACGCCCAACGGGCTGCGCTTTAACGCGTCGCAACGACTGACTTCGCGCCTCAGCCAATCCGGTCAGCAAGTAGTCGCCTCTCTTGGAGGCACGCCCAACGGGCTGCGCTGTAACGCGTCGCAACCACTGACTTCGCGCCT
>CAZNMS010000321.1:0-9872 GCA_964573505.1 uncultured Planctomycetaceae bacterium | reverse complement strand
TTCCGCTTTCGGTCCCGTTTGTGACGCCGGTGATGTCGACGATGACCGTCTCATCAACTTCATCGAGAGCGTCGTTGACTCCCGTCAGAGTGATCGTGCCCGTTGTCGAACCCGCTGCGATCACGATCTGCGCTGCTGAGCGTGAGTAGTCGCTGCTGTTTGTCCCAGTGCCGGTGAAGCCGAGATCAATCGTGACATCGCGTCCCGAAACGGCATCGAGCGTTGCTGTAACAGTTGCGACACCGCCGTTCTCGGCGAGCGGACTGCCCGTCAACGAGAGCGTGACAACGGGCGGCGCGTCATCGTCAGTAATCGTCGCGGTGACTTGCTGAGTCCCGCTCTCCGTCCCATTCGTGACGCCCGTGATGTCGACGATGACTGCCTCGTTGATCTCGTCGAGCGCGTCATTCACTCCGGTGAGCGTGATGCTGCCCGTCGTCGATCCCGCAGCAATGACGATCTGCGTTCCGGAGCGCGAGTAATCGCTGCTGTTGGTTGCGCTGCCGGTTAAGCCGAGATCAATCGTCACGTCGCGGCCCGAAGCGGCGTCAAGTGTTGCAGTCACCGTCGCGACTCCGCCGTTCTCGGCGAGTGGGCTGCCGCTCAACGACAGCGTCACTCCCGGCGGTGCGTCATCGTCAGTGATTGTCGCCGTGACTTGCTGAGTGCCGCTTTCACTCCCGTTCGTCACTCCAGTGATGTCGACGACGACCGTCTCATTCACTTCATCGAGTGCATCATCGACTCCCGTCAGAGTGATCGTGCCCGTTGTCGACAGTGCCCCGATGACGATTTGCGTTCCCGAACGCGAGTAATCGCTGCTGTTGGTCGCGCTGCCGGTAAAGCCGAGATCGACAGTGATCGCACTCTCTGATGGATGCGAGAGCCGCGCCGTCACGGTTGCCGTTCCGCCGTTCTCGGCGAGCGGGCTGCCGGTGAGTTCGAGCGTCAAAGTCGGTGCGGCATCAATGTCGGTCGTCGTGACCGAGACCGTTTGATCGGCGAGCGGATCGAATGCGTCATCGCTGCTTGCGTCGACGATTGAGAGTGTGATTGACGATGTCTTATCGCCGTCGTCGAGAGTGTCAGTGACGCCGCTGACCGTCACGGTCTGAGCGACGTTCCAATTGCCCGGAGTGAAAGTGAGCGTCGCCTTGTCGACGGTCGCTTCGGTCGTATCACCGCTCGTCACGCTGATGACGACGTCTGACGTCGGTTGCGCATTAAGGACGACGGTGAAGCTGTCCGTCGTCGGGTCTTCACTGACCGACGTCGAACCGCCCGACTGAGTGACGGTAAAGCCGACGCCGTCGTTGTCTATCGTCGTCACTGCGACCGTCTTATTCGCAACAGAGTCGAAGCCATCGTTGCTGGCAGCGGCGTCGACTGAGACCGTGACTGTCGAGGCGATATCTCCGTCGTCGATGAAGTCGTCGACTCCGGTAACGGTCACGGTTTGTGCGACGTTCCAGTTGGCCGTCGTGAAGGTCAGCGTTGCGGGGCTGACATCGGCTTCGGTCGCATCACTGCGAGTGACATTGAGCACGACGTCAGTCAGTGGCTGCGCTGTGAGTGCGACGGTGAAGGTGTCGCTCGATCCGGCTTCGGTCACCGACGTGCTGCCGCCACTTTCGACGATCGTGAAGCCGGCGACTTCATTATCCGTGTTGGTGACGCTCATCGTCTGATCGGCCAATGGGTCGTAGCCCGCATCGCTTGCTGCATCGTCGATCGAGAACACGATCGCAAAGGTCTGCGATCCGTCGAGCAGGGAGTCATCAACTCCATCCACTCGCACGGATTGCGCGGTGTTCCAATTCGAGGAATTGAACGTGAGCGTTGTCGGCGTCGCGGTGCCTTCAGTGGTGTCATTGCTCGAGACGTTGATCACGACATTGCTCGTCGGCTGCGCGTCGAGCGCGACGGAGATGAAGTCAAATCCGCCGGCTTCGCTCGTAATAGTCGAACCGCCGGTATGCGACAGGAACAAACCGCCGAGCCCGAAGCCAGAGATCGCAAAGTCAAAGCTGCCTTCATCGGAATCGTCACTGGCAATCGTGACGGTGGCAGTTCGCAGTCCAGTGACGAGCGGCTCGAAGTGAATCGTGAAGGTGCTCGATCCACTGGCGGCAATGCTGCTTCCCGGTTGGGTCGTGACTGAGAACTCAGAGGCGTTCGTGCCACTGAGTGTGACGCGCGGCGTGCCGGTGAGATTCAGTCCGAGCGAGCCAATGTTGTGAATCGTGAAGGTCCGATCGATCCCCGATCCGCTGAAGACGCTGACCGATCCGAAATCAGTGTGATCGGTCGCGCTGGGCGAGGTGTCGCCGTCGGTGATCGACACACTGTTGCCGCGCACGTCGATCTCCGGCGCGGGTACTTGCAGGAATAACGAATACACCGCACCGGCATCGGAACTGCCGGTCTCTTCGCGCGGCACTCCGACGAGCAGGTCGCCGACGCCGTCGGCGTCCAATGAGCCGACGAACGAAACGCTTCCGCCGAAATGGTCTCCGTCAGTGAGCGTCGGGCCGCCGCCGGTATCGCTCGCAATCTTCGACGTGCTCTTCACCGTTCCGGATGAATTCAGCAACGCGAGATAGACCGCGCCGCGATCCGTTCCGCCGGTGTCATCGAGCGCCGCACCGATTGCGAGATCCGTCACTCCGTCGCCGTCTTGATCGCCGATTGCAGCGAGTGAGCTGCCGAAGCCGTCCGACGAGCCGAGCGTCGGAATGCCGTTTGAGCCGCTCGACAGTTTGACTTTCGAGTTCACCGTGCCATTGGCATTCATCAGCAAGACATGCACGGCGCTCGCAGCGGGACTCGACGAATAACTGTTGTTCGCGCTTGCAGCGATGTCTGCGACGCCGTCTCCGTTGATGTCACCGAGACCTGCAACCGCCCATCCGAAGTAGTCGTCGTTCGCGAGTGTCGGGCCATTGCTGTTGCCGTCGGAGATCTCGGTCTTTCCTTTGACCGTGCCGTCGGAGTTCATGAAGAGGACATGCACCGCACCGCGATACGAACCGCCCGAGTCATCGCCGTAGGCACCGACGGCGAGATCGTTGATGCCGTCTCCATCGAGGTCTCCGATCGAAGCGACTGAGGTGCCGAAGTAATCGTTATTGGCCAATGTCGGCCCGCCCGCAGTTGCGCTACCGATCTCCGTGCGACTCTTCACGGTGCCGTTTGAGTTCATCATCAGCACATAGACCGAACCGCGATTAGTTCCGCCGGTATCGTCGTGCCATGAGCCGACTGCGAGATCGGGAATGCCGTCTCCATTCAGGTCGCCGATGCCCGCGACGGAGATGCCGAAGTTGTCGCCGTTCGCGAGCGTCGGCCCGCCGCCAGTCGCATCGCCGATCTTCGCCTTGCTCTTCACGCTGCCGTCGGCATTCATGAAGAGCACATGCACGGCTCCGCGAGTCGTGCCGCTGCCCGCATCGTTCGGAGCACCGACAGCGATATCGACAACTCCGTCTCCGTCGAGATCGCCAATCGTCGTCACCGAGCGACCGAAGTTGTCTCCGCCGGCCAATGACGGGCCGCCGTTTGTGTTGTGAGCGATCTTCTTCGTTTTGGCGGAGTTGGCCGTGCGATCGCTGCTCTTGAGAACGGTGACGGCATAGTCCTCAACTTCGCCGTCGTTCGCGCTGCCGGTCGAGTTCGCAGCAGCGGCATCGGTACTCAAGCGGAAGCGCGCGAAGGTCTTGCCCGAGAAGCCCGCAGGCACCGTCGGGAACGTCAGCGTCACGAGCCCGTTGCTGGTGCCATTCGTCACCGCCGCAGAAGCACGCTCAGTCCCGTTCTCGAAGTCACCGTCACCGTCGTAGTCGATCCATCCGTAGAGAGTCGCCGCTGAGCCCGTTGTATTGGTCGCTCGCAGCGTGACCGTCGGCGTCGAACCGACCGTCACAATCAAGTCTGTCTCGGGATAGACGACGCCTTCTTCGTCATCCGGCGAGCCGGCTGCATCGTCGCCATTGGCGCTGCTCGAAGGCTGCCCATCGAGTTCACGATCGGCTGTTGCACCGAGACGCAGCCCGGCAACGGTGACGTGCGACGGACCGTTGTCGCTGCTGAGAGTGCGGTAGTTGTTCGCGCCAGTTCCGGTGCCACTATCGGGCGCGTCGCCATAATCGCTGCTCGTTCCTGTAATCGAAATTGCATCGAAGGCGAAGCCGTCACCGGATCCGAATTGCGAGTTGTCGTACTGCTGAAACTTGATGCGCACATCGGAGCCGAGCGTTACTCCCGCAGTGGAAGCGAGCGTGCTCAGATTGAAAGACTGCGACTGGTTCGTGCCGGTCGAGTTCGTGCCGGTCAGGCTGATGATGCGGAACCAATTCGTGCCGTCGACGCTAAAGGCCACTCCGTCGGAGTTCTCTCGTCCCGAGAACGATGCCGACATCGCTTGGTCCTCATCGGAATCTTCTCGCTGGGTGAAGTTGAGCATGACGTTCGCCAGATCAGCCAAATTCGCGTGCAGGATCAGTTCGTTGAGGCTGTTGCCATTGCCGATCTGCGTTCCCAGCGTGACGTGCTGCGAGCCTGCTGCTGGTGAGTTCGCGGTCGTCACTTGAATGCGTCCGTCGATGAAGCTGTGCGTCTCCCATGCAGAGCTGAGATAGCCGCTCTCGAAGCCGTCACTAAACGGCACGGCGGCCGGGGTCGCGGCACCGAAGATTGCGTCGTAGGCATTGATCAACCCGGAGCCGGTCACGGTATCAAAGCCCGCAGCACCGATATCGAAAGCAGTCGACTTCAACGTCGACTTAATTTGTGCCGGAGTAAGCGAAGAGTTCTTCGCCAACATCAACGCTGCCACTGCTGCAGCATGCGGAGCGGCGGCTGAGGTTCCAAAGAAATTTGGGAGCCCGTTGCTTTCATAATCGCTGCCGAAGAAGGTCGTATCCGTGCCGTCGATCGCCGTTATGTCGGGCTTCTGACGCACTTCATCGGATGCTTTGCGCGAGCCATCGGCATTAAAGACGATGGTCATCGGCCCGATGCTGGTGAAGCTCTCGGCAGTTGTCTGACTGAAGTAAGGAGAAGCGGCGACTGCGACCGCTCCCGCGGCACCCGCATGTTGCGATAGCGGCGAGCTATGTGAGTCGTACTCATAGGTCAGAGTGCTGCGGCCATTGTCGATGTACTTGATGCGCGTTGGATTCGGCCCCGCGAAGTTTTGAATGACAACGCGATAAGTCGCCGTTGAGCCCGACGAGTTCGTCAGTGTGCTGACGCCTTCATACGGAAGCTTGTTCGCGATGTTGTCTGCTGCCGAAGTTCGGACAACAGCTCCCGTCGAATCAAGAATGAAGAAGTCGATGTCGGTATCGACGCCACTCGCGGTGTAGAACGGATCGTCCCATTGCAAGAACGGTCGGAAGGACGCGCCATTGGGAATGGTGATCTCTTGAAAGACATCCACTCCGGCACCGGTATCGAAGTCCAAAAAGTTGCCAGTGCCGATGTTGCTAATCGTCTGATTCGAGAAGCTGATCGACGTCGTCTCCCATGCGTTATCCGCGCTGTTACCGGCTGAGGAGAAATAGGGCACTCCCGCCGCGACCGCCGCATCGACAGCTTGAGCAACAACGCCATCTTGGAAGTACGGCTCGGTGAAATAAGTAACGTCGTCGACAACAACGTCACTCACTCCGGCGAGCGATGCGATGTTGCTTGCGAAGTTGCCTTCTCCCGTAAAAGCAGTTGCGAAGGCCAGTCCGACACCGGGAGCAATGTCATAGACCAGCTCCATCATGGCGCGGCCTTCGTCCGATCCGCCGCTACTGAGATCAGTCAGTACATTGACGCCACTCGGCAGATCTCCCGAAGCAACTCCGGCTGAGGCGCCATTGAGGTTGTTGTAGCTGTCGCTCAAGACGCCGATCGTGATGCCGCTGCCAGTCACTCCGCCGGGAGTAGTCAGTCGCACTCGGTCTGCTTCCAGTACGAAGTCGGCTTGACTGAGCGCATTCCCGACGTGCGTGATCGGCATCCAAATGTTGGTCGCATGAAACGCGATGTTGGTCTGCAAGGCTTCGAGTTCGTCGATCAAGGTCGGAGCGATGAAGCCTTCTAAGAAGTTCAAGTCGGCGCGGACCGCATCGACCTTCATCCCAATGGCCTGCAGTTGAGGAGCAAGCTGGTTGGCATCATCGGTCGTGATGCGGACCCCGACTCGCTGCTGCCCGTCGAACATGAACATCTCGCGAAACCACTGAGGTTGTTCGCTCGGCAGTCCGACCTCTGCGGCGCGCTGGAGCGCGTCGAGCGATTGATCGAGCCGAGCATCTGCATCGGGCTTTATTCCGGTGAATTGCTCGAGCGACAGACTGGCGACGAGCAGCGTTCGAGTTTCGAGCGCCTCGATGCGATTCGTCGAGCGGCGCCGCATGGCTTGAGCCTGCAAAGAGCGGTTGCGGCTCACTCGACTCTCCGAACGAAACGCGCCACCAAACGCCTTCAACCCGGTCAGCCAATTACGAGTCAGCATCATCAGCCTCTGTGAATTCAAAAGAGCGGCTGACGATGGACTTCGCTCGAAGATCCATTCGCAGCCGGAACACGTCGCGAAAGATGAAGTTAAAGCGGTACCGCGAGAGCAAAGAGCGTGCTCTTCAAACTGTTCTGAGCACTGCGATTCTGACTGCTGCCTTCAGTCAAGCCGGCGCGCTCCATCGCGGCGAATGTGATCCGTCATGTCGAGCTGAGTTGCCTCATGCTTCCTCAATTATGTCGAACGCAGATTGGACGAACTCTGGCTCGAACAAGCAGACCGGGACTCAGCGGCGGAGGAGCGTACTGAGGGCACGACCATTAGCAACCGCGCATTGCGAGAGGCCGAGCACTCTTCTGCGTCCGCCGAGTCGTAGGTCGCGATGGAATTGCAACCTACAACGGCGCATCGACCGTAACTTGTCGATGCGCCGGTCGTGAGTGCCTATCGCGACGCCCGAGTGTGCGACGCGGAAGCGAGACCTATACAACTTGCCGTCCACTGGGGACGCATTTTCGAAGAGCAGGCGGCTCGCCTGCCTTTTCTTGTAAGAATTCAAACAGGCGAGCTGCCTGTTCTATGACAGCGCCATCGCATCGGAACGCCGTTTTCGCTGCCGATCTCAGGCGGGCCGCCTGAGCTACGAGAGGTCCGTATTGTGCAACTTGGCAAACTTGTCCAATGGCTCTTCGGGATCGACGGTGATGGCATCCCGACGGACGCGGATGTGCGCATTGGTTGGACCAATCTCCCGTCTTCGTGGCGCGTGTTTTTCGCGCTCTTCATCGGAGTGGCTCTCGTCTACGCGGCGTTGTGGATCTACCGCCGCGACGCCGCTCGACTCACCGCGCGGCAACGCAAGACGCTCGTCGGATTGAGGCTCGCTGCGGTCGTGCTGCTGCTGCTCACCGCACTCGGTCCTGCAATCGCTTTTACACACTATCGCATCTTGAGGCCGACCGTCGTTGTGCTGCGAGATAGCTCGTTGTCGATGACGACGGCTGATCGGTTTGCTGACACTAAAGATGTAGCAACGATTGCAGCCGCGACCGGACGAACGGCAGCAGGCATCAGCAGCAAGCCGCCGACTCGTGCTGAGATCGTCAACGACGTCTTTGCTGCGCGCGAGTTTGAGTTGCTCAAGCAGATCGACAAACGCGGGCAGTTGCGGATTCTCGACTTCGCAGAGTCAGTGACCGCGCTCAGCAGTCGCTCGGATTCAGCCAGTTCCACTGACTTTCACGAAGACAGCAGCGGGAAGAAGTCAGAGGCCGCTCAATCGCAATCCGCGACTCGCAGCACCGATGCGAATCGCGAGTCACTCGTATGGCCCCCACTCAAGCCGACTGGTCCCGGCACGAACTTGCAACGAGCTTTGACCGAAGCACTCGCCGAGCGACTGACTGCCGCCGTCGTTGTTGTGTCAGACGGGCAACACACTGATCGCGCCACTTCGCGGGATGATGTCATCGCGGTCGCAAAGCAGGCGAAGTTGAAGGACGCGCCGCTGCTGATTGTCGGTCTCGGCGATCCCACTCGACCGCGTAACGTGCAAGCGTCAGAGGTCTATGCCGACGCGCAAGTTTGGAAGGATGACCCGTTCGAGTTGCAGGCCACTGTCAGAAGTGAAGGACTCGGCGCGAGCGATCCCGTGAAGGTCTCGTTGCTCGAATTTGCTTACGGCGACGATGACAAAGTCGGCGAGCCAACAACGCTCGAGACGCGCGATGTCCCGCTGCCCGCAGACGGCGGACAAGTGCGACTGACGTTCTCGCAAACGCCGAAGCAAGCCGGTCGCTTCGGGTACTCGATCCGTATCGAGCCGATTAGCGGCGAGTCGACCGTCGACGACAACCAGTCGATCGCTCCGACGCAGGTGAAGGTCATTGACGATAAAGCGCGCGTGCTGCTCGTCGCCGGAAAGCCCAGTTGGGACTACCGCTTCGTCCGACTCGTGCTCGAACGCGAGAAGTCGATCGACCTTTCATGCTGGTTGCAGACGCTCGATGAAGACCGCGCTCAAGAAGGCGACAACGTCATTCGTCGGTTGCCGCGCACGAAGGAAGAACTCTTCGAGTACGACGTTGTGATGCTGCTCGATCCCAATCCGCGCGAGTTCGACGAAGCATGGATCAAGCTGCTCACGGAGTTTGTCGGCGAGCACTCAGGCGGCTTGCTCTATATGGCCGGGCCGACATTCACGACGCAATTCTTAGCCAGTGCGAGCACGGGCGAGATCAAGTCGCTGCTGCCCGTGAGACTGGGAGACATCGTCGCGACCGATGTCGCGGCATTGCTCGATAGCGGCGATCGCGAGTGGCCGATCAGCACCGTCGATGCGAATGCCGATCATCCCGTGATGAGGTTTCATCAAGAGGCTCAACGCTCACTCGAATTATGGAAGCTGATGCCGGGCATCTTATGGAGCTTGCCGATTCGCGATGCGGCGCCGGCAGCGACCGTGCTGCTCGCGCATGCGGATCCGTCGCAGATGCAGGCATCGGGACCGCGACCGCTGATGTTGGCCGGTCAATTCGGAATGGGGCGCACGGTCTTCGTCGGGTTTGAGGGCACGTGGCGCTGGCGGCAAGTCGGACGCAATGCCGAGTACTTCAATCGCTTCTGGGTGCAGACGTCGCGCTACTTGATTGAAGGCCGAGCACTCGAAGGCAAACGACGGGGCACGATCGAGACCGATCGCACGCGCTACGAAGTCGGAGACCGCATCACTGTCGTCGGTCGCTTAATGGACGCCGTCTTTAAGCCGCTTGAGCAACCGGAAGTCGGAGCCACTCTGCAAGTTGAAGGACAAGCCGCGCAACCGATCGTGCTGAGACCAATCGCGAATCAACCCGGTCGTTACGAGGCAGCGCTAACGGCTCAGCACACTGGTCGGCATGCGCTGCGAGTCAACTTCGGCGACGACACTGCCGCCTCTGCCCCGAAAGTCGAAGCGACGTTCTCGGTCTCTCCGCCGAGCGTCGAGTCCGAGCGAACATGGCAGGACAAACCGCTGCTCGAAGAACTCGCAGCGGCGTCAGGCGGCAGATACTTCGAGTTGAGTGCGCTCAGCGAACTCCCCGCCGCAATTCCGAATCGACAGCAAACAATCTCGATTCAGGGCAAACCGATCCCGCTTTGGGACACGAGCCGATTATTGATCGTGATCGTCGGAGTGCTCGTCACCGAATGGGCTTTGAGAAAACGCTGGAAGCTGATGTAGCGGAAACTCCAGCAAGACTGAGTCCCTGAACTCAGTCGCGGAGCGACTGAGCTACGTAGGCGAGTCGCTCCGCGACTCGCCGCCTGCGCCGCAATACAACGTTACACAACCACCATGATCCGAATGTTTCGCCAAGCG
>CAZNMS010000320.1:0-9881 GCA_964573505.1 uncultured Planctomycetaceae bacterium | reverse complement strand
CAGCGACCCAACAGCAACCGGCAACCCAACAACAGCCAGCGACCCAACAACAGCCAGCGACCCAACAGCAGCTGTTGCCTGATGACGGTGCGGTAACGGCTGCTGGAATCGGATTCCGTTGGAATCCATCGCAGCGGCAGCAAATGGAAGAATGGCTACAGCGCTACTTGCAGGACGATGTCGCGGTACCACCCGAGTTGAAAAGCATCGACGTTAAGAAGCTGCTGGGCGAGTTCGCCCAAGACGATGTGGCCATCTATGTCGCTCCGTTGCCCAGCAAGCCTCAACAGAGCAAGCCGGAACAGAAGAAGTAGTCGTCGCCAATCCCAAACGACACACATCCTCTGTCTGTTAGCCAAATGACACCCTCAATTGTCTCTCCCTCTCTTAAGAAAGATTCGCACCATGAAAGTAAGTCTTTTCACACAAGGTTTGATTGCCGCCGCTATCGGCAGCCTGGCTTCTCAGCCGCTGGCATTGGGGCAGGAAACTCCCGAGCGGTCGCTCTATATGCGCGAGCGAGCGATGTATGTCGAAGAGGTCCGCAATACGAATCCGGGCTTTGCAGTCCATGTCGCTGTCGATCGCGCCGACCGGACTTACCAAGTTGGTGACTTGATGACGGTGCGAGTTCGCTCTCAAAAGGCCGGGCATCTTTACCTCTTGTACCTGCAAGCTGACGGCAAGACGGCCCTGCTCTTCCCCAACAAGTTCCATCCTGACGGTCGCATCCCAGCCAACTCCGACATCCAGGTTCCCAGTGCGGACAGCTCTTTCAGGTTCCGCACCGGAGAACCTGTTGGCAACGAGATGCTGAAGGCCATCGTTTCGGAGACGCCGCTCAAGGGTGAAGAGATCGATCTGGCACGACTCAAGGACTTCGTTGAAGTGCCCCAGTCGCGAGCCCGTGCGATGTTCGTTGAGGAAGTCAAACGCCAAGAAAGCGGACGTTGGGCAGAGCACAATGTGGAGATCAAGACTCTCGCAAAGGGAGCTCCAACACCTCAGACAGGCCCGCGTCGCCTTGCGGTTTGCATTGGAATCAGTCGTTATCAATCGGCAGGCATCCCTCAATTGAAGGTCTGCCATAAGGACGCAGTGACGATGGCCGAGACGCTCAAGACGGCAGGGAACTTTTCAGAGGTCATCGTACTGACCGACGAAAAAGCCACGCGTGCCGCGATTGAGCAAGCCATCCGCAAAGAGCTTGCGAGCAAGACCAAGCCCGGTGATGAAATTGTTATCTATTGGTCAGGCCACGGTGCCCGTATCGCGGACGACAATGGGGACGAAGCCGACGGGCAGGATGAAGTTCTGGTGCCTTATGACACCAAGGAAGGCACCATCGAAGAACTGCGCAGCACGCTCATTATTGACGATCAGTTTGGCCGCTGGATTCAAGAGTTGGATGGACGACGCGTGTTTGTCGTGCTCGATACCTGCCACTCCGGCGGCCAGGCGACTCAAGAGAAAAAGTTGTCAACGAAGTCCTTGAATTGGATTGCCAATAACACCAAGTCACCGCTGAGCTTTGGAGATGACTCGAAAGCCGATGCCTTCGACCTGGAGTTCGCTCGGGTGAAGGACATTGGTCAGCGAGGCGTCTCGCTGCTGGCTTCGTCGACCGCTCGTCAGCCGTCGCTAGAACGGCTGGAAGGTGACTTGTCCGTGTTGACCTACTTCATGCTCGAGCATGTGAAGAAGTCTCCGCGAGCTGTGACACCCAAGACGTTGTTCGAAGACTTGAGCAAGACTGTTCCGGCTTACGTGCAGGCTCGCGAGCCAGGACGTCAACAGACTCCGGTCTTGATCGACGACATCTCTCCCGAGTTCATCTTGCGAAAGTAAGCCCATCCTCGTCCGAGTCGCCGCCCACCCCGCCACCGGGCTCGTCCCGGTGGTTCAACGGCTTCTGCGCTACTGGTAATTAGCCGCCGGGCGCTCGCCCACGGTTAAGCGAATTGAACCGAGAGCTAGCGCCCAGCGGCTAATTCAGAATTCCCCATCTGTGTGAGTCACCACACTAGCGCAGAAGCCGTTGAACCCCTGGGGCAAGCCCAGGGGCGGCGGAGTCATCGTCACGTGCTCGTGGTAGGAGCGTGTCATTTCTGGCCGCGAGATATATCAACCCGCCTACGGCATTTTTGACCGGGGCGGGTTTTGTCCGTGATGGCGATAGTGCTTTGAAATGACCGAGTGATTCTTCAAGAGGCCAATCATGTCCGTCGGTTCGAACAGGGATTCTCGAAGGCTCGCAATTCCATCCGCGAATTGGTCGTGGGTGGCAGGGGCGTTACTGCTGGCCTTGGCTTGGCCATTGTGGGGGCTGGCTCAGCAGTCCGCGGGGAATGGCACGCGGGCGATGCATGTGGTTTATGAGCCGTTGCAGACCTCCGCTCCGGGTGGCAATGCCGGTTTGTTTGTTGGAGTGAATCAGTTCTCGGAAGACTCCAAGATCAGCGAACTGCATTACGCCGTGCATGATGCCATCGAGTTGGCTCATCTGTTTGTGGTGGAACTCAAAGTCTTGCCGGCTGGCAACTGCCATGTGTTGATCTCCGGCAAGCCGAGTTCCGAGACGGTCAAGCGGCATCTCGACGAGTTACAGCGGCGCGGTGTCACGGTGCGCGATGCCAACCGCAGCACGATCTTGAACACGTTTCTGAAGGTGAAGGACCTCGGTCAACAGGAGCGAGATGTGTTGCTGGTGTCGATGAGCTCGCATGGCTTCGCGGATGGCACCATGCCGTATGTCATGCCCAGTGATGGCGTGCGCGAATTACTGGCGGAAACCGCGATTCCGCTGCCGGCCATCGAACGTCGGATGGGGGACTCGAAAGCCGGTCATCGACTGCTGTTGGTTGATGCCTGCCAAGAGCGCGTGGACCTTTCCAAGAACACCAGCGGCGGCGGGTCGGCCATGTCCGCAGCGTTCTCGGACGAACTCAAGAAGCCGACTGGCCAATCAAAGTTTGCGTCATGCGGTGCGGGAGAATTCAGCTACGAGCATTCCGCGCTTGGCGATGTTGGGCATGGAGTCTTCACACACTCGGTCTTGGAAGCCCTGCGAGGTGCTGCGAAGCCAGATAGTCAGGACATCGTGCGATTGGATTCAGTGGCGACCTATGTGGCCGAGCGAGTCAGCGTTTGGACCAAAGAGCAGAACCGCAAACCTCAAACGCCCTCGCTGCACGGAGCGGTCATTGGTCGCACGCTGCCGTTAGCCAAAAAGGCCAGCGATTTGAGCGTTTTGGTCGCAGCCCTCAAGAAGCAGCCTGTCACAGCCGCCTTCACTGCGGAACTGCGAACCGCATTGATCGAGCAGCTGACCAAAGCGAATCCGAGTAATGAAGCCGACCGAGAATTAATCGCCGCCACCCGCGACTTCTTAAGTGGCACTTATCCCGAACGGCGTTTTGTGTTCTTCCTAAAAGAGGACCGCGAACGCTGGCCTACCCGAGTACCTTCGCCGTTACCAGTGCCCAACGTGGTGCCACCATCAACCAATACAACGCTGCCGCGACTGCATGTGATAAAGGAGTTAAAGATGGAACTGGTCTGTCTCCCTAAAGCTCCGCCCGCATTTCTGATTGGAAGCCCCAAGAGCGAGCCTGGGAGAGATCCCGTCAATGAAGATCAAGTTCCGATTGCAAATATAGACGAGATTTGGATGGCGAAAACGGAGGTCACCCAAAAACAATACGAAATCGTTATGAATGAACGACCTTCATATTTCGGCCGAGACGACGAAAGCCGAATGCCGACCTCGCGAGAGCATGACGACCATCCGGTCGAAAGTGTGACATGGAACCAAGCGAATCAATTCTGCAAATTGCTCACTCAACAGGAACGACAGCGCGGAAATATCGACTCACAAAGAGAATATCGACTCCCGACAGAAGCAGAATGGGAGTATGCATGCCGATCTGGAGAAACAAAAGCCACTGCGTTTGGAGATATGATGAAAAGCACTAGCGCCAACTTTCGCGGTAGCCCAACCGGATATAACAGCGCCGCGCGAGGACCAGATTTAAGGCGAACGACCAAAGTCGCGTCATATCCACCCAACCAATGGTCTCTATACGACATGCATGGCAATGTCGCAGAGTGGTGCCTCGACAGTTATCTTGAGCGACACCCAGGAGGCGTTAATTCCAAAATTACTAGACCCAACTCAGGCCATTCGACACGTGGAGGCAGTTTCCGAGATCCGGGGCAACTTTGCCGCAGTGCATCTCGAAGCGAAGAAGATGGCAGCAAAGCACGAGAATGGGTTGGCTTTAGAATCTGCTTGGCACCGCCGCTGAATACACAATAACAATCATGGATTCCAACAATCGCAAGAAGGGAAACCGGAGCGTCCGCTTGGAATTGCGTATATCCAGCCGGAATCATACTGCGGGCGGACTTGTGGAGAGCCAGTCCCTGGGTGAACTCGATTATCCTGCTGTTGTACTCTCGGAATGCCGCCTGAATCTGGTTTCGAATGGGACTGATTCTCTATGGCAATCAGCTTCCGATTCATAGTTGAAACGCTTGCGTCTATTCCCTTAACTGTGGTTGTCAACTCTTCAACTTTCACCCAGAGTTCATTGCCGCGTTGAATGCGACCGACATTTGGATCGCGCTCCGACTTGTACGACCGATCGTTTAGGCAGTCGCCAACGAGGATTTCGAGAATCTTCAAGTCGATCCGTTGACTTCTGTATTTATTTAGGTATCCCTCAATCAACCCCTTCTCTTCACTTTTGAAGCGTTTGAACCAATTATGTCCAGAGTCGATAAAATTCAGCCGCCTAGTAACATCTACTCGAGTTGTAGATGCCAAGCGTAATGCGGCATGCGCCAAAGCGTCGTTTCCCTCAATGGTATGAATAATTGCTGGAATTACAAACGCCTTTTGTAATTCCCATCGATTCCTTAACTCATCGTCCACACTTTTATAAACGGCACTCGCCAACTCTTGCTTCTCTAGTTTAACGCGATTTGTTGCTTCCCGTGCAGATTCTGCAGCACGACGCTCTTCTAGGCTCGCTTGCTGTGCTTCCAGTTCGGCTAATTGCTTCTCAGCTTCGGCAGCTTTTGCTTCGGCTATTAAAGCTTCGACGCTACGAGCCTTCGCATTTCGAGCTAGGTCGCGGGCGCTATCTTTGTCCTTGTCGTCCTGTGCGGCCTCCATTGCTTTATCAGCAACTTCTCTTGACTTGGCTGCGAATTGCGTAGCCGCCTCCGCCGAGCGCTTCAGGGAATGAACCTTTGCGACGGACGATTGGATTCGGCTTTCAATTTGTCGTTTTTCTTCTTCCAAGGCCAACTCGATCGGCTTCGCCTTATTCAAGCTATCTGATCTGGCCGTCTGAATCTTGTAGTTTTCTTCGTATTTATTCTTCGCGCCTTCCTCTATGGGGGCGATTCTGCCGCGAGGGCTGCAGAGTGCATGATAGTGTGTTGCATATTTTTCAGCTCGCTCCCGAGCGGCAGAGACAATGCGGTTTATATTTTCAATAGTCCCTTGCTCGCCCTGGGAACTGACAGAGCGGGTAGCGTCAGCTATTAGTGCCGCCTTGAGCTTGTCAAGCAGATCCTTAGTTTGATATTCCCCTCGCGGTGCGTCGAAATTCGTCTGTTCAAGGCAATTCTCTGTAGTGACCAGCAGTTCGGGAATGCTGGATTGAATTGCTTTCTTAATCGTCTCAATCCTGCTCGGAGAGCCGATTCCATACAAGCTAATTGCAGACTGATAATATGTAAATGTAAAATCGCTATGCGGGGCAATTGCAATCTTGGCCCTTCGAATGAATTCGAGTGCCTCAGCTTCTGTGTAAGTTCGTTGCTCAAGATCCGATTGTGGCTGAAGCTTTTCGTCCGACATGGCGGGGCGGCAGAGAGAGGATATTGCAGTCAAAAGAAATAAGCTTGCAACACAACGAACGACAGCGATTCTCATTTAGGTGCCCGTCGCTAGATCATGGTAAGGACATGGTGAGTTGACCATTGCCATCCACAGTAACTCCGCACACACGCCAATCGCAATCTTTTTTACCGGATGTTCTTGATCTTGCTTGGGTAGCTAAAAGTTACTGGAGTGCCACTTCGTTCTGACAGGAGGGGCTAGGTCGATTTGTCAATAACGGACGCTGATGCAGATTCGGGGATTTATGCACAAGCAAACGGTTCGCGTTTGTCTGGATCTAATCCGGTGAAAAGGCGCGAAATATGGTTGGGTATTCTGGAATCACTGTGAGGGGTTGCCTAATGGTTTCCGTTTGAAACGTGGGATGCCTCTGGTTGCTTCACGCTGGGGAGTCCTGTTTAATTTCGTCGAGATGCTTGTTCGCGCGGATGTCAAGGATTTGCGATCAGAGGCAACACGCTGAGGAGTACGTGACTCTTGTTGCCAAATCGACTTAGACATGAAGTTGTGTATTTCGGGGATAGACTGCCTAATTGTCGGCTGAGGCCATTCTCATGTTCGTATTACATCCTCGCTAAGTGTTGTTCTATGGCACGTTTCAAATCTTCGTCGGTCGTTGCTGTCTGTAATTCTCGCCACATGGGTAGAGCGTCGGCGGCGCGGCCACTGGCTTCGAGGGTGATTGCGAGGTTGAGCGTGATCGTGTTGTTGCGAGGGGCGAGTTGGTGAGCTTGCACCAATTCGGCTAGGGCGGGTTCATGCCGACCTTGCTCGAAGAGTGCGACCCCGATTCCAGCATGCGCTGCGACATGGTCTGCCTGAGTCTGCAAAGCCATGCGGAACTGCGTCTCAGCCTCGGAGTGGCGTTCGACCTTCAACAGCCATTCACCATAACTGGTCGCCAGTTCGACTGAGTCAGGATGCTCAGCCACGGCTTGACGATAGCCGTCCAAAATCCGCTGCTCTTCCTGCGTGATTTCGCGTGACGAAGTGGAAAACGTCAGTGACTTCTTCAGGGACCGCCCCGTTAACGAGTAACGGCCAAAAAGCTGATCGTTCATGGCGAGCAATGTGGGATTGATACGACCTGCATTGGCTCGCAAACCCAGATCCATCAATCGGCCTGATGTGACTCCGAGTTCGGCGGCTTGAGTGACTGCGCGGTGTGCGCGTTCAAACTCTTTCTGAATCAGTGCCTGTTGTGCCACGTTCGTCGCACTGTCTGCAATGACTTGTCGCAACCGTTCGCTCTTGTCAGCGTAACTTGACGATCGCAGTAACTGTGCAGAGCGAGAAAACGCTTGTTGCGCGTCGGTGATTGTAAGTCGTTCCAGTTCGGCAAACTGATCTTCGAACGAAACAACCGGCGGCCGTGCGACCAAACTCACAATTGCGGCAGCCGCTGCAGCTGAACCAAGTGCTGCAGCGACTAGCCAGCCTCGTCCCCGATTGGATTTGTGGTTTCGCTCCATCGCGACCGTTTGCGGTGAAGACACCTGGCGAGGTTCTCTGTTTGAAGTTGGCGGCATCGAATCGGAAAAAGTCGGTGGCTCGATGTCGCCCACGATCAAGAGGCCCGTCGCGATAAGGTCACTGACGACCTGACGGCACTCGGGGCAATTCGCCAGATGAACCATTATGCCATCGAGTTCATTCGCCGTTAGCTCTCTCTCAGCCCAGCGCTCGAGCAGGTCTGAGTCATCGACGAAATGCGGTGCAGTTGGTATCGGCTGATCCTCGAAGGCTCTACGTAGGAGCAGACGCAATCGCTCGCTGAATGTTGTGAAGTTCATGAGGCACCTCGTTGCGGGTTCGGTGACTCGGGATCAAGAAATACCTGCCGTGCTTCTTCGCCCAATTGCAGCATCGCTTCGTCAAAGAACTGAGCGAGTTGTGGTGATCTCGCAGCATCTCGCAAACTTGATGCGACAGCCTCGGATGCGTGCGTCCCCGCCTGTAACAACTCCGACAGGCATTCTCTCGCAATAGCAACATCGTCCGAGTCGTTGGTTGCCAATCGTTGGATAAACTCACCGAGCTTTTGCCGTGCCCGTTCGAGCGTGCGACTGACAGTCCCAGGATGCATCCTCAATAGAGCTGCAATCAACTTGCCGTCTTGCCTCTTCACAACGTGCAAGTACAGCCCAATGAGTTCGCCTGGCGCAAGTGTCTGGAAGGCGTTCAGAAGGATGCGCTGCCAAAGTAAGTGGCATTCGGAATCCGGTTCAGGCGGCGCATTCTCACGTCGCGATAAACTCGCAGATGCTAAAATGGAATTCCTTGCTTCCTCGCAAGCATTTTGCCATCGCAGCAGTTCGTCGGCAGATAGGAAACGACGATAAGCCGAAACCTTGTCGGCTAAGTCGACCGGTGACGAACGACTATTGAGGGCTGTTTCGACCGCATGCTCGATCTCGACAAGACGCGAGGCCGAGACGACGTGCTCAAGACAAGCACGCTGCCGAGTTGGTGTGAGGTGAGTTAGTTCCCGACGAATGCTCTGCTCCGACCGACGTTGTCGCCCGAGTGATCTCGAAACCGCCACGACAACGAACTGATCTAGGCCGGAAAGACCATTAAACGTCGCCAGCCGCCGTTCGACGATAAGGTCGGTCAACACGTCCTCACACCGATCGAGATCGCGAATGCGTTGATTGTTCGCCACTTGTTTCACCAGAGGCCGAAATCGTTGGCAGAATAATTCCACAGCACGCGCGTCGGTTGCGAGCACTCCGTCAACGAGGATGATGTCAGCCACCGGGTCCGACTTCAGCAGTGCGAACCCACCATCGTCCCGATGACTGCGAAATCCGCGACCATGCCGCAGTTCTTTGAGAACGCTGGCCCCCGTGATATTCCCTGTCTGAGCCAAAGCCTGTTGCCAATGATGCCGCCAGACATGCCAGACCTTGAAAAGCCGACTGGATCGTTGGTCGTCATCGCGAGGTGAGCTATCAAAGTCATCGGGCACTTCGAAGTATTGCTCAGTATGTTCGACGACTCGCGACATCAGGATCTCTCCCAACTGCGAACAATAGCTAAGCCAGTTCAACTCGCTGTTGTGCCGCTCAAGCCACGATCGATCCGGTAAGAGCAAGCTCTGAATGACTTGAGACCAATCCGACATGTTGAGCAGCAATTACGAGTGATAGCGCGACATCGGTGTCGTTGAACAACGTTTCCGTGACGGTACTGCTCTCAAATCACTCGGTCAAACAGAGTTGGCTTGCTTCAACGACGGAGTTCACTTGGCTGCCTACTAGCGAGACTGTTGCTGAACCCCGAACGATTGAGATTGGATATTGATCGCTGGAGACTGCTGTGTCGCGACTTGCCCACTGGAGACTTGCGGCAATGGAAGTTGCTCGATCAGTGATTGTTGGACCGCTGATGAAGTCTGCCGGGGAGTAGTTTGGTAAGGTCGTGAAACAGTTACCGGCCGCTGTGACGGCTCTGCGTGTTGCCGGGACTGCTGAATGCGAGCCGATTGTGACACCACATGATCAATCACGGCTTGGTGGGTGCTCTGCATCCCGTAACGACTGGCTCTCGCCAGCTTTGTGGATTGCCTGAGCGCGGATGCGGCACCCACCCTGAATTGACTGGCTGGCTTCGCAGAGATTGAGTCTGCTTGCTGATTTCCATCTGCGACCTTCGGCGAGACCGGCAATAAGCCGCCATGTGCTGCCTGGCAAACTCCAGAGACAACAATGCCAGCAATACTTGTCACAACAACGCTGAGTGCAACCCTCATCATGTTCTTCATGGCATCAACCTTTCAATTCGTCGTCGTCCAACGAGTGCGGTGCCATTCACTGCGACTGAGCGTTGGATTCGCACATGAAGAGCATCGCGTACGACGTGCATTGCGCGCGAAATTCAAAAACTTGGTTCATGAATGCCACAGCAAGGGGTAACCGTTCACGGGGCGGGAGGCGGAGAATTAGGGATTGCCGGCGGTCACACA
>CAZNMS010000319.1:0-9883 GCA_964573505.1 uncultured Planctomycetaceae bacterium | reverse complement strand
TGCCGCGAACGCATCGAGCAGATAGACGAGTGCCGGTTGTTGAGTCAGTCCCACTAAGAGTCCGCCTGCCGCCGGTCCGAGTGCTGCTGAGAAATGAAAGCCGCTTGTGTTCCATGTGACGGCGTTCGGGAAGTGCTCGGTCGGAACGATCTGCGGAACGAGCGAGCCTTTCGCAGGCTGCAAGAAGGCACGAGCGATGCCGGTCAGCGCGACGCACACAAACATCCAACGATAATCGGCGCCGGAGTACGAGATCGCGGCGAGTCCTAACGACGATGCCGCAATGACGCAGGCAGCGATCATCACGATGAGTTTGCGATTGAAGCGATCGGCCACTTGTCCCGCGATGAGCGCGAAGAACAGCACGGGTAAGAATTGTGTCAGCCCGATGAGCCCCATCACGAGATTGTCGCTCGTACGTTCATAGAGGTCGAAGCCGACAACAACGGTCTGCATCTGAAAGCCGAAGACCGACAGCACATGCCCGACGAAGAAGCGGCGATAGTTCGGAATTCGCAGAGCGGCATAGGGATCATGCGGAGCAGCGGGCGGCGTTGAAGTGGTCATGCCGGGGTTGTCGAGCAACAACGCAAATCGGGCAAGATCGACGTCGGGCATGCTCTGTTGAGGACATCAAAGCCGCAGCAACTCACAGCGATCGTCGCAGAATCATGTAGCATGGACGCCCACGTCCGTGCTGCGTCGCTGTCAGACGTCGGCGTCCGACAGCGACCCATATCGGGATCAATTCAACATCGCTCGTTCGCGACTGCGTAGCCAAAATCGGGCATAGTTCACGGTGACGTTGCAGAGCCGCGCCCGTCAGGAAGCGGAATCCGTTACGAAATATGCCTCACGCGGTGCAGACTGAGTTGTTTAACGGCAAGCCGAAGGCGTCGGCGTTTGCCTTGATAGCGGGCCGTTCTTCGCCGTCGCCTTCGGCTTGCCGTTAAACGAGATCGCCTCAATTCAGACCGCGAACCGTATAGCCAAAACTCCGCTGCCTAATGGGCGCGGCTCTGCGACCCAATGCGAGACCGAAATGAACCTTGCCTGAAATCTCACGATTTCAGCTACATGGTGCGCTGTAGAACTTATTCCCCCGCTGCCTCTCAATCGCGCTCCGCTCGCACAGTTCCGTTCCGCGAGTTAATCCCATAGCAAACTCGCCCTTAGCGCGTTTGGCACGGAAGTCGAAACGCTGCGAGATCCCGCCTCTACTCCCTTCCTCTTCTCCTCGCTGATTCTCAACAGGATGCGCTATGAACCGACGATTGCTCGCCCTCGGGGCGATGTGCGGATTGACCGCTTTCTGTGCCGCCCCAACGCGCGCGGCGGACACGAAACTCTCCTACAACAAAGACGTGAGGCCGATCCTCGCGGAAGCCTGCTTCAAGTGTCACGGCCCCGATAGCGCGGCTCGTAAAGGAGATCTCCGACTCGATCAGCGAGACGCCGTGCTCGGTGTGATTAAGGTCGGAAAGCCCGACGAGAGCGAGTTCGTCAAGCGGATGCTGAGCAAGGATCCCGACGAAGTTATGCCGCCCGCTTCATCAAAGAAGGTGATGAAGCCCGAGCAGATCGAGATCCTCAAACGATGGATCGCCGAGGGCGCCGAGTACGAGCCGCATTGGTCGTTCATCATTCCGACAAAGCCCGCTGTGCCGGCTGTCAAAGAAACTACATGGGTCAAAACGCCGATCGACGCGTTCGTTCTGGCGAAGCTCGAACAAGCGGGAGTGAAGCCGGCGGCTCAAGCGGATCGGCGAGTGCTTGCTCGGCGAGTGGCGCTCGATGTCACCGGCTTGCCGCCGAAGGTCGAAGACGTTGACGCGTTCCTCAAAGACAACTCGCCGAACGCCTATGAGAAATACATCGACAAGCTGATGGCCTCGCAGCAATGGGGCGAGCATCGCGGACGTCATTGGCTCGACTATGCCCGCTTCGCCGATACGCACGGCATTCACTTCGACAACTACCGCGAAATGTGGGCGTATCGAGATTGGGTCATCAACGCCTTCAATCAGAATCAGCCGTTCGATCAATTCACGATCGAGCAACTCGCAGGCGATCTCTTGCCCGAGCCGACGCTCGAGCAACGCGTTGCGACCGGCTTCAACCGCTGCAACATCACGACGAGCGAAGGCGGCACGATCCCCGAGGAGTACTACGTCCTCTACACGCGCGACCGCACGGAGACGGCATCACAAGTTTGGCTCGGCCTGACCGCGAATTGCTCGACGTGCCACAACCACAAATTCGATCCGCTGTCGCAGCGCGAGTTCTATTCAATGGCCGCGTTCTTCAATAACTCGACACAGAACGCGATGGACGGCAACGCAAAGGACACTCCGCCCATCGTCACGGTGCCATCGATGGAAGATCGCCCGCGCCTCGAAGCGCTGCTCAAGGAGATCCCACTCGCGAAGAAGGCGGTTGAGGATCGTCGCAAAGCCGCGCGGCCCGAGTTCGAACAGTGGCTCGCGAATGCGAAGCCCGACGCGCTCGGCCCCGGTGCTCCGAGCGAAGGGCAAGTGCTCTTCGCGCCGTTCAGCGAAGGGGATGGAACAAAAACGACAGTCACGATCGGCAAGGATTCGAAGTCGATCAATCTCACTCGCACAGCGAAGTGGCAAGACGGAGTCGCTGCCGGAGCGAAAGCCTTGCAAGTGCAGGGAGCAGCAGCGGATCTCGGCAACGTCGGTGACTTCAAGAAGTCGCAACCGTATTCAATGGCCGCATGGGTCAAGCTCGCCCCGAACGATTCTGTCGGAGCAATCTGCGCTCGCATGGATTCGCAAGACAAGAACTTCCGCGGATGGGACTTCTGGGTGCAGGCTCGTCGGGTCGGCACGCATCTGATTCATAGTTGGCCCGAAGATGCGTTGAAGGTCGTTGCAGAGACGCAGGTGAAGGGCAACGAATGGACTCACGTCGCAGTGACTTATGACGGCTCGGGTCAGGCTGCCGGAGTGAAGGTCTTCTACAACGGCGTGCCTCAGAAGACGCTCGTCGAGAGCGACAAACTCAAGACGGACTCATTGCCCGAAGTGCCCTTGAAGATCGGCACGCGCCACAAGAGCGAGCCACTCAGCGCCGCAGGCATTTCCGAGTTGCGACTCTACAGCCGATCGCTCGATCCGGCGGAAGTCGAAGCACTCGCGAAGTCGTCGCGGTTCTCAACGATCCTCGCAAAGGCGGCCGAGCAGCGGACCGACGCAGAGAAGAACGATCTCTTCGGATGGTGGCTCGGCACGAACGACAAGAGCTTCAAAGACCTCTACGCAGCAAGCTCGAAGCTCGAGTCCGAGCAAGCCGCGATCAAAGCTCGCGGTGCGATCACGCACGTGTCGCAAGAGAAGAACGAAGAGGCGATGGCCTACATCCTCTTCCGCGGCGAGTACGACCAACGTCGTGATCCGGTGAAGCCCGGCACTCCTGCGATCTTGCCGCCAATGGCTGTTGACGCGCCGAAGAATCGGCTCGGTTTTGCGAAGTGGTTGCTGCAACCCGATCACCCACTGACCGCGCGCGTGACGGTCAATCGGTTTTGGCAAGAAGTCTTCGGCAACGGCATCGTCCGCACGGCGGGCGACTTCGGAGTCGCGGGCGAACTGCCGTCTCATCCTGAACTACTCGATTGGCTCGCAATTGACTTCCGCGAGAACGGCTGGGACATCAAACGCTTCTTCAAGCAGGTCTTGATGTCGTCGACTTATCAGCAAGCGGCAACAGTCACTGCTGAGTTACGTGAGCGAGATCCCAGCAATCGCTTGCTCGCGCGCGGTCCGCGGTTCCGCATGGATGCTGAGATGGTTCGCGACTACACGCTGGCCGTGAGCGGTCTGTTGTCGCCGAAGATTGGCGGTCCGAGCGTCAAGCCGTATCAGCCAGCCGGAGTTTGGGAGGCGGTCGCAATGATCGGCTCAAACACGCGCGACTATCGGCGAGATACCGGTGAGTCGCTCTATCGCCGGGGCATGTACACGTTTTGGAAACGCAGTGCTCCGCCGGCGATGCTTGAGGTCTACAACGCGCCGAATCGCGAGACCTGCACCGTCCGTCGCGAGCGAACCAATACCGCATTGCAGGCGCTCGCCTCATTGAATGACGAGCAATACATCGAAGCCGCGCGGCAACTCGCGACGCTGGTGTTGAAGCAAGGCGGTGCGACGTTCGAATCGCGGATTGAGTTCCTCAGCCACCGAGTGCTCGCTCGCCCGTTCCGCGCGAACGAACTGGCGATTGTCCGCGCGTCACTGACGGATCTCGAAGCCTTCTACAAGTCGCACGAAGACGACGCGAAGTTGCTCATCACCGTCGGCGAATCAAAACCCGACGCAAGCCTCGCCCCCTCCGACCTCGCCGCATGGACGATGCTCAGCAACGAACTGCTGAATCTCGACGAAGTCCTCAACAAGTAAGCCGAGCGGTCGGTCGCTCCGCCCACTTGTAGATCACCCCGAGACTGTCAGAAAAACTCCACCATGAAGAAGTTCTTTGCCAGCTTGTCGGTCGTTGTTGTCCCGGCTCTGATGGTTGGCTCGATCGAGCGGGCCTTCGCAGCGCCGGATGATGACGAAGAGTCAAAGGCGCGGCGGGCGGCGGTGCTCAAGACGTTTCGTGAGGACATCACTCCGTTCCTCAAGACGTATTGCTTGGACTGTCACGGCAAGAACAACCGCGAGAAACAAGGCGACGTTTCATTTCAGAGCACGTTCAATCGTCCGGGCGCGGGTGAGTTTCGCAAGCAGTGGCAACAAGCATTGGTCAACGTGAAGACGCATGCGATGCCGCCGAAGGACGCCAAGAAGCAGCCGACCGATGAGGAAAGGCAGAAGTTCATCGAGTGGGTGCCGACGGTCAAATTCCTCAGCCCGCCTGATCCTGGCGCGTTCGTGATTCGGCGTCTGACGAAGATCGAGTACGGCAACACGCTGCGCGATCTCTTGGGCGTTAATTCGTCTGTCGCGGCTCAACTTCCCGACGACGTGCCGGGCGAGGGCTATCTCAACACGATCTCGCCGCTGCTGTCGGAGCAGTATCTCGAGATCGCGCACGAGGCACTCAACCGCGCCTTGGGACCGAAGAACGGGCCGCCGACCGAGCGCCAGAAGCAACTCTTTGGCGACGCTCCGGCACCCGACAGCGATCTGCGAATGGCCGCGAGCAAAGTCGCTCGTTCGTTCGCTCGCACTGCGTTTCGGCGACCTCTTTCCGATGACGAAGTCGAAGTGCTGCTGCGAGTCTTTGATCTGGGGCAAGAGAACAAACTCACTTACCCCGAGTCGCTGCGATTGATGGTGAAGGCGGTACTCGTCTCTCCGCAGTTCCTCTTCATCACGCCCGAGAAAGAGACGCCTGCCGGTCAGTCGATCGTGCCACTCGATGACCATCAACTTGCCTCGCGTCTGTCTTATTTCCTGTGGTCGACAATGCCCGATGCGGAACTCGGCGGGCTCGCGGACAGCGGCACGCTGCATGAACCCGACGTCCTCAAAGCGCAGGTCAAACGCATGATCGACGACCCGCGTTCGCAAGCATTGTTTGATGGCTTTGGAGTCCAGTGGCTCGGCATCGGCGGCTTGAAGGAGAAGACCTTTGACCCGGCGAAGTTCCCGCAGATGAATCTCACGCTGCGGACCGCCATGCACGATGAAGTGCGGCTCTTCTTCGACAGCATCCTGCGCGAGAACCGCAGCATCGTGAGCTTCGTCGATAGCGATTACACGTTTCTCAACGAACCGCTCGCGAAGGTCTACGGCCTTGAAACAACTGTTACAGGGCCGCAAATGAGAAAGGTGTCACTGACAGACGCCAATCGCGGCGGAGTGCTCGGCATGCCGGGCATCCTGGCGATGACGTCCTTCCCCGAACGCACCAGTGCCGTGAAACGCGGAGTGTGGGTGCTCGAACAAGTGCTCGGCGAACGAGTGCCCCCGGCCCCCGCGAACGTGCCCGCGCTGGAGAAGCAGGATCAGAAAGAAGTCGCGAAGCTGACACTGAGGCAACGCACCGAACTGCATCGCACCGACGCCGTCTGCGCGAACTGCCACAAGATCCTCGATCCGATCGGCTTCGGCTTAGAGAACTTCGACGCCATCGGTCGCTGGCGAGACAAAGACGACTCCGGCGGCCCGATCGACGCTGCCGGCGAACTCCCCGACGGTCAACGCTTCACGACGCCGAAAGAACTGAAGGCGATCATCGCCGCGCGAAAGACCGAAGTGGTGAGGAACCTCACCGAGAAGCTGCTCTCGTATGCCCTCTGCCGACCGCTCGAAGGCTACGACGAATTCGTCGTCGACCGCGTGATGGAGTCACTCTCCAAAGACGACAACCGCATGCAAACGCTGATCACCGAAGTCGTCCTCAGCTACCCCTTCACCCATCGCCGCGTACGTTAACACATTTCAAAAAGTGATCTGCGATTCAATCCTTAATCTGGTGAGCGACGCCACGCGAGGTATTGTAACGAAGCCCCGACCCTCAATATCCGGCATCAACTGAGTATTTTTTTTCAGACTGGCTTTATGAAAAAACGATATCAAGTCTTTGTAAGCTCCACCTACGTCGATCTTCGCGAAGAACGCGCAAGAGTGATGCAATCACTTCTCGAAATGAATTGCATCCCAGCGGGAATGGAGTTGTTTCCTGCCACCGACGATGACGCATGGTCGCTCATTAAGCGTGTGATCGACGAAAGCGATTATTATATCTTAATCCTAGCAGGCAGATACGGCTCATTAGACTCTCAAGGAATGGGCTTCACCGAGAAGGAATATCAATACGCCGTCGAGAAAAAGAAGCCTGTTCTCGGTTTTCTGCATTCAAACATCCAAAAACTCGCATTTGAGAATTCAGAGCCCACAGAACCGGGTCGCAGAAAGCTGCGAGCATTTTACGAACTCGTCAAGAAGTCAAAACACGTAAAACACTGGGAAAACGCAGCCGAACTGGCTGGGTGCGTCACAATCGGGATGGTTCATCTAATGAGCTATGCCGATGCCGTCGGATGGATTCGAGCTAACGAACTCCCGAGCGACGACATCCTGACAGAGACAATTAGACTTCAGAAACGCGTTCAAGAGTTGGAAAAGCAACTAGTCGAATATGATTCAGGAACGCGAAACAGTGAGCTGGCACAAGGAAATGATTCGATCTCATTAATTTTCCATGCGTCAAAATCCGACGAGGGTGCGAAGGAACAAACGGAGAATTTAACGATACAGACAACATGGGATGCGATTCTTAATATTATTGCTCGTAATTTGCTTTCTGAGCCGGAAGAAGTCGTTATTCGGAACGCAATAAATCGGCATTTTCAGAACGAACCGGTCGCTGGCGTGCTACGGTCTTGGTCGGATTTTCAAATCGCCCGGTCCAGTTTTGAGGCAATACGCATCCAATTCCGAGTCATCGGCATTGTTACGCATTTGAGAGAAACCGAAACACAAGCACCAACACAATTGCAAACCAGCTTTCTCCATCGCAGCATAAAGACAGATAAGTTTCGCTGGGTGCTGACAGAATACGGAGAACGGTATGTGACCGATCTTCTGGCAGTACGCCGGAGCAAGTGATTCCATCCTCGTTCGTGTAAGCCCCGCATTAACCTATCGAATGACGAATGGTGGTCTCGAAGTGTCCGCTTCCGATTGCGTTGTGACTGGAGTCCAACAATGTCCTTAGTTGTTGATTTACCTACCGAGCCTGCTTCGACCGTTGTCGGCGACGCGTGTGGTGGCGTGCTTGATCGCGAAGGCTGCGAGTTCGTCAATGGCGAGTATGTGGAGAAGCCAATGGGCACAGAGTCTGATTGGATTGCGACATTGCTCGCGGGACTGCTGGTCAACCATTGCCAATCAAATCGACTCGGTCGCGTCTTCGGCGCCAACACCGCGTTTCAGTGTTATGCAGACGCCTTCCCTCTGGATGCCGACAAGTTCCGCAAGCCTGATGTCGCCTTCATTGCTCGGGGACGACTGCCGAGTCTGCCGAAGGGCTATTGCAAGACCGTGCCGGATCTCGCTGTTGAAGTCATCTCGCCCGGCGACGAGTTCGCCGAGATCGACATCAAGATTTGGGAGTATCAGAAGATCGGAGTGAAGCTCGTCTGGGTTGTCGTTCCCGAGACGAAGACGGTGTATGTGCATCGAATCAACGGCACGACTCAGACACTGCGAGGCGATGACGAACTCAGCGGTGAGGATGTCGTCCCCGGCTTCAAGTGCCGCCTGCCGGAACTCTTCGCGTTCGATGAAAACGACGATGCAGCTTCATCCTGAATCTGATTGAGCTGCTCGTTCTAACAAGCCGCTCTTTCGCGGAGCGAAAGGCGACCACAAAGACATCAACAGCCTGTGCCATTTGTTACATCCCTCAGGAACTCCGCCATGCTCAGCAAGCACATTCTCGATCGTCGCACTTGTTTGAAGGGGCTTGGCGCGTCGCTAGCGCTGCCGCTGCTCAGCACGATGGGTTGGGCCGAGACTTCGCCTGCTAACAAGGCGAAGCCGCCGGTGAGGCTCGGGTTCATGTATATGCCGCATGGCGTCGTCATGGATCAGTTCTGGCCGAAGAGCCCGGAGACGTTCCTCACTGAGCCGTCGCCAGCGCTGGAGTCACTGAAGCCGATCATTGATCAGTGCCTGATGGTGAAGGGCATCTCGGGCGTGTCGATCAAGCCGTTCAACGGAGCGCCGCATGCTTTGGAACTGTCGACATGGCTCACGGCGAAGCTGCCTAATGCAGACCATCGCGGGCAGATCGACATCGGGATTTCTGCCGATCAAATCGCGGCGAACTACGTCGGTGAGTTCACATCGCTGCCGTCGCTCGAACTGGCGACCATGCCGCAGACTCACAAAGAGAATCAAGAAGGTCTCAACGAGGGCTACTACACGCATTGCAGCTTCCGGTCGGCGACTCAGGCGATGCCGGCCGAGATCGACCCACGCAACGTGTTGAATCGGCTCTTCGGCAAGCAAGACAAGCAGGGTGCCGGCTCGAAGCGTGATCCGCTCGATCGCAGCTTGCTCGACGTTGTCATCAGCGGAGCGCGCGAGCTGCGCAAGAAGCTGCCGCAGGACGATCAACACAAGCTCGACGAGTACCTCGACAGCGTTCGCACGGTTGAGCGTCGCATCGCGGCGATTGAACAACGACAGAAGGAAGCCGCGCTCGAAACCGCGGGAGTCAGCGCCAGCAAGCGCGACACATCCGATTCGCCGCCGATCGACATCAAGATCCCCGAAGGCGACAAGCGCAGCGAGTATATGCAGGTCATGTGCGACCTCACCGTGCTGGCGTTTCAAACGGACACGACGCGAGTCAGCACTTACATCGGCTCGACGCCCAACGGTGTGAGCTATCCCGAACTCGGCTTCCGGGGCGAGCACCACTCTTACACCCATCACGGAAATGATCCCGATCCGAAGTCGAAAGTAGCGGCGATTACAGCCTTCAATATTTCGCAGTTCGCCTACATGGTGAAGAAGATGGCGAGCCTCAAAGAAGGCGACGGCACACTGCTCGATAACTGCATGATGCTGTGGGGCTCGGGACTGGAAGACGGGGACAAGCACTCGCGCGAGAACCTGCCTTTCATCATCGCGGGCAAAGGCGGTGGCTCACTGAAGACCGGTCAATTCCTGAGCGACATCAAAGGCAATCAAGGCGACCTGCTCTCAACGCTGCTGGCGTGCATGGGCATCCCACTCGACCGCCCCATCGGCATCGCCACCAAGCAGATCAGGGAAATGACGACCATTCTTTAAGTCGCAATGAGCCGCTCCGAGTCGTCGTAGCTTGGACGTCGAGCGAAGTTCTGCCCCGAAAAGTAGCTTGGGATTCCATCCCGAGCCGCAGCGGGACGACGTTC